>CACYFF010000018.1 GCA_902773665.1 uncultured Eubacteriales bacterium | reverse complement strand
AGTTTATCTGTAATGATCTTCAGTTCCATGCACAAAACACCGCCCTTCTTTTACCGGTCTTTCACTTCCGGATAAACTTCTCATCCGCCGTATTTTCCCCGGCATCGACATAACGTTCTACGGTCATATGCAGATCGTACTTTTCCCGCAGCGAGGCGATCGTTTTCATCATCGGGCTGGCATGATGCGCATCGATCGCAGCCTGATCCCGCCAGCTGTCGATCAGCAGGACGGTCTGGGGGTCATCCAATGAAATATAGTATTCGTAACGGATATTGCCTTCCTCTGCACGGATCGCATCTACCGTACCGGATGCAGCCATTTCCTTTGCGAATGCAAGGGCAGCTCCATTTTCCCCTGTATATCTGAGATTTACCGTTAGCACTTAATAGTCCTTCCTTTTGTGTCAAACGTCACCACTTTGTACTCGAATTTGTCCATGTCGATCTCCTTTCAAACACTGATCATACGATAAGCTGCATCAGATATCTCAATACCCTTGCGTTGAAATCTTTTGCCTGTTCATATACTCCGTGGCTGTAACCTTCATACATGTACAGTTGGCTATTGGGGATCTCTCCCTGCATTTCTATCGATGCCGCCGGCCCCAGTACCTTATCCTGATCCGCGCCTATGATCAGCGCCGGGCAGATGATCTTATGAAGATCATCGTAAACGTCATGTTCAAGGCAGGATCTGCAGAGGATCCTGAACCGCATATAGTCTTTAGGCTTTGCGGCGGCGATCATCCTGTTTATCATTCTGGCGCGTTTAAGATAGCCTCCGGTGTAGGATCGCTCCGCGGTATCGAGCATAATGCCCTTGTGATCCCCTCTGTCAGCCATTTCGAGCCATGTTTCAAGAGTTTCCTTCATGATCTCATTTGGGCGGGACGCAGTGACCGCAAGAACGAGACTTCTCACCTTGTCCGGATGACGGATCGCCATCTGCTGCGCTATCATGCCGCCCTGAGATACGCCGAATATGCTTGCAGGTCCTATGTTCAGAGCGTCCATGATGACATCCAGATCATCTGCCATATCAGCGGTGGTGAACCCTTCAGGCATATCGTTTCTTCTGCTGAAAACATACACTCTGAAATTCTCCGCGAAGCATCTGTACATCAGGGCAAATGGTAGAGCCATACCTTTCGCTGTCTTAAATCCGTCCCCAACTCCCGGAAGCATG
Source organism: uncultured Eubacteriales bacterium (assembly GCA_902773665.1). Classification (GTDB taxonomy): domain Bacteria; phylum Bacillota; class Clostridia; order Peptostreptococcales; family Anaerovoracaceae; genus RUG11894. Next base: position 48,601 of record CACYFF010000018.1, on the reverse strand, counting down.
ATGATCGCATTCTTGCCTTTTCCGAAGCGGATATAATCGCAGTCAGATCCATTGATATTTATGCTTTCGTTACATGCATCCAGTATCATGTACCCTACCATTCCCCCTGAGGAGAATCCTTATCCACGGGAATCGTCACTTCGCAGGCATAGTCTTTGGGCAAGGCGTCACGCGTCCCTCTTAAACGCCAGTAGTCTTTCCAGTATTCCCACCACTTTCTTGACAGCGGCTCTATTTCTTCTTCCGTATATTTTCCCTTTTCCCCTACGATCTCTATTTCATCTCCGCCAACGATAAAGCCCACCGCATCACATCGGGCGCAGAAAATGTGCTTTGCGGTTAACAGAGTTTCTGTACCTTTGAAGTCTTTGACGGGAATCCGGTTTCTATAATCATTCAGTAACGCCTCAGCCTCTTTCTTATCGTCGAATGCCATGTCATAGGTATCGACAGGATAAAGGATCGAATCATCATCACGGAAACGTTCATGCCAGTTCATATCATTCAGATCATTCAGAAAGACCGCAAAAACATGACCATAGAAGCGCACAGCCAAAACATCCGTAGTATGAGTTTCTTTTTCGTCTTTTGTTTCATCATACAGCTGCACATCACGGAACTCCAGCTGCAGCATATCGTCACCCACATGCCAGCACCACCACGCTCCAACATCCGATATGGCGTCTGCTAGTATATTTAGTGCATTTATGTTCATGATGATCTCCTTCACATCGTCAATATCCAAGAAACTTCTTCAGCTCTTTATCCGGCAGAAGCTCCTTCTTACCAAGCCCGAACGAATAGTCCGGAACGATCTCCAGATAGCGGTCCAGAAACTCCTCGTAGGTCTTTGCTTCAAAGCAGTACGGCGTAATGAAGAAATCTCTGCTGCCGCCGGTCACACGGTCCCCGGCGGTTACGCTCACTTTGTAGTCCCCCGACTTCAGCTTGTAGAAGACATAACTTTCAAGATTCCAGCCGTACAGGCTGATATGTCCGAAGGTCGGTTCATAGCTTGCCACGGTCTTATTGGCTGCAAGCGCAGCGCTCTGATAGTCACCCTCCACACATTCGATAAACCGTTCGGCGCTTTCAACGTCGAATACCGAATACTCCGCCTCCTCTCCATATTTCCGGACAAACTCAAGGTCTCCGTCGACCTTCTGTATATCGTACTGCCAGCTCTTTGCGAGCATCTTTTTATCGAGCCAGCGGTAATCCTTCTTTACTTTTTCGAAGGCCTTTTCCAGATATACGTTTATGTCCGTACCGAACTTGAACTTCTCTTCCGGATTCGAATGTTCCACCGTATCGTGCGTATAGCTGCACAGAAACTCGATGAACTCGTCTGCAGTAGTTCCCTCTGTCCAGGGGGTCACGATGTCGGAATCGTCGTAATAGTTTTTGTCGATCTGGCCGAAGACATATTTGCCGTGAAGGGGTGCGATCTGCCAGACCGGGGTGCGCTTCTTCATCATCGGAAGCGTCGCCCAATAGAACTCTCCGCGCAGCTTTTCCAAAGCCTTTTCGTAATACGCGTTAATGTCCAATCCATATTTGAACAGTTCCGGGTCCACCGAAGGGTTCTTATTCAGTTTCTTTTCCCGCTTTTTTTCGGCCTCCCGTTCCACCTCCATCGCGAAGTACTCATCCGAACTGAGCGGCGTCCAAGCCCATACCTCGTCCCAACTATGGCTTGCCAGCGCTGACGAATAAATAAAAGCGCCGCCGGCTTCGCCTCGCCACTTGTTCCATCTGCCGGCCGCCAGGCTGCCGTTCTTCATGATCAAAAGGCAGAACTGTTCCTCTTTCGGGTTCTTTCTGTCTGCAAAGGATTTGAAGCCGTCAAATTGAGCGCCGCGGATCCCCTCTTCTTCCGGCCCGAGGTTGATCCAGCCGATCTCCTCGTCTTCCAGGATTTCCGTAAGGTCATAGCGATCCAGGGAATGCCATCTTGCCACCTCTTCCGAATCGACCGTGTCGGCGGTTCCGCGGAGGAACTTCCCCGCTGCACTGTGCCCGTTTCCGGAGGGAAGCCAGCCGCCTGCGGTATAGTCCCCGTTCTTCAGTTCGAGCAGGCAGTATTCTCCGTACTCCGGCATATCCTTGTCCGAAACATCATGAAATTCGTTAAAGGACAGCGTGAGCGTTTTGTAATCGACGGTAAACATTACTCTCCCTCCGGAATGTTTTTGTTCAATTCTGTCTCGATCTGGTTGAGCGTCTTAAAAAACCGCCCGGTTGCGATCATGGGTCCGAAGCACAGACATCCCAGCAAGTTCCACCAGAACATATGCTTCCAGGATGTGTGAGGACCTTCTATTCCAAGTTCCTCAGCCTTGGTTTTCAGCTCTTCCGCGATCCTTGCCATCCATACCAGTGGATAGATAAACAGATCCGGTATGCCAAGCAGATAAGCCTGCCAATACGGACGCACTTTATGGCCAAGAATGCTCTCCAATTCGTTTTGAAGCCCCATCGGCATGTAGATCAGGAAAAACAGACCTGCAGTAAAGAAATCGATAAATCCGAGCCAGAAACCCGGTCTGTTGGTGTGTTCAAATCTTTTCACGTTTCACAAAACTCTTTCAATAATGATTTCTGCCGAGCCGCTTTCGAGAGAGTTGTATTCATCGTAATGGACATGCTCTCCCGGTTCACTGTCTGCAAGTGCCGTCAGGTGTTTTGCCAGCGAGAGCAAGCCCTCTCTGTTTGCAGATATTACGATTTTGCCGTTTTCAGCGGCAGCCATGATTTCAAAGCCTTCCACCCACTCGATCTTCACGCCCGTTCACCTCACAGATTCGGCTTTATCAGCCGAAGTTTTTCTCCGAAACTATTTTCTCCATCTTCGCCGACTTTGTTATTCTGCTTTACACCCAATTCCACCAGATATACCGTTCCATCTCCGGCTTGCCGTAATGATGCGTCGAGTGAACCTCGCAGGGGTAGTGCGTACCACGCTCGTGAAGCCACTCCAGCAGCCGGATCCCTTTCCCGCCATAGAACTCATACATGCCGAGATCGTAGTCCAGGTCGATCACTTCAATTCTTTCGCCCCGCCGCTCGCAGTCTTCGATCAGATTTTTCGCATCCGCGACGCAGTATGCTCTTGTGTATCCTGCAGGCGTGTCCCGCAGATCGTCCAGCCAGATCTTCATATCCGATCAGATCCTCTCCAGCCTCTTCAGCGCCTCCCGCAGCGTAGCGCGGGTGCAGGCGCAGTTCAGCCTCATATGATCGTCCCGGGACGGATCGAACTCCCGCCCGTCGCACAGATCCAATTTCAGATCTTTTACCAGATGTTCGCACAGCGCATCCCCGCGGAATGCCGTGTCCGAACAATCCAGCCACAGGAGATAGGTGCCCTCCGGAACATAAGTCTTAATGCTTGGAATGTTTTGCGCGATATAGTCCGCCGCGTATTCCAGATTTGCGGTAAGATAAGCATTCACCTGATCCAGCCATTCCTCGCAGGCAGGGTCGGAATACAGTTTTTCCACCGCCAGGGTACCAAAGACAGTGTCCAGCGTCATCGCCCAGGCCGACAGTTTTTTACGGAACGCCGCCATCACCTGCCGGTTCGGGATAAACACGCTGGCAGTCATCAGACCGGCGACGTTAAAGCTCTTGTTCGGGCTCATCAGCGTGGCGCTGCGGTCTTCCATGCCCGGCACGCTCCCCATAGGAATGTGTTTGACCCCCGGACGGACGATATCGCAGTGGACCTCGTCTGAGATCACGAAGATGTCGTGACGCCGACAGACCGCCGCAAATTCCGACAGCTCTTCTGCCGTCCAGACGCGGCCTACCGGATTGTGCGGCGAGCAGAACAGCGCAAGATGAATGTCGTTTTCGACAGCCGCCCTTTCGAAGGCGTCCAGGTCCATTTTCCAGTCCGCGCACCTTAAAGGCCCCTGCGTACTGCAGGACAATGGTGCGGTCACCAGGCGCCGGCCCATGGATTCCGCAGCCCCGTACAGCGAATCGTAGTTCGGCATAAAAGCGAAGACCGCATCCCCCGGCTTTGTGAGCAGCTCGACGAGCATGCAGACGGCAGGAATTACGCCCGGCGGACAGAAGTGGATCGAATCTTTGTCCAGTTCCCATCCATAGCGGCGCTGCAGCCAGTTCTGGATAATCTCGTAATACTTCGGTCCGCGGATCGTGTAGCCCAGCACCCCGTGATCGAGCCTCTCCCGAAGCGTCTGGAGCATCGGTGCAGGGCTCTGAAAATCCATGTCCGCCGTCCACATGCCCAGCACGTCTTCCGTACCCATGTGCCGCTCGGGAATGTCCCATTTAAACGAATTGGTGTTCCGTCTGTCGATGGGTCTGTCAAAATCGTATTGATGTTGCATGGGCTCACCCTCTTTCGCATTCTTCATAGTTCTATTCCGATCTCCACATTCACCAGCCGGCCGATCAGCTCCTTTGCTTTGCCCTGCAGCAGGCCGTGCTTCAGATATCCGATCGATACCGTCAGATCGCTCTTGACGGCCATCTCCGCTTCGCCGGTGTCGCCGTTCATCCCGCTGTTGATGTCCGCGGAGATCACGAATGCGCCCTTTTCTTTCGCCTCGTTGACCCGCAGGATCGCCCCGACGACCGGCTCCCTGGGAACGCCGGAAAAGCCCGTACCCAGCATGCAGTCTACGAGGATATCGTAGCCGGAGAAATCGAAGGTCTCTTTGTACGTAAACACCGGAACATCAAGAGCCCGGCACTTTTCATAATAATACCGGCCATCCTCCGAAAACTTATTCGATACGCGCAGGATCTCCACAGGATAGCCATGCGTTGACAGGATCTCCGCCAGCGCATAGCCGTCTCCGCCGTTGTTGCCGCTGCCGCAGATCACCAGCGTTCTGTGACCCATCCATCCGTCATACGCATCGAAAATGCCCTGGGCAGCTCTGCGCATCAGTTCTATCGAAGGCGTGCCGTTTGCAATGGTTCTCGCATCCGCCTGCCGCATCTCAGCGACGGAGACGATCAACTGGAATCCGTCGTAGGAAAACTTAGGCGTGGTCATACAGGAAACGAAGGTATACCCCTGCGGATCCAGATTTGCCGCGGCAAACACACTGCCTTTTGGGACGACGACCATCGCCCGGTCGCCCCGTTCCAGATCGCTGCCCAGCAGAAGTTCCTTCTGTGACCCGTCCATCAGCACAGTGATCATCATCCCGCAGCCTTCGTGGAAATACCAGACCTCGTCGCAATCGATCCGATGAAAACGGGAGGTCTCTTCCCTGTCCAGCAGGAAATAGATGCTGCCGGACAGCGCCCTGCCGTCTTTTTCGAAAGGTGCCGTATACACTTCCGTAAAATAGCCGCCCTCTTCGTGAGGCTGCAGGTTATAGATCTGTTTTAATTGTTCTGCTCGTTTCATAGTACGTTTCTCGCCTCTACGGCCCCGATCTTCGTATAGATCATGCCGTGCTTGCCCCGTGTCGAACACATCAGAGCGATCTCTTCGACCAGCATGTTTGCCGTTTTGATACCCGGAAACGGAGTCTTTGCGCCGCGTGGAAATGTCGCCCTTCGCAGGAAGGTAATATGTGCTCTAAACCGCTTTTTATCGAACGGGATCCCTGCATCCGCCAGAGCGTGCCGGATCTGTTTTACGAGATTTTCGAGCTGCGGGCTGTCCGCGATCCCGGCCCAGTGCAGGTCGCCAAAACAGCCGGTCCGGTCCAGCGAGATCCGGAACGGCTGAAACGACACGGCCTCCAGCGCCTCCAGGACCTTGTCCGGGTCATCGTATTCGCCGATAAAGGCAAGCGTTAAATGCAGGTTTTCGGCGGGCGTATAGTTCCCCCGGACCGCCATCCTGCGGTAGCTGTCCTGGATATCGCCCAGCAGATTCCGCATTTCCTCGTTCAGTTGTATTGCGATGAATAGTCTCATGGTGGATCGGCCAACTGTGCGCGAACTGTTTCTAATATTATTCTAATTGGGCTTGCCGGGAATGCAAGGTCTCTGTGCGAAACAAGCTGGGGTTGCGGCCGACCCGTTGACGATCTCGGCTTATGCCATTGGGTCACGACAGATCCTTTGACCCTTTCACAATTTTCAGAAACTATCATTTCGCCAAGCCCTCGGGCTGCCTGTGTAATGCCGGACCGCATCTATGCCATTTTTACAACTTTCGATTAGTGTCTTAGATATCTTATGCCATTTCGAAGGATTTTCAAAAAATGACTTAGATTACGGCCAATATCTAAGTCATTTTCACTCATAAACGAAAAAAGACTTAGATTTTCTAAGTCTTTTTGCTTTACTTTTGCAAATTGGCATATATGCCTCTCACAACTGAGAACAACCATCTTGGGGAGGGACGGTTTAGAAGACCGTTGCTGAGATAATGATTTGCAGCATGCTGCTACGCGCAGGCCGCCCGATACACAACGATCTCATCCAGCCCTACACCCAGCGCTGCTGCCAGGATCACCAGGTTGTCCAGGGTCGGCAGGCAAAGACCGTTCTGCCACTTGTAGATCGCCTGCGGGTTCGCAAAGCCGAAGATATCCTGCAGGTCCTTTACCGACATGCCTGCCTCGATCCTCAGCCTTGCGATGTTCTGCCCGGTCGCAGACAGATCGATGACCGGTATCTTACACATTTCATTTACGCTCCGTTTCCGGCAGAGGCTAAGCCGGAAACGCACGCCGGCTTAACTTGCCTTAAAGTTAAAGATTGGCTTTAAAATTTCGATCACATCCACAGATTCTGTGACCACGCCCAGAATATCGTCGATGGACTTGTACGCCATCGGGGCCTCGTCCAGGGTCGCCTCGTTCACGGAAGTCGTGTAGATGCCTGCCATGGATGCCTTGTAAGCATCCATGTCCAGCGACTCCTTCGCCTTGCTTCTGGACATGATCCGCCCGGCACCGTGCGACGCTGAGTAGTTCCACTCCGGGAGCCGTCCCGCATGTTGATCGGGATCAGCACCAGTTCTCCCTCGTGTGCCGCGATGGCGCCTTTTCTAAGGATCATCTCGTCCACGTCGATGTAGTTGTGGATCGTGTGGAAGGCGTCCACCTTTGTGAGGCCCGCCCGCTCCAGGATGACCTCCGCCATCAGCTCCCTGTTCCGCACAGCGAACTTCTGGCAGATGTCCACGTCGTGCAGGTAGTCGTCGAAGTACTCACCGTAGACGTAGCAGAGGTCGTCGGGGATCGTGGCGTCGCGCTTGACCCACTGCAGGTCTTTCAGCGCCTGCTGGATCTCCTGCTTTCTACCCTGCGCTTTGTAGGTCTCGATGATCGCCTTCCGGGCCTTGAGGTACTCCTCCTTGCCCCGGTTCAGGTCCGTCGCAAGCGCCTGGTAGAACTCCGCGACCTGCTTGCCCAGATTTCTGGACCCTGAGTGGATCACCAGATACTTGGTGCCGTCCGCACCTTCCTCCACCTCGATGAAGTGGTTGCCGCCGCCCAGCGTGCCTAAGGACCGCTTGAGCCAGCTCATCTCCTTCAGTTCCCGGTAGCAGCGCAGCTGCGTAAAGTCGAAGGCTTCGATCCGCCCGGGCCAGACGTTCTGGCCGGACGGGATAGTGTGACAGGCTTCATCGACCTTCGCCAGATCGATTGTCTTTTCCGCCAGTTTGACCGTGTACATGCCGCAGCCGATATCCACGCCGACCACGTTGGGGACGGCCTTTCCGTGGACCGTCATCGTGGTGCCGATCGTGCAGCCCTTGCCGGCGTGCACGTCCGGCATGATCCGCACTCTGCTGCCCTCCGTAAAATCGAAATCACACATCCGCCGGATCTGCTCGATCGCCTCATCCTCTACGACGGTCGCGTAGCAGATGGCTGTATTCACTTTTCCTTTGATCTCAAACATTTTCTCTTCCCTACCAAAAAGGCCGCCTGTCCTTTCTTTGACAAGCGGCCTGACCAACATATTGTTTACGCTAACTGTGACCCGATATCACCGATCGCCTTCCGCTGTCTTTTTGTGGCACGATAATCCAACTTTGCGTTTTCTTTTCCGCAAAGGGGGCGAATGCCAAATTCAAATGTTTGCAGCATTGAAGTTCTCATTGTTTATCCTTTCATGGACCTTTTGGCCTTTTCCGTTAGCACTATATCACATGGCCGGTTCCCTTTCAATAAACCTGTAGGTTAAATTATTGTTACAGCTTTAGTGAAAAATCGCCGGAATGCGGAGCGGCTACGCGTGAACTGCAAAGTTACCCGCCGAAACCCATTTCGTACCCTGACGGGGCGATTTGAAGGCTTAGAAAGCTTGTAGATCGAAAGGGTGGAGTGCAGCCGGCTGGAGCGACTTCAGACGCTCCAATCCGGCCTTTGGCTCCTTGCCTTCTACAAGGATACGGTTAAAAAAGGCGTTTAAGATATCCAGTTGTTCTTCTTTTGTGAGGGTTTTGTTCGGGTCTGATATTTTCAACTCCTCCCAGTTGTTCCAATATGAATTCTGTCTTTTTTATAACAAGGCCTTATCCAGCAAATATCCAACACGGATAAAAAATTTTGTGCAAATGTTGTATACTTATAACGATAGGACAGGAGGCATCTATGGAGCAGAAGTCTGCAAAGAAAAAGAGGATCTTCGACATCATCCAGATCGGCAATACCAGCGACACACCCAGCCGCGTGTTCGACGACGTGCTCATCGTGATGATCCTGGTGAACATCGTCATGATGTTCCTGCAGACCTTCGAGCGGTTTGCACCCTACATGGGCATCATCAACGTGCTGGAAGGCATAACGGGGCTGTTTTTCTGCGTGGAATACCTGCTGCGGCTTTGGACGGCAGATCTGCTGTATCCGGAGGAAAAGAGCATGGGCGCTGCAGCCTGGCGCTTCGCGAAGTCCTTCGACGGCGTGGTGCTGCTGCTTACGATCCTGCCCTTCCTGCCCCTGGCCGGCTTCGTAGTGTTCCGCATGCTGCGGGTGGTGCGCATCCTGCGGCTGTTTAGGGTCAACCAGGCCTTCGATTCCTTTAACGTCATCACGTCCGTCATCTACGACAAGAGAAACCAGATCGCATCGTCCTGCTTTATCATCTTCATCCTGATGATGGCCTCGTCGCTCTGCATGTACAGCGTAGAGCATGAGGTGCAGCCGGAAGCCTTTAAAAACGCCTTTTCCGGCATCTGGTGGAGCATGTCCACGATCCTCACCGTGGGCTACGGCGACATCAGCCCCATTACGCCGCTGGGTCAGGTGATGGGCATCATCATCGCCTTTTTAGGCGTCGGCGCCGTGGCGATCCCCACCGGCATCATCTCCGCCGGTTTCGTGGAGCGCTATACGGAGATGCAGGCAAGCTCCGACCCCAGAGACCTCAACATCCAGACCGTCTATATCGATTTCGACAGTAAATGGATCGGCATGACCGCCAAAGAGATCGAAGAGGAATTCGGCGTTTTGATCCTGGTGGTGCGAAGGGGCATGTCCAAGATCCTGCCAAAGGAAGATTTCCGCATAGCCCGGGGCGATGCCCTGGCTGTCCATATCGTCGATTTCACGGAATGGACCGAAGAAACGACAGGCGAATAAAGCGAACTCCCGGAGGACATCCGGGAGTTTTTTCTTGCCTATATTGCATTTCTTCTGCTTTTTCGAAGGAAAAAGACCGCTTCTTTCACCGTGCGGCATTCCGCCGGACCGCATAGCGGTCCAGGTCCTCCCGGTTTCTGAAAGGAACGTCTTGATAGGTCTCGGACATGGAACACCTCCGTATGGCTTGGAATGTCTACATATATTGCAGTACGGTGACCCCTGCAGGGGTCTCTTTCGTCAGTTCCATGGTATTCGTGCCGGGGAAGTAGACGCTCTCCGGCGCATAGAGTTTTGTAAATTCTTCCAGGGTGCCGATCTCGGCAAAGCCCATATCGCCCAAACGGAAATGCATGGGGATGACGATCTTCGGCTGCAGGATGTCCATCAGAGCCTTGGCCTGCACCGCATCGATGGTGTAGCAACCGCCCACGGGCACCAGGCAGACGTCCGCGCCCTTCAGTTTCTCCAGATCCGCTTCCGGCGGCATGCAGCCGATGTCGCCCAGGTGGACGGCCTTCAGTCCTTCCGCCTCGAAGATGCGCATCGTGTTGGGTCCGCGCTTTGCGCCCTGCGCATCGTCGTGGAATCCGGCCACTTCCGTAACGGTAAAGGGGTCTGCAGGCGCGTTTTCGCGTATCGTTACCGCCTGCACCCAGGCATGGTCATCGTGACCGTGGGAGCAGAAGACGGCATCCGCCTCCAGATGCAGCGCCCGGTAGCCGGGGACATAATTCCTATACGGGTCAACCACGACCCGAAACCCTTGCGATTCCAAGGTAAAGCAGGAATGGCCATAGTAAGTGATACGCATTTTTGTCTCCTTCCTACGCTGTTGCTTCGACAGGCTTATTTCGGCAGTACGATCTTTCTCTTTTCGGGATCCTGTGCTTTTCTGTACAGCACAAAACGGCGGCCGATAGCCTGCACGAATTCCGCGCCCAGGCGCTGCGCCGCTTCGTTGGCGCAGGTTTTCGCTTCCAGGTCCGATCCTTCCTGGATCTTCACCTTCAACAGTTCGTGGGCGTTCAGGTAATCGTGCATCTCCGTCACCACCGCAGCGGTCAGGTTCTCTTTTCCGACGTAGACGGCGGGCTGCAGTTCCTGCGCCAGCCCTCTCAGATAGGCTCTCTGTTTTCCGGTAAGCATAAGATCACCTACAGATTCTGGATGACGTCCGTGATGCCGTCCAGCCAGTTACCCTCGAATGCTTCGATGTCGCCCTTGTCGCAGGCAGCAGCCAGCTTGGGATCGATGGGAAGCGCAGCGGTAAGGTTTACGTGATACTCCTTCGCCAGGTCCGCGAGTCTGCTTTCTCCGAACGGATAGATCTTTTCGCCGCAGTGCGGGCATTCTACATAGCCCATGTTCTCCACCATGGCCAGCACGGGGATGTTCATCATCTGCGCCATCTTGACGCACTTTTCGACGATCATGCCGACGAGCTCCTGGGGAGAGGTAACGATGACGAGGCCGTCGATGGGAAGGCTCTGGAACACGGTGAGCGTAACGTCGCCGGTCCCCGGCGGCATATCGATGAACATCACATCTTCGTCCTCCCAGATGACGTCGGTCCAGAACTGCTTGACGGTGCCGGCGATGATGGGGCCTCTCCAGACGACGGGATCGGTCTCGTTGTCGATGAGCAGGTTGAGGGACATGACGTCGATACCGGACTTCGTCTGAACGGGCACGATGCCCTGATCCACGGCATAGGCCTTATCGTGAAGGCCGAACGCCTTGGGGATGGAAGGTCCGGTGATGTCCGCATCCAGGATAGCGGTCTTCAGGCCCTTTCTGGCTGCGGATACAGCCAGCAGAGAGGTAACGAGGCTCTTGCCTACGCCGCCCTTGCCGGATACGACGCCGATCACCTTTTTCACCGAGGAATACTCGTTCAGGTGTTCGCTGAAATCGGTGGTTTTTCTGTCTGCGCAGTCCTGTCCGCAGCTGCTGCAGTTGTGGTTGCAATTTTCTGCCATTGGTTTATGTTTCTCCTTTAAATGGTTTTATAACTTGTTGATGATCGCCCGGGTCACGTCGTCCGTCTTCGCGCTTCCGCCCAGGTCCGGCGTAAGCACGGTGCCCTCCTCCAGGACGGCTTCCACCGCATCGAGCATCTTTTTGCCCAGGTCCGGCCGTCCGAAGTAGTCCATCATCTGGGAGCAGGCCCAGACCGTCGCCATCGGGTTGGAAATGCCCTGGCCGGCGATGTCCGGCGCTGACCCGTGGATGGGTTCGAACATGGAGGGAAATCTGCGCTCGGGATTGATGTTAGCGCCTGCAGACAGGCCCATGCCGCCTGCGATGGCGGCGCCCAGATCCGTTAAGATGTCGCCGAACAGATTGGAACAGACCACCACGTCGAAGCGCCCGGGATCCTTGACCATGAACATGGAGGCGGCGTCCACCAGCAGGGACCTCGTCTCGATCTGGGGGTAGTCCTTCGCCACTTCCGCAAAGATCTTATCCCAGAACACCATGGAATAGTTTAAGGCGTTCCCTTTGCTGATGCTGGTCACCCGGTGCCGGCCCTCCCGGACCGCCAATTCGAACGCGTAGTGGATGATGCGCTCGCATCCCTTGCGGGTAAAGACGCCCACCTGTTCCGCCCGGTCCGCTTCCAGCACGCCTTTGCCGGCGTATTCGCCTTCGCTGTTCTCGCGGACGAAGATCATGTCGATATCCTCGCGCTTAACGTCCTTTAAGGGGCAGGGCGCGCCTTTCAGCAGCTTGACGGGTCGCAGGTTGACATACTGGTCGAAGCCCTGCCGGATCGTGAGAAGAAGCCCCCGCAGGGAGATGTGATCCGGTACATCCGGCCTTCCGACAGCGCCCAGCAGGATCGCGTCGTAGTTTTTCAGGATCTCCAGCCCGTCTTCAGGCATCATGCGGCCGGTCTCTTTATAATAGGTGCAGCCCCAGGGATGATCGGTGAAAGTGAAGGCGATGTGCCCGTCTTTTTCCGCGGCCGCCTGCATCACCTGCCTGCCGGCTTCGCAGACCTCCGGACCGATGCCGTCCCCTGCCAGGACCGCCACGTTATATTTTTTGCACTCCATGGATCGTCTTTCCTGTTTACGCGTTTTCCGCAAAAAGATATAATATGTTGTAACTTGCTTATTATACTATTTTTGCAGTAAGGAGAACAATATGAAAGACCTAAAAGATACCTGCCGCATCGCCCTCGTGCAGGCCGGCCCCGTCATGTTCGACAAGGACGCCACCATCGATAAAGCGTGCAAGGAGATCATCGAAGCGGGCAACAACGGCGCAGAACTGATCGTCTTCCCCGAGAGCTACATCCCCTGCTACCCCTTCGGTCTCACATTCGGCTTTACCGTAGGCAACCGTGACAAATACGGCAGACTGGACTGGAAGGTCTATTACGATAATTCCGTGGTCGTACCCAGCGAGGACACGGACCGTCTGGCGGATGCCGCAGCGCAGGCCGGCGCCTACGTTTCCATCGGCATCACCGAACGCTGCCTGGAGAACGCCACGCTGTACTGCACCAACCTGATCTTCGGACCGGACGGCGCACTGCTGGCACGCCACAGAAAGCTGAAGCCCACCGGCGCGGAGAGACTGTGCTGGGGTGACGGCAACAAGGGCGAATTCCCCGTGGTCGACACGCCCTGGGGCAACATCGGCGCCCTCATCTGCTGGGAGAACTACATGCCGCTGGCACGCGTTGCGCTGTACGAAAAAGGCGTTACGATCTACCTGGCGCCCAACACGAACAACAATCCGGAGTGGCACGACACCATCAAGCACATCGCCATCGAAGGCCACTGCTACGTCATCCACGTCAACCAGAACTTCCACAAGAACGACTATCCGGACAACTTCCACTGCCCGCATGAATACGAGAATCTGCCCGAGCGGCCCTGCAACGGCGGCTCCGCCGTGATCGACCCCTACGGCCATTATCTGACCGAGCCCATCTGGGACGAAGACGCCATCATCTATGCGGATCTCGACATGCAGCAGGTGCCGGCCAGCCGCATGGAATTCGACGCCACGGGCCACTATTCCAGACCCGACGTGCTGGAGCTGGTCGTCAACGAACACGATCCCGTGGACGATCTGATCGAATTCGCAGAGCACGACTACGGCGTCGTCGAGGAAGGCTGCGACATGAACTGCGCCGGCTGCGAGCTCGGCGAGGACTGCGCGGACTACAACTGCGAAGGATAGAATAAGCATAGAAAGAGGACGCCCCGGAAGGAGCGTCCTTTTGTTTTGCTTAAAAGATCTTAAACAACCGCGTAAGCGCGAAGATAAACAAGCCGAAACCCACCGCATAGACGAGCCAGATCAGGAGCGATGCGCCCAGAGCGCCTTTGATGGCGGCCAGGCGCCCTTCCCGGTCGATATCCACGGGCGTCTGCTGCCGGGATGCGTTCTGCACCCGCTCTTTCTGCGCGTCCATCTGCTTGCCGGGGTCAAACACCGGAAATAGGATGGGCCGCTTGGGAGCAAGGCCTGTCATATCGGCAACGACCATGGTCTCTTCCAGGTCTTCTGCGTCTTCTTCGTTCAGTTCGTCCTGCACTTCTTGTGCAGGGTCAAACGGCTCATACATCCGCTCTCCTTAGTCGTACAGGTGGCAGGCCACGAAATGGCCCGGCTCCATTTCCTTCTGCTGCGGCACCACGTGTTTGCACTGCTCCATGCACTTGGCGCAGCGGGTGTGGAACTTGCAGCCCTCCGGCGGATTGGCCGGAGAAGGAATGCTGCCCTGCAGCACGATGCGGTTCATCTTTACCGTGGGATCGGGCACCGGGATCGCCGAGAACAGCGCCTCGGTATAGGGGTGCAGCGGGTTGCGGAAGATGTCCGCCTTGTCGCCGTACTCCACCAGATTGCCCAGGTACATGACGCCGACCGAGTCGGAGATGTGCTCTACGACGGACAGGTCGTGGGAGATGAACAGGTAGCTCAGCTTATGCTCTTCCTGCAGTTCTTCCAGCAGGTTGATGATCTGCGCCTGGATGGATACGTCCAGCGCGGAGACCGGCTCGTCGCACACGATGAACTCCGGTTCCAGGGCCAGCGCTCTCGCGATACAGATCCTCTGGCGCTGACCGCCGGAGAATTCGTGGGGGTATCTGTCCTTATGGAACGGCTGCAGACCGCACTTGTCCATGACGTTGTCGATGTAGTCATCGTACTCGTTTGCCGGCACCAGATCGTGTTCCCGAACCGCTTCGCCGATGATCTCGCCGACCGGCAGTCTCGGGGACAGACTGGAGAACGGATCCTGGAAGATGATCTGCATCTTCGGCCGTAAGGCCCTTAATTCGTCCTTAGGAAGGTCGTAGACCTCCTTGCCGTTAAATAATACCTGGCCGTCCGTCTTGCTGTCTGTAAGCCGTAAGATCGTTCTTCCGACGGTGGTCTTGCCGCAGCCGGATTCGCCGACAAGGCCCATGGTGGTGCCGCGCTTCAGGTTGAAGGTGACCCCGTCCACCGCCTTGACCCAGCCTACGGTCTTCGACAGCATGCCGCCCTTGATGGGGAAATGCTTCTTTAAGCCGTTCACCATCAGGATGTACTGGTCGTCGTAGGTTACGGGAGTGAAGGTGCTCTTAGTCTCTTCGCTCATTATTCTTCTCCTCCCTTCCGGTCATAGTAACGGTAGCAGGCTACTCTGTGCGTCGGGCTCACCCAGACGTATTCGGGATATTCGCCGTCGCAGCCTTTGCACTGCATCTCGCAGCGGTCTTTAAAGTAGCAGTAATCCGGCATGTTGATGGGGTTAGGTACCTTGCCGGGAATGGAATACAGCTTGTCCACCTTCTTGCCCACCACGGGCTTGGAAGCCATCAGACCGATGGTGTAGGGATGGCAGGGATGCAGGAAGACTTCTTCCGCGGTGCCCGCCTCCACGATGCGGCCCGAGTACATGACGACCACGAAGTCCGCCATTTCGGCGATAACACCGAGGTCGTGGGTGATGAACATGATGGAGGAGTTGATCTTATTCTTTAAGTTGCGCAGCAGGTCCAGGATCTGTGCCTGGATCGTAACGTCCAGAGCGGTCGTCGGCTCATCCGCGATGATGATCCGCGGATTGCAGGCCAGCGCCATGGCGATCATGACTCTCTGGCGCATGCCGCCGGACAGTTCGTGGGGGAACATGGAGTACACGCCCTCGCTGTTGGCGATGCCTACCATCTCCAGCAGCTCGATCGTGCGTGCCTTGATGTCCGCCTCGCTCTTGCCTTCGCCGTCGTGCAGCGCGATGACCTCGTTCACCTGCTCGCCGATGCGGAACACAGGATTCAGAGCGGTCATGGGCTCCTGGAAGATCATGGAGATGTAGTTGCCCCGCAGGGTCTGCATGAACTCTTCCGGAGCCTTCGTTACGTCGATGGCCTTGCCGTCGTCGAGATTCAGGCGGATCTCCCCTTCCACGATCTGGCCCTGCGGCCGCTGCAGCAGCTGCATGAGGGAAAGAGAGGTTACGGACTTGCCGCAGCCGGACTCGCCGACCACGCCGACCGTCTTGCCGATGGGCACGTCGAAGGTGACGCCGTCCACGGACTTTACCACGCCTACGTCCGTAAAGAAGTAGGTGTGCAGATTGTCGAATTCCACCGCGTTGTTCGGATCGTGCATGGTCGTCAGATATTCGGACTCAGGCACGTTCTTTCTCTTGCGCTTCTTTTCGTATTCGTTGGTGATCCTTCTGTTTTCTTTTGAGATCCGTCTGGACTCTTTCGCGGAAAGATAACCGTCTTGTTTCTTTGCCATGTCGGGTCTCCTTTCCTAACGCTTCATCCGCGGGTCAAACGCATCGCGCAGGCCGTCGCCCACCAGGTTGAAGGCGAGAACGGTACCCAGCAGCAGGATGCCGGCGGGGATCCAGATAAACCAATAATTCGTAAGCACGTGGGTGTTGTTTACGTCGTTGATGATGTTGCCCCAGGAAGCGAACGGGAACTTGACGCCAAGGCCGAGGAACGAAAGCGTAGCCTCCATGATGATGGTGCCGCCGATGCCCATGGAGGCGGAAACGATCAGCAGAGGGATGACGTTGGGCACCAGGTGCCGGAAGATACGTCTGCTGACCCGGATACCGGTCGCTTCGGTCGCGGTCATGAATTCCTGCTCTCTTAAGGACAGGATCTGTCCGCGGATCATACGGGCAACGCCCGGCCAGGACAGGAAGCCCAGGATGAGCATCAGGTACATCATACGGACGGTCGGATCGACCATCTGCGCATCCATCGCGGCGCCTAAGATGATGAGGATAGGCGTGGACGGGATGCAGTAGAAGATATCTACGATACGCATGATGAGGTTATCCACCCAGCCGCCGAAGTAGCCGGAGATGCCGCCCAGGATGACGCCCAGCAGGTTTGCGATCAGCTCGACGATAAAGCCGATGATGAGGGAGACTCTGCCGCCGTACATCAGACGGGTGAGCATGTCCATGCCGTTGCGGTCCGTGCCCAGCCAGTGTTCCTTGCTGGGAGCCGCATAGGTGTCGTACACCTGGCTCTCGCGGGACTGCTTGACGGTGTACTTGTGGGACGCCGCATTGTATTCGATGATGTAATCGGATTCGACGCCGTCGGAATCGGTGAAATAGAAGTCCTTATCGCCGGTCTCCAGCGCTTCCAGGAGCTGTTCCTTGAAGTCTCTCGTCAGGAACACGTCGCTCATCAGAGGCTGTACAACGTAGCGGGAGATGTAGCCGATCTCGGTGCTGCCTTGGGTCACGATGCCGTTTTCGTCCAGATCGTAGACGGTGCCGTCTACGGTAAAGCTGGTCTCCCATGTCGCATCTGCGCTGAGCGCTTCGCGGAGGAAGGTGTAGCTTGCCTTGAAGGACGGGTCGCTCTCGGAGAACACGTTCTTGAACGCGAGACCGATCTCGGTGCCGTTCGCCAGTTTTACGATGAAGAAATCTTCGCCTACGGGCTCCATCACGTAATTGACGCCCTTGAAGGAGAACTCGTTGACGCCTTTCTGCGTCGCGAGCACCATCTGGGCCTGGATGATGGAGGTGAATTCCTGGCCGTCAGCCACAGCATAGCGGAATTCCGTATTCTCGATGGCGGAGCAGTACTCCTTGCTCAGAGAATCCACGCGGTAGAAGCGCTGGTCCTGGGAGTAGGGAGAGATGATGCCTCCGATAAAGGAGAACACGAACATGAATACCAGGATGACCAGGCCGACCATGGCGATGCGGTTGCGGAAGAACCGCTTGGCGACCATGGCGCCCGGGGACAGAACTTTAACGCGTCTGTCGTCGTTTAAGGAATACTGAGGTTCCTTCTTTTCTGCAGTCTCGGCTTCCGCCTGCTGCACGTCTTTCTTGATCTCGTCAGACATGTCAGAACCTCCTTCCTAAGAAATACGCACGCGCGGATCCACGACGGCATACAGGATATCCGAGATGAGGTTACCCAGCAGCGTGAGGATCGCGAGGAACGTCAGGTAGAACATGGAGAACGGAATGTCTCCGCCCACCATGGCTTTATACGAAGCATAGCCGATGCCGGGGATCGCATACAGCGTCTCGGTGATGAGGGCGCCGGAGAACAGGCCGGGCAGGCTGCCGCCGATGATGGTGACCAGCGGAATGAGCGTATTGCGGAACGCATGATGATAGATGACCTTCCGTTCGGAAAGGCCCTTTGCTCTCGCAGTACGGATATAGTCCGAATTCAGGACTTCCAGCATGTTCGTACGGGTGTAGCGCATCAGACCGCCGATGCTGATCACGATGAGGGTGACGCAGGGCAGCACCAGATGGTTCGCCTTGTCCAGGAACTGGTGGAAGCTGTCCAGCTGCTCGTAGTTTCTGCCTACGAGGCCGAACAGGTCGAACCAGCCCAGTTTGACCGAGAATACCAATTTTAGAAGCGATGCGAAGAAGAATGTGGGCAACGAGATGCCCGCCAATGCGATAACGCTGATGGTGTAGTCTGTCTTGCTGTATTGCTTCGTAGCGGCGATGATGCCGAGAGGCACGGCGATGATGATTTCGAAAAACATGGTGATCAGGCCCATGACGAAGCTCAGCCAGATGGTCTTGTTGAACTCCTCGGTAACGGGGATCGTGTAGACCCAGCTGTCGCCGAAGTTGCCGCGGAGCATCTGACCCCACCAGCGGAAGAAGCCGGTCAGGATGCCTGTATCCAGATTGTACATGGCCGAAAGCTGTTCCATCCATTCCTCATAGCTCTTGGAGCCGGGCTGCATGGACTTCTGCCGCGCGATGTTTTCGATGTACGACGTGGGCAGACAGCGGATCAGCGTGTAGATAATGAGAGTGACGAAGAAAAGTATGAGGATCGACAGCAATACTCTCTTCAAAATATACTTTTTCACGGGGGTTCCTCCGTATTCCAGAATAATAGTTGTGCCAGCAATGCAGAGGGGATCGCTCCCCTCGCACTGCTGGCGCAATGACAAGCCTTTGTAAAGCTTTCAGCCGATTACTTCAGCTCGGTGTTCTGGATCTCGCTCATCCAGCCATAGAAGGTGGTGATGTCGGGAGTAACGGTATCCAGGTTGACTCTCTCTGCGGAGAAGATGATCGCGTTCTGTCTCTGATAGACAGGGATCTCGACGGCCCAGTCGATAATGGTATCGAGGCAGGCCTTGTACATAGCCTTACGATAGGTCTGGTCTGCAGACATTCTGGCATCCAGGATCATCTGGTCGAGGTCTGCGTCCGCGATATCGTACATGTAGTTGGAGCCGCCAGCGTGTGCGCCGCCGCCTTCTACGTCAGCATAGTAGATCTGATACATGTCGGGGTCAGCCGTTGCGCCCCAAGCTGCGCACCACATGGGTACGGAGCCAGCTTCCAGACCGGTCCACAGATCGGAGGAGTTGGAGAGGTCGCGGATGACCAGGTTGATGCCCAGTTCAGCCAGAGCATCTCTGGATTCGGTGAGGATCATGAAGGAGGGGTGATCGCCGGTACCGTCGGCGGGGATCCATACTTCATATTCCAGAGCAGCGCCTTCGGGTGCCGCTACGCACTTGCCGTCTTCCACAGTGTAGCCTGCTGCTTCGAAGAAGCCCAGGGCAGCCTGCTTGGCAGCTTCGTACTTGTCCTCTGCGGACATATCGGAAGTGTAGATGTCGTTGCCGTCTACGTCGACGGAGAACGCCAGCTTATAACCGTCGTCGGTGGACTGGGGTGCAGCCCAGGACGTGTTGGAGATCGGGTAGTTGATGACAGTAGCTCTGTCTCCATAGTAGGAGTCGACTGCTACGTCTCTGTAGACGCTGAAGATGGTGCCGAAGGCCTTTCTCAGAGCCTTGGAAGCATCGGAAGCCTTGTTTTCCTTGCCGCCGACGTTCATGATGTCTGCAGAGATACCGATGTAGCCGTAGCCAAGGTTGTCAACGGTGTTGGTCTCGATCTTAGCGCCGGACAGTTCGCCGCCGTTAGCCTGCTCGATGGCGTCGATGACGTCGGTGGAGAAGGACGGATCGGTGATGTCGATGGTGCCGGTGATAACGCCGTTCAGCTTGTCGTCATCGGACATGCATTCCTGGAAGTTGACGTACTTGGTCTTCGGAGCGCCGAGGTAGTAGCTTTCGTTCGCTTCGAAGTAGACAACGCCGTTTTCAAACTTGATGAACTTGTAGGGGCCTGCACCCATGGGCTGCGTGGTCTTCGCTCTTACGAGGGAGAGGTCGCCCTTGGGGAAACCGAACTGGTTGTTGTCGTAGTCGAACTGTGCGGGATCGCCGTAGTAGTGCAGCGGTGCGATGGAAACGCCGAGGTTGTAGATCGCGGTCGCATCGAACTGAGACATGACAACGCGCATGGAGTAATCGCCGGTCTTCTGGATACCGGAGATGTGATCTGCGGAGTTACCGGTGACGACACCAACGGTGTAGTTGTCGTAACCTTCCATCAGGTCGAACAGGGAGCTGCCTGCGGATTCGGTGCTGGACATGGAAGCCAGATCCCATCCGTAGTCTTCGCACAGCAGAGCGAAGAAGTCAGCAGCGGTAGCGTCTTCTGCCAGGCCGTCAAAGCCCCATGCGGAAGCAGCTTCTGCAACGTTGGTGGCATAGCCTGCATCTACGCAGTAATCAACGATCTCCTGCGCGAAGGCTTCGCCAGCCTGGTTCAGGTCTGCCCAGAAAGCGGTCTGAGTCGCTTCGTCCCAGAAGGTGTAGTCGGTGTTGTCTTCGCCAGCTTCTACGAGCAGGTTGAACAGAGTATCCATACCGCTTCTGTATTCCTGCATACCTTCGATGGGCTGTGCAAACAGCGTGGAAGAACCATCATAGGTCGGGTCGCACAGAACATAGTAGGAGAAGATGACGTCATCGATCGTGATGGGAGTGCCATCGGAGAAGGTGAGGTCGTCTCTCAGCGTGAAATCGTAATAAACGGTTCCATCTGCGTTCTGGGTGATCTCTACGTCTGCCGGTCCATAGTAGGTGTAATCCGTTCCGTTGTAGGGGATCGTCGTGCCTTCGATACCTTTTTCGACGACAGCGCCCATACGGTCGGAGTTCAGCAGACTGATCTGGGTCATTGCGTAGACATCCTGGTCGTACGCGGTTTCACTGAAGAACGGAGAGAACTTGCTGGAGAACGGAGAATATCCTACTACCAGAGGAGTTTCATTCGTCTCGGGCTCGTCTGTTCCGCCCTGTTCGCCGGAGCCGCCGCTGGTGCATGCAGCCAGGCCAAAGATCATGGCCAGAGCCAGCATCAGTGCGAGCACCTTTCTTAGTTTGTCCATTGTTTGTTTTCCTCCTAAATAGAAATGATACAAAACAGTTAGAGTTATTGTACCACAGACACAAGAGCAAGTAAACAAAGAGTGGAAATTCCTTTCCATTTTTACACAGACTACGGTACAATAGAGAAAGATCAAAGTACAAAATCGGAGGAAACTATGGTCAAAGAAGTCAATCCCAAGATCCACGTCAACGAACGGGATTACCCTGTAGAGGGTCACACCTGCGATGACCCGAAGAAGAAACAGCTCGTCTTAAAACTTGCCCGCATGATCACGGACAACATCCCCCGCAAGCTGCCCGGCGGCATGAAGGAAAACCATATGGATTTCTGGATCCTGGACCGGCTGCTTACGAAGGAAGAAGTCAAGTTCATGCTCAGCTTCGAGAAGCGCCGCTTCGGTCTTACGACGCCCGAGCTCGCAAAGCGCAACGGCATGACGGAAGAACAGGCGCAGAAGATCATCGATCACCTGCTGTGGATCGGCATCCTGGAACAGAACCGGGACAATGCCGACCAGCATATCCAGTACTGGATCCCGAAATGGGTCGTAGGATCCGGCGAATATATGGTAGAACACCCCACCCTCACCGATACGAATCCGGAAGTGGCTACGATGTTCAACCTGGCGCCCCAGGAACCTCTGGAACTGGCGGCAAAACTCATCCCGCCGGGAGGCGCCGGCATCGGCATGCACGTCATCCCGGTGGAGGAAGCCATCGACGGCGCATCCCGCTCCGTTTCCGTCGAACATCTGTCCCACTGGCTGCAGAAATACGATAAATTCTGCACCATGGTCTGCGCCTGCCGCAAGGCCCAGCGCGTGCGGGGCGAGGGCGTCGGAGACATCGAGGGCTATATGTGCATCGGCGTCGGAGACATCGCGGAATTCCTCGTGGAATCCGGCAAGGATGCCCACTACATCACCCGCGAAGAGGCCATGGAGATCATCAAGCGGGCCGAGCGCAAGGGCTACGTTCACCAGATCACGAATCTGGACGGTCCGGACCGCATCGTAGGCATCTGCAACTGCTCCCCGGGCAGCTGCTACGGCCTGCGCACGTCCCAGCTGTTCAACACGCCGAACATGTCGCGCAGCGCCTACCGCGCCCACGTGGATAAGGAGAAGTGCGTCGCCTGCGGCAAATGCGTAGAGGTGTGCCCTGCCGGTGCCGCAAAGCTCGGCCAGAAACTGTGCCGTGCGGACGGCAGCAAAGTGCGCTATCCCATGCACGACCTGCCCGACGACCACGTCTGGGGCGAGGACAAGTGGGACAGAGACTACAGAGACCACAACAAGATCAACTGTTACGATACGGGAACATCCCCCTGCAAGACGGCATGCCCTGCCCACCTTTCCGTTCAGGGCTACATCAAAATGGCTGCGGACGGCCGTTATGAGGACGCTGTGCGGCTCATCCGCCAGGACAACCCCTTCCCCGCCGTCTGCGGTGCCATCTGCAACAGACGCTGCGAGGACCGCTGCACGCGCGGCACCATCGACAAACCTGTCGCCATCGACGAGATCAAGAAGTTCCTGGCGCAGTGGGAGCTGATGAACCCCCAAGACTACGTGCCCATCTGCGACAACATGGACGGCAAGCAGTGGGACGGCTTCCCCATCGCCGTGATCGGTGCCGGCCCGGCAGGCCTCTCCGCCGCATATTATCTGCGCAAGGAAGGCTACCCCGTTACGGTGTTCGACCGCGAAAAGCGGCCCGGCGGCATGATGATGAACGGCATCCCCAACTTCCGCCTCGAAAAGAAAGTCATCCAGGGCGAGATCGACATCATCGAGAAGATGGGCGTCGAGATCCGCTGCGGCGTGGAGATCGGCAAGGACGTTACCATCCAGCAGCTGAGAGAGCAGGGATATAAGGCATTCTATCTGGCTACGGGCCTTCAGAGCGGCGGCAGGATGGGCATCCCCGGAGAAGACGCGCAGGGCGTTCGCGCCGGCATCGAATTCGCCCGGGAGATCAACCAGGACGAGAGCATCCGCATCGCGGGCAAGACCGTCGTCATCGGCGGCGGCAACATCGCAGCGGATATCGCGAGAACGGCGCTGAGAGCCGGCGCAGAAAGCGTGGATCTCTACTGCCTGGAGAGTTACGACGACATGCCCATGGGGCCGGATGACCGCAGAGAATGCGAAGAAGAAGGCATCCGCATCCATGCCGGCTGGGGCCAGACGGAGATCGTCGCAGAAGACGGAAAATGCAAAGCCATCCGCTTCCGCAAGTGCCTGTCCGTAAAGAACGCGGAAGGCCGCTTCGATCCGCAGTTCGACGACGCGGTCACCGAGACCGCCGCATGCGAAAACGTGCTGTACTGCATCGGACAGAAGCCCGATTGGGGCAAGCTGCTCGAAGGCACGAAAGTGGAATTCAACAAAAACGGTACCGTGAAGGCAGACCCCGTCACCTATCAGACCGGCGAGCCCGATATCTTCGTCGGCGGCGACGCCTACACCGGTCAGAAGTTCGTTATCGACGCCATCGCAGCAGGCCGCCAGGGTGCGGTCTCCATCAACCGGTTCGTCCATCCCGGCCAGTCCCTCACCATCGGACGTGACCTGCGGGAATTCATCGAACTGGACAGAGACGACATCCGGGTGGAGAGCTACGACAACGCCCAGCGCCAGATGCCCGGCCTTAAGCCCGGCGAAGCAGCCGCGACGTTCGACGATCTGCGCCTGCCCCTTACGGAAGAGCAGGTGCGCATCGAAGCCGGCCGCTGCTTAAAATGCGGCGCTACTACCGTCGACCTCAACCAGTGCGTCGGCTGCGGTCTATGCACCACCCGCTGCGAGTTCGACGCCATCCACCTGAGCAGAGACCTGCCCGCTGCCAGCGACATGCACACGGCGGAAGAGATGATGAAGGTCGTCGGCCCCTACGCCCTCAAGAGAGGTTTCAAGATCCTCAAGCGGAAGGTGACCGGCAAGTCCGACTACCCCACCTGGCAGGAATAAAGCATAACGAACACGCAAAAAGGACGGTCCTCCGGGAACCGTCCTTTTGTATGCTCTTTTCCGGCCAGTCTGCCGGTCTATTCTTCATAACGCAGCAGCAGGCGGAAGCAGGGCTTTCCGGTGCTGCCGGCGACGTAATACCGGTCTCTGTCTCCTCCCCATTCCAGAAGGAGAGGTTCGCCCTGTTTTACTTCCCGGTTGTATTCTGCGGTGACCTCCCGCAGGAGTCTTCCGTCGGAAGCGGCGGAGATCCTGTCTTCCGCCAGGTCGAAATAGCGGGTATTGTTCAGATGTCCATTGATATCCACGTAACTGTAAGGGACAGAAAAAGTCTCGCGGTGCACCGCATCCAGCGGCCTTACCGGTACGAGCCAGGGCAGCTCACCGCCTCGCTCTTCTCCGGGGATCGAGATGCCGTGCTCCTCCGGAAACACGGCACTGCGGGCTGCGGCGTCCATCAGCGACCAGACGGCGCTGGCGCGTACGATCGTCTCGCCCTGTTCCGACAGGATCTCGTAATACCGCGGAAACAGCACATGCATCGTCTCACCGGGCCAGGTACGCACGGTGATGCGCTCGTCGTATTCCGGCTTTCGTCCGATCTGCGCGTGCATGCGGGCAACGACCCACAGCAACCCTTTATCCAGCGTCTTCTCCCGGCCCATCCCCAGTTCTTCCGTATGCCGGATCGAAACGACCTGCAGCAGTTCGAACAGCGCGGACGTCCGCATGCGCCGGAAGCAGTCCACGTGTTCGCTTCCCAAAAGCAGCTGCCGTTCGTACATGGCCTACGCTCCGTACTTCTGCAGGGCGTCCAGCACGTCTCCCAGCGTAGAGAGTTTCTTCCACAGTTTGTTGGGGATCTTTACGCCGAATTCCGCCTCGAGCTTGCAGATCACCAGGATAAAGTTCATGGAATCCATGCCCATGTCCGTGTTCACCACGGAGGCCTCCGTGATCTCCGCATCCGCCAGTTCCGGCACGCAGTCCCGGATGATCTTAACGGTCTTTTCGTATAGTTCCTGTCTTGTCATATGTTCTCCTTATAACTCCCAGCGCTTTACCTTGCCGGTGGCAGTCCGGGTCAGCGCGCCCTCTGTATGCTCGATCGCAGCGATCTGCTGACTGCGGGGTCTGTCCTTTTGCCAGGGGGCGACCGCCGTTTTGATCTCCTCATCCGTTTTCTGTGACCCGCCCAGCACCAGAACGACCTTTCCGTCTTTCTGACACAGCGCCAGATCCTCTCCCGGCAGCAGCCCCGCAAGCTGAGCTTCCGCTTCCGGCAGAAACAGCTTCGTGCCGTCCGAGAAGACGAGGATCTCCTTTTTTCTTCCCGTCACATGGAGCCGGCCCGCTTCGTCCAGCGACCCCAGGTCGCCGGTGCACAGCCATCCGTCCGCCGTAAAAGCGGCCGCCGTTGCGTCCGGGTCACGGTAATATCCTTTCATGACGCAGGTCGGCGCGTCGATCCGGATCTCTCCGTCTTCCGCGATGCAAAGACGGTCGTCGGGGCAGACCGTCATGGCGTAGGGATCGTCTCCCAGGGAAAGAGCAACGCCGGAGCTGGTCTCCGTAAGCCCATAGCCGAACGAGACGCGTATGCCTTTGGCTTTGACCGCCTCCAGCAGCGCCGCAGGGCAATCCCCCGCGCCAACCAGGATGAGTTTCAGTTCCCGGTTCAGCAGACTGTGCTGTACGAGAAATCCCAGCAGCAGCGGCACAGCGGAAAGCGCTGTCGGACCGAAATAGGCGAGATCGTCGATATAGTGACGCGCGCCGCGTCCCAGCGCGACGCAGGCGCCGCACGACAGGCCCCACAGCAGACCGCAGACAAAACCGAACACGTGGGACAGCGGCAGCATGCACATCAGCGTATCGGATGGCGACAGCGGCAGCAGCGCACCTCCGTTATAGGCACTGTTGCAGAGGCTCTGTTCCGTCAACACGACGGCTTTCGCCCGGCTGGTCGTACCGGAGGTGAAGAACAGGATGTCGCCGGGCTGCGCAGCCGTTGTTCCAGTCGCGGAAAAGCCCAGTTCCTCGCACAGATCCTCATCTCCCCAGACGAGTCCTGCATCGCAGGCGTTCAGCTGCTCACGCAGTGTTTCGTCCGGCGCATCTGCGTCCAGCAGAGCAACGGGCAGACCTGCGGCGACCGCCGCAAAGATCTCCAGCACGCAGTCGTAAGACCCGTCCGCCAGGATCGCCTCGCAGCGCCCTGCACAGATCTTCAGCGATTCCGCGCGGTCATGCACGGCTGCCAGCAGCTGCGCGTAGCTTTCCGCCCTTTTTTCTCCGCCGTCTTCGCAGACCAGCGCCGGCGCCTCCGGGAAAACTCCGGCATAATGCTCCAGGATGTCTAAAAAACTTTGAAATCTCATTTTCCTTCGTCAAACATCAAAATTCGTTAATAGTATAACATACTGCTCTGGATTTTATAGTATAATTGCAATGTTGGTATGATTTGTCTGACAAGAGAAGGCTTCTCTTCCGGGTCAGAACGATAGAAAGAAGGAGAACGTATTATGGATAAGAACACCCGTATCTGCATCATCGGAGGCGGCCCCGCAGGTCTCTCCGCAGGCATGTATCTGGAACAGAAGGGCTATGAGAACTACACGATCCTCGAGCGCCTCGACCGCGTCGGCGGCAAGTGCTGGTCTCCGACCTACAACGGACGCCGGTATGAGATGGGCGCCATCATGGGCGTCCCCTCCTACTACGCCGTCCACGACGTGGAAGAGTTCTGCGGCATCACCCACGACGGCCCCAAGCTCAACCGCAACTATAAAAACGGCGCCGGCAAGGTGATCGAACCCTTCGAACCCAAGAAGAACATCTTCAAGATCCCCCGCCTGCTCAAGATGAAGAAGCAGATCCAGCAGTTCGGCGAACTGCTGGAGACCAAATACAAGGGATACGACGTAAACGGCCACAGAGGCGTCGCCGAAGGCCGCTACGACGGTTTTGCCGTTACGCCGGGCAGAGAGCCCGTCAGCGGCGAGAACCCCAACCTGAAGGATCTCTGCCTGCCCTTCGCGGAATTCTGCAGAAAGAACGGCGTCGAACTGGTGCAGGACGTCTGGATCGGACCGTACACCTCCTTCGGTTACGGCTATTTCGACGAGATCCCCGCAGGCTACGTTCTGAAGTATCTGGACTTCCAGACCACCATGAACTTCGTCAAGATCAATCTGTGGACCTGGAAGAACGGCACCCAGTACATCTGGGAGCAGCTGAACGAACACCTGAAGCACCAGGCGCGCCTCAACAGCAACATCGAAAAGGTCGAGAGAAGAGACGGCAAAGTCTATGTTACGGTCAACGGCCAGGTCGAAGAATACGATAAGATCATCGTTACGGCGCCGCTGCACATCCCCGGCACCCGTACGGACGGCCAGAGAGGCATGGACGAATACTTCGACGTCCGCGACGACGAGAAAGAACTGTTCTCCAAGATCGACTACGAGCGCTACGACGTGCTGGCGGTAGAGACCAAGCCGGAAGATCATCCCGAGATCTCCTACTACGTCTTCGACAACATGATCCCCGCGAAGCTCGGTCATCTGATGGTCTATTACCGCAGATGGAGAGACACGAAGGACCAGGTCATCACCACCTACGCGCTCAGAAAGCACAAGAACAAGGAAGAGATCCCCTACGAGACCTGCAAGAAGATGGTGCTGGACGATCTGAAGATCATGGGCAACCCCGCGACCAACGTCGTCAACGAATGGTCCGTCTATTACTTCCCCCACGTCTTCTCCGAGGACTACACCGCGGGCTGGTACGACAAGGTGGAAGCGATGCAGGACAAGTACGACACGTTCTACGCCGGCGAGATCATGGCCTTCGGCGACATGGACGAGACCGCGGAATACAGCCGCGAACTGGTGGAGAGATTCTTCTAGACGAAAGGACAGCGCATGAAGTTTTATAAAGACCATTACGATGTCATCGTCATCGGCGGCGGTCTGTCGGGTCTGTCTTCCGCTCTCATGCTGGCGGACAAAGGCAAGGACGTGCTGGTGCTCGAGCGCCACAATCTGCCCGGAGGCCTTGCCACCAGCTTTGTGCGGGGCGGCGTGGAGATCGAAGCGACGCTGCACGAGATGATGTCCATCGGTGACCCGGGCAAGCGGCTCAAGATCGGTCAATTCCTGGAGGACATGGGCGTAAACGTGGACTGGCTGGACGTCCCCGAGGCGTATCACCTGTCCGTTCCCGGCATCGAGAAGACCATGCATCCCGGCTTCGAACGCTTTGCGAAAGAAGCGGATGAGGTCTGCCCGGGCACGTACCGGAAGGTGCTGGATCTGCTCAACCTCTGCCACACCGTCTACGACAGCGTTAACGAGCTGTCCATCCACCCGATGAGCAAGCCCGCCATGCTGATGAAGCACGAAGCCTTCGTCAAGACAGCCGGCTACTCTGCGCAGGAGGTCATCGACACGTTCGGACTGCCGCAGAAAGCCGTCGACCTGCTGGCGCCCTACTGGATCTACGTCGGCGCGCCGCTCTCCATCCTGCCCTTCACGATCTGGGCAGTGCTGATGGCGGACTACGTCGGCTACGGCTCCAAAGTGCCGAAAAAACTGTCTCACGAGATGAGCTTAAAAATGCAGGAGCGCGCCGAAGAGATGGGCGTACAGGTCGAGCTGAAGCAGCCCGTCGAAAAGATCCTCGTCAAGGACGGCAAGGCTTATGGCGTACGCACGAAACGGGGCGACGAGATCCATGCGGATTACGTCATCTCCGCCGCGTACCCCAACAAAGTCTATACGTCCATGATCGAGCCGGCGGATGCAGTGCCCGAAAAAGCCATCAAGATGGTGAACGGACGAAAGATCGGTCTGACTGCCTTTACCGTGTTCCTGCTGCTTGACAAGAGCGCGGAAGAGCTGGGCATCACCGATTACAACGTGTTCCTCGGCGAGACCATGGACACGGATAAGATCTTCGAAAACTATAAAGGCACCGGCCCCTACAACTACCTGACGACCATCTGCCTCAACCACGCCAATCCGACGTGCACGCCGGAAGGCACCTGCATCATCTCGATCACGGCACTGCCGCGCATCGAGGGATGGCAGCAGGTGAGCGCGGATGAGATCGACCGGGTAAAGCACGAGACGTCAAAGTCCATGGTGGACGCCATGAGCCGCTACTACGGCGTAGACCTGCTGGCGCACGCGCTGGAAGTGGTCATCGAAACGCCCATGACGGTCGCCCATTACACAGGCATGTGGAACGGCTGCATCTACGGCTACCTGCACAGCATGGACGACCACATCGTCGCCCGCCTGCAGACAGCCGAGGAGGAGCACTTTATCGACCACCTCGAATTTGCCGGCGCGCACCAGATCTCCGGCAACGGCATGGGCCCGGCTGTGACGAACGGCCGCAAGGCTGCCAAGAACGTGCTGGATACGATGGCAAAGGAGGCGAACTAGATGAAAGTCAAAGGATTTCTGAAAGACGTCAGCGGCGCCTCCCGCGTGACCAAAAGAAGGCTGGCCGCGTTCTCGTCGGCATCCCCTGTTCCCGTGACCGCAGACCCCATCGGAGACGTCGCCAGAGAATGGCATCCCGGTAAGATCGATCTGGTGGTCACCCAGAAGCGTCCCGCCAGCAAGACCAGCGTCACGCTGCGCTTTGAGCGGCCGGACGGAAAGAAGCTGCCCCCGTTCTACGCGGGTCAGTATATCGTGCTGGACTTCCCCATCGGAGACAGCCTCATCTCCCGCCCCTATTCCATCTCCTCCGCGCCGTTCGAAGCGCGGCTGGACGATCACCCCTTCGTGGAGATCACGGTGCGGCGTTCCAAGGGCGACGGGTTTATCTGCGATCACATCAACGACAACGTGAAGCCCGGCGATACGTTCCGGGGCCAGATGGGTCTGGGGCAGTTCTACTATGAACCGCTGAGAGATGCGAAGCACGTCGTGGCGCTGGCCGGCGGTGTAGGCATCACCCCCTTCGCGTCCATGGCGAAGGAAGTTGCCCACGGCACGCTCGATATGGATCTGACGATCCTGTTCGGTTCCGTCTCCTCGGACGATATCGCCCTGAAGGAGGAACTGGAGCAGCTGAAGAGCGACCGCCTGCGGATCGTCCACGTCCTGTCCGGCGATGAACCGGACTGGCCGGGCGAAAGAGGATTCCTCTCCGCGGAGCTCATCCGCAAATATGCTGAGGGCGACTGCACGTTCTTTATCTGCGGACCCCAGGTGATGTACCGCTTCCTGCACGGGGAACTGGACAAAATGGGCATCCCCGCCCGCCGGATCCGTTTCGAGGTATTCGGCCAGGCGAAGGATATCACCCAGTTTGCCGGCTATCCCGAAGGCATGGCGGATAAGACGTTCGAACTGACGGTCGTCCGGGGCATCCACGAAGACAGGATCCCGGCCAGAGCGACGGAGAGCATCGTCGTGGCGCTCGAACGCGCCGGCATCCGCATCGAAACGGGCTGCCGCAGCGGCGAATGCGGATTCTGCCGCAGCAAGCTCCTCTCCGGCAACGTGTTCATCTGCCCGGAGAACGACGGAAGACGGGCTGCGGATAAGGACTTCGGTTACATCCACGCCTGCGCTGCTTATCCCCTCTCCGACTGCAGGGTGCGCATCCCCATCGAATAACGTTTCGAACATACAAAAGTCCCGGACCATACGGCCCGGGACCTTTTTTACGTTCTTTTATTCTTCTTTTTCCCCGCTGTCCGGCGTCTCTTCTGCTTCGCGCCATCCGTTTTTGCGGACCACGTACAGCAGTCCCAGATCCGATACGGCGATGAGCGCGATCATCAGCGGAAAGCTGACGACGGCGGCCATGGAACAACCTTCAGTCCCTGCCCGGACGAGGTGCACGAAATAGCACACCAGCAGGATCGCGGCGAACACGGCGGATGCCAGCGCCCAGTGCTGCATGGGTCCCAGGGCGTTGCGATGGTCGAAAGCGCGCAGCGGATTGCCCGCCCGCACGACTTTTGCCCCGCGGTAACACATGAGCGCCGTAAATCCCAGCAGGATGACATAGGGCAGCAGCACGTAGAGCGTGCGGTCCATTCCCGGAGCCCGGTACAGACCTGCTGCCGCCACGAGAGCAGCAGCGCCGGTGCAGCACAGTGCCAGCGCGATGCGATAGCGGTTGTAAGGAAGCGGGTTGTCCGGCTTGTAGACGTAATACTTACCTACGTACACCACTTCGCCGGATGCCGTTTCGATAAACTCCGCATATTTCTTTTTCTTTCTGTCTCCGAACGCCATTACTCTATTCCGGTCAGATCGAACTCATCCAGCCATTTCTTCGCCGCGGCAGAAGCGTTCTTGAGGCACGCTTCGTCGAACGGCGTATCCAGGCCGGCTTTCTTCAGCATATTGGTAAACGTGTCGCTGCCGCCCTGCACGGTGTAGTTCATGTAGGTCTTCCAGGCCGCCTTGAAATCCTTCTGGATGAGCGCCCAGAATTCCAGCGATACGGTCTGCGCCAGGCAGTAGTCGATGTAGTAGAACGGACTGGAGTAGATGTGGTGCTGTCTCTGCCAGGCCATGCCTTCGCTGTAGAACGGGATGTCTCCATCCAGCTTTACCCAGGGCATATAGATCTGCTGCAGCTGCTTCCAGCAGGCGTGTCTTTGCGCCGGAGTCCAATCCGGGTTGGCGTAGACTTCGTGCTGGAAGTGGTCCACCAGCGTGCCGTAGGGGATAAACTGCAGCGCACCTGCCAGGTGGCTGTAGTAGAACTTGCGGGTATCCTCTCCGAAGAAGCCCTCTTCCCAGGGCCAGGCGAAGAACTCCATGCTCATGGAGTGGACTTCGCAGGCTTCCATGGAGGGCCAGTGATATTCATTGGGGATGCGGTCGCGGTTCGTCCACACTTCGAAGGCGTGACCCGCCTCATGGGTCACCACTTCCACGTCGTGCTGGGTGCCGTTGAAGTTCGCGAAGATGAACGGGCACTTGTAATCCGGCAGTTCCGTGCAGTAGCCGCCGCCCGCCTTGCCTTCCGTGGAGAGGACGTCCAGCAGCTCGTTATCCATCATGGTCGTAAAGAACGCCTTCGTTTCCGGGGACAGTTCGCTGTAGAACTTCAGACCGTGCGCCAGGATCTGCTGGGGCGTGCCGAAGGGCTTGGGATTGCCGCTGCGGAAAGAGAGCGCGTTATCCGCATAGCTCATGGGGTAGGTCTTTCCGAGGCGCTCCGCCTGCTGACGGTATGTGAGATCCGCGAGAGGTACGATGTATTTGCGCACGTTCTCCCGGAACTTCTCCACGTCTTCCTTCGTGTAGCAGTTGCGGCTCATGCGGTAGTAACCCAGGGTCGTGTAGCCTTCATAACCCAGTTTCTTCCCCATTTCGTCGCGCAGGTGCACCAGTTTGTCGTAGTGAGCGTCCAGGGCTTCCTGGTTGTCTTTATACCACTGCCCTTCCGCTTTCCAGGCAGCAAGGCGTCTCGCGTCGTCCGGGTCGTTCTTGAACGGGGTCATCTGAGACAGCGTATAGATGCCGCCCTCGAAGGGGATCTGGGCGGAAGCCAGCAGCTTTTCGTAAGCATCCGCCTCGTCATTCTCTGCCTGCAGCATCGGGATGATCTCCGGGCTGAAGGTCTTGAGAGCCATATCGCCGTTGATGAACATCAGTTCGCCGTATTCCGCGGCAAACTCCTTGCGGAACGGGCTCGCCAGCATGGCGGCCGTCCAGGCCTGGTTGTATTCCTGCAGTTCCGGGCCCAGCGCGTTCCACCACTTCTGTTCGTCGTCGTAGAACTTGTCGCGGGTATCGATGGAATGGCGGATGGAGACGAGCTGCGCCAGCGTGTTCACGTGGTTGCCCAGCTCTTCGTTCTCCAGAAAGACGGCTTTCGCCTCTTCGTAAGTCTTCGCTGCCTTCAGTCTTTCGGTGAACGCCGCGATCTGCTTCTTAATGCCGTCCGCGTCGGGCCGGCTGTAGGGCATTTCTGAAAATTTCATGCAAATTCTCCTAAAAGCCGTAGACGGCTTTGCACTTTTCTTCGAGATAGTCGAGATAATAGTTCGGGTCAAACGGCTCGCCCAGCACGTTGTCCAGGATCTGCGCCGGCGTATACAGTCTGCCGTACTGCCAGATCTTATCCTTCAGCCAGGCGTTGACCGGAGCAAAATCGCCCTTCGCCATGAGCGCGTCCACATCCAGATCCTGCTTCATCTTCTGCAGGAACTGGGCGCCGTAGGCGCTTCCGATGGCGTAGCTGGGGAAATAGCCGATCAGGCCGCCGCTCCAGTGGGAATCCTGCAGGCAGCCGTGCTTGTCGTCGGGCACGTCGATGCCCAGATATTCCTTGTACAGGCGGTTCCACTCCGCGGGGATGTCGTGAACAGCCAGTTCTCCCGCCATGACGCGTTTTTCGATCTCGTAGCGGATGAGGACGTGCAGGCAGTACGTGACTTCGTCCGCTTCCGTGCGGATGAGGGACGGCTCCACCACGTTGATGGCCTTAAAGAATTCGTCCTCCGTTACATCCAGCATCTGGGGGAACAGGGCCTTCATCGCCGGCAGCACGTAGCCGCAGAACGCCTTGCTGCGCCCCAGGATATTTTCGTAGAAACGGCTCTGGCTCTCGTGGATGCCCATGGAGATACCGCCGTCCAGCGCGGTAAACGCCATGTCTTCGGCGGAGCCGGAATCGTACAGCGCGTGACCGCCCTCATGGATAACGGAGAACATGGAGTAGCTGACGTTCTCCTCATAATAGTGGGTCGTGATGCGCACGTCTTCGTGGCTTCCGAGGCTGGTGGTAAAGGGATGCTCCGTCGTGGACAGCGCGATGTGAGCCGGATCCAGGCACATGACGCGCATCACCCAATGCGCCAGTTTTTCCTGGTCCTGGGCGATGAAGTGACCCTTGATGCAGCTCGTATCCACCTGGGGCATCTCGCCAACCTTGCGGATGAGCGGCACGAGTCTTGCCTTCAGCGTGTCGAAGAAACGGTCGCACACTTCTCTGGACAGGCCCTCTTCGTATTCGTTGAGGTAGTGGTCGTAGGGATCCTTTTCCGGTGCGATGTAGCCCGCGAATTTGCGATTCGTGTCGAAGATCTGCTGCAGATAGAGCTCGAACAGCGCAAAATCGCTGGTTTCCTTCGCCGTGTGCCAGACGTCGTCCGCCTTTACCAGCAGTTCCTGGTAAGCTACGTATTCGTCCATGGGGATCTTCGCCATCTCGCGGATATCCTTCAGCAGCAGGTAGACGATGCGCTGTTCCTTTTCGTTCAGTTCGTCCTTATGCGCGTCCAGGAACTCCAGGAGCTGAACGGTCTCTTCGCCCGTATACAGCTTGTAGCTCTCCTCAGAGAGGATGGACAGGGAATTCGCACGGGTGCCGGCGCTCCCCTTCGGCGCCGAGGTGCATCCGTCGTAATACAGCAGGCTCTGCGCATGCTCGTAAGCAGCCATCTTGCGCTGAAGCGCTGTCAGTTTCTCTTTTGCTTCGAAAACGGTCATAGATAAAACTCCTTTGATACGTTGGGATCGCAGCTTGACCAGGCAAGCCGCCCTACCAGTATACCATAAAGCCCTGCAAGGGAAAAGCGGCCAGGAGGAGGGCCGCTTTCAGGTGTGGGATTCTTTGTAATTATATTCCTATTTGCCTATTCTCTAGGCTTTTTTGGAGGATCTTATCTCATTAAGGGCGGTGCATCCGGCTGCGTAAACTGCCATCAGGGCGGTCCACTTATCTGCCAGGATGATGTGGGTTCCGAAGTTCTGGGTCACGGCGGTCGTAACGAGCGCTGCAGCGGCAGCCAGGATGGCGATGGTGCGGATCCTTCCGTCCCGGATCCGGAGGGCTGCTATGGCCGCCAGAAAGGTGACCACACACAGGATGACGTTCATAAGAGCCCAGGTCTCTGCGCCGCCATTCCGGGATGCTTCGCTTTGCTCGAATTCCGCTACAGCCTCGATGCTGACAGCTACCAGCGTTTCGCCGCTTTGGGTGCTGCCGTTTGCGAATGCTGCTGCCGGGAAGATGCTCATCAGCAGAAGAAAGGCAAAGATAACGGATAGCGCTCTCTTCGTATTGTTTTCCATTTCTGTTCTCCTTTATGGTTCGAAACGTCCTGCGTTTGGTTTTGTCTTACACTCGTTAGACGTTCCGCCTAAAGGAATGTTCCCGCATTTTCTAAAAAAAAACACAGAACCCGAAAGTTCTGTGTTGTGATGGTTCAAGTCCCGCTTTCATCGCATGCAAAACAAAAGACCGACCACAAGGGTCGGTCTTTTGTTTTTGGTCCGAGTGGCGGGACTTGAACCCACGGCCTCTTGACCCCCAGTCAAGCACGCTACCAAACTGCGCTACACCCGGATATGTGCAGAAGAACTGCACTTTTATAAAAAAATTGGAGCGGAAGACGAGATTCGAACTCGCGACCCTCGCCTTGGCAAGGCGATGCTCTACCCCTGAGCCACTTCCGCATGTCTGCCGTCTTTGCCGGCGACGCATATTAGTATAGCAAAAGATATTTCTTATTTCAAGTACATTTTTTTAGATTTTCTCATCAACTTGTGTTATACTATCAAAGTACCATGTATCCGTAGCCCAGCTGGATAGAGCGTTGGACTCCGACTCCAAAGGCCGCAGGTTCGAATCCTGTCGGATACACCAGAAACGGAAACACCCCAGAGCGTCAGCGATGGGGTGTTTTTGTTTCGGATGTATGATCGTAAGGATTCGAACCGGAGCAGGTTCACGCGAAGCCGAGCTGCAGGCGACGGCTGAGCGATCCTGTCGGATCACGAAAGGTTCCGGATCTGGCAGGTTCACGCGAAGCCTAGCGCCAGCGACGGCTGAGCGATCCTGTCGGATTTTTTTATTTCCAACTATCCAGGATCATCTGCGCGGTCTCGCGGACCTGGCTTTCCGAAGCGGTCCGGTCCATCCAGGGGTGATACAGCAGATTGACGACAGCCCAATCCAGTTCGGAGGGCCAGTCGCAGTCGTTGCGGTTCTGGTCGAAGATGCTGTAATAGCCATATTCCGGATCGTTCAGCAGCCCCAGGCCCTGGATGAATTCCTCGGCGATCACGGAGTTGCGGTCGCGCCGCGGCCACGCATCGTTGGAGATCCAGATGTTCGTTGCGGTCAGCTCGCCCAGGTAATAGCCCTGGTCGTAATACCAGACGCTGGCGTAGCCCCAGCTGCCGGCGGGCACCCGCAGCGAGAAATAGTTCTCATACGACGCCTGATCCGAAAACATGATCTTTATATCCGCTTCGTTTACATTTGCCGTCTCCGTCAGGTCCGGACAGCCGACGATCTGGTTCAGTTCCGCGACCAAAGCCCGCACCTGGGCCTTGTCCTCCTCATCCGGAGAGCCCAGGAAGCAGTATTTCCGCGGCTGTTCGTAGCGCATCAGGTAGCCCCGGTAGCCTTCGTATTCGCTGTACATGGCGACTTCCACAAAGTACTGGATGACCTGCGCATCGGTAAACCCGTTCACCGCCTGGGGCGGCTGGACGTGGGCGGCGATATGGTCGAATGTAAGGGTCAACGCGTCGTCTTCCGACAGACCATAGACCGGCGCTGCCCCCGCCAAAAGCAGACAGAGGCACAAGCACAGGCTTGTCAGCCGCAGTTTTCTCGCGTGTTTCATGGGATCCTCCTATAGGGTCACTGCTTTACCGTCTGGGGGATAAGGCCGGTGTGGTACGCCTCCAGCAGCATCTTGAGTCCGTCGATCTTCTCCTGGATCTCCGCGCCCTGGTCCGTATCCTTGTTGAGCATGCGGATGGAGATGTCCTCCCGCGCGACCTGCGTGGAGTGGATATCCAGCTCCTGCTGTACGGCTTTCGCCTTGGATTCGAACGCCTCGTGGGCGGTAAGGATAAAGCCGTAGGAGTTCTGGATGAGGGAATAGCCCGCGATGCCCGTCGTCTTCTGGTAAGGCTTCGCGAATCCGCCGTCGATGCAGATCGCCCTGCCGTTCGCCTTGATCGGGTTGGCGCCCTTCTTGACCGGCATGTGGCCGTTGATGATGATGCCGTTGACGGTGTCGCATCCGAAATCCGCCAGGATATGCTCTACGATGGCTTCGGAACCGGGCTTTTCGATCAGTTTGTAATACGGGTTCTTGGCCTCCACCCAGGTGCTCTCGTCCTCCACGAACAGACGCTCGAAGGTCGTGATCTTCTTCTTGCCGAACAGAGGCGATTTGTAGCCGCACCAGAGGTACCAGAAGAAGTCGATGCCTCTCTGTTTGTTCTTATCCGTAGACTTGCCGAAATAACCGGTGCGCACGAGGCGGTCGGCATAGTCGAACCATTCCTTGCCGCTCATGTAGCCGTCGGACGTAAGGATGTTATCGAACTTGCCGTCGTCCGTCAGGGGCATGCAGCCGTGGAACAGCAGATTGCCGTTTACGCACTTGTACAGGCTGCCCTTCGCGAACAGGAACTGCACGTGATCCTGCAGCAGCTCGCTCTCCAGGAACGCCCGCTGCAGACGGTCCATGACTGCCTCTTCTTCGTCCGACAGCTTGTAGGGGTCGGCCGGATCGATGGTCGGGAAGAACGTGTTGTTCATCGGATATTCCTTGCCGTCGATGGTAACGGTATACTTTTCGTAATCCACCTTGTCCAGCAGGCGCAGGGCATCCATCTCGTAGTAAGGATGCTTTTCGATCAGCTGTCCCTCGAGTTTGAACTGCATGATGGCGATCGCCTTCGAGATCTTGGACAGCGACGCGAGGTCCGCATCGTACATGGCGTCCTTCGTGGAGGCCACGGCCTTAAAGTTCGGACAGGGATCGTTGCCATAGGTGTTCATGGCGAACGTTACCAGAGGCCGCAGTGAGATGCCGTAGCCGACCTCCAGCGTATGCAGGTTGTCGTAGCGGGTGCAGATACGGATGACGTTGGCGATGCAGGCCTTGTTGCCCGCTGCCGCACCCATCCAGAGGATATCGTGGTTGCCCCACTGGATATCCACGCTGTGGTAGTTCTTTAACGTATCCAGCACCACGTCGCCGCCCGGACCTCTGTCGTACACGTCTCCCAGGATGTGGAGCTTAAAGATGGACAGCTTCGAGATGAGTTTGCAGATGCTGATGATGAAATCGTCCGCCGCATCCACTTCGATGATGGATTCGATGATGTTCTTGCGGTGGTCACCGCGGCCCAGCGCCACGCTGTTTGACCCATACAGCAGCTCCTCGATGATGTAGGCGTATTCCTTGTCCAGGCGGCGCCGCACGTAGGAACGGGTGTATTTAAAGGTGACCAGTTCCAGCAATTTGATGAGCCTGGTGAGGGTCTCGAAATAAAAATCGTGATAATCGCCGTCCAGTTTCTCCTTGATGATCTCCAGTTTCTCTTCCGGATAGTAGATCAAAGTCGCCAGAGAACGGCGTTCTTCCGGCGTCATGTCCGTAAAGGTCTCGTCGATCTTCAGTTTTATGGTTCCGGAAGCGTTGCGCAGGATGTGATTGAAAGATTCGTATTCTCCGTGGATATCGGAAAGGAAGTGCTCGGTGCCTTTCGGCAGATTCTGGATGGCGGTAAGGTTGATGATCTCGGCAGAAGCGGCGGAAACGGTGCCGTATTCTTCTGCCAGAAGCTTTAAATACTTCAGCTCAGCCTTTGAAAAATTCATATTGTCCTCCGCAGCCCGTAACGAGGGCTATATACATAGTTAGTATACCATACCCCGCAGAGGCAGTTGCACCTTTTTCTGAGGCGGTTTTTGTGCTATACTATTTCAGTTGAAAGGCAAAAAAATGATCCGTATCTATCCGTCTCAGTTCAAAGGGCATATTAAAGCACCGGCCTCCAAAGCGCACGCGCAGAGGCTTTTGTTTGCGTCTGCCCTTACGAACACGGCGACGCTCATCAAGAACGTGCCGGAATGCGACGATATCGATACGACGCTGCAGTGCCTGCTGGATTTCGGCTGCACGGTGGAGAAGCACGGCGAAACGGAGATCAAGATCTTCCCCTTCGTCAAGACGAACCCGGTGCCGTCCGCGGAATTCGATTTTAAGCAGAGCGGCACGACCGCCCATCTGGCGATCCCTCTGGCGGCAGCTTTCGGCATCCGTTCCGACTGCAGAGCGAGCGGCACGCTGGTCAAGCGTCCCCTCATCTCCCTCTCGAGCCGCATGGCGCTGCGGGGAGTCAAGTTCAGCAGTTTTAATCTGCCCCTCTCCATGAGCGGCATGCTGCAGCCCGGCGAATACGTATTCCCCGGGGACGAAGGATCGCAGTACATCTCCGGCGCCCTGATGGCACTGCCCATCCTGCGCGACGACAGCATCATCCGCCTGTCTTCTCCCCTCGTGGACGGCACGTTCATCGACGTTACGCTGGATACGATGGAAGCGTTCGGCGTTCACGTCGACGTGGACGAAGAGGGTTTCCACATCCCGGGAAGACAGTTCTACAAGAGCCCGGGCAAGACCGTCGTAGAAAACGACTGGGGACTCGGTTCCATGTGGGCCTGCGCGGGATGCCTCTCCAGAGACGAGGAGAATCCCGTCATCGTGGACGGGCTGCCTGCCCGGACGGTCCAGATGTACCGCAGCTTTAAGAACGTCATGTCGCTGCTGCGCTACGACGTAAAATATCTCAACGTCGACGCGTCGGAGACTCCCAATCTGGCCTGTCTGTACGCCATCATCGCGGCGAGCAAAGGGTCCGGCATGGACATCACAGGCGTGCCCCAGCTGCGCTTTAAGGAGACGAACCGGCTGAAGGCGGTCAGCGAATGCATCCGCGCCCTGGGTGCCACAGCCCATGCGACAGACGACGGCATCCACATCGAGGAGCGGGATGCGTTCGACTATCCCGAAGACGTAAAACTGGAGTGCAAAGGTGACCCCTGGATCTTCATGTCGCTCGCGTTAGCCGCCGGATGCCTCCCCAAGCCCATCGTGCTGGACGACGAGCACTGCGCCGAAAAAGTCTACCGCCACTTCCTGCGCGACTACAAAGCGCTGGGCGGGAAATACGAGATTCTGTAATTGACAACCCCCTTTCCAGGGGGTTATATTTATGTCAGCAAAAGTATTCTTTAAGTTGGTACAGAGAGACCGACAAGATCAATATCGATGCACCTGTTTTTCCGTGTGCGTTAAGCGATCTCGTCTTGCCGGTCGGCAAGGCATTTTTTATGCCGGAAAGAAGCGCCATGGAATTTAAAGCGACCCTCATGAGCGAAGAAGATATGCGCCGTGCCCTCAAACGCATGGCGCATCAGATCATCGAAAAGAATGAAGGCTGCGGCGGCCTGGTGCTTCTCGGCATCAAGACCCGCGGACTGCCTCTCGCAAAACAGCTGGCCGCCTTCATCCGGGAGATCGAAGGCGCCGAAGTGCCTGTCGGAGAGCTCGACATCACCCACTACCGCGACGACCTGAGCGAGATCGCGAAAGATCCCGTGCTCAGCGAAGCGCCTTCCGATGTGGAAGTCGACAAGAAGGTCGTGGTGCTCGTGGACGACGTCATCTACACCGGACGCACAGCGAGAGCTGCTCTGGACGCGGTCTCAGCCCTCGGCAGAGCATCCCGCATCCAGCTGGCCGTACTGGTGGACAGGGGTCACCGGGAACTGCCGATCCGCCCCGACTACGTCGGAAAAAACGTGCCTACCGCCAAAAGCGAAGTCGTTTCCGTCTTTATGCAGGAGACGGACGGACGCACAGGAGTCGATCTGTACGAAAATCGGTAAAAGGAGAGCATTATGAACAACCAGAACGGCGCTATCTACAACGCCAGAGAACTGGGACCGGGCAAATATCTTGTCCTGGGTCTGCAGCACATGTTCGCCATGTTCGGCGCAACGGTGCTCGTGCCCCTCATCACAGGGCTGAGCGTTACGGCAACCCTGCTGTTTGCAGGTCTTGCCACCTTATTCTGCCACTTTGTCACGAAGGGCAAGGTCCCCGTATTCCTGGGGTCATCCTTCGCCTATCTGGGCGGCTATGCGGCGGTCGTGACCGCAGGAAGCGCTATCGGGCTTTCCCAGAGAGAAGCGCTGCCCTACGCCTGCGTCGGCGTCGCCTGTGCAGGCCTGCTGTACCTGGTGCTTGCCGGGATCTGCAAAGCATATGGTTCCAAGAAAGTCATGCGGTTCTTCCCGCCTGTCGTCACCGGCCCCATCATCATCGCCATCGGCCTCAACCTGGCGCCTTCTGCGATCAATAACTGCTCTGCGAACTGGCCTATCGCGCTGGTCGCCATCGCCGTGGTCATCGTCTGCAACATCTGGGGCAAGGGCATGATCAAGATCATCCCCATCCTGCTGGGCGTCATCGCATCCTATGCCGTGGCAGCGGTCACCGGCAAC
Source organism: uncultured Eubacteriales bacterium (assembly GCA_902773665.1). Taxonomy (GTDB): domain Bacteria; phylum Bacillota; class Clostridia; order Peptostreptococcales; family Anaerovoracaceae; genus RUG11894. Next base: position 7,035 of record CACYFF010000018.1, on the reverse strand, counting down.
GTGGACTGGACCATGGTAAAGGAAGCCAGCATCATCGGCATGCCGTTCGAGATGCAGGACACCGTATTTGGCCTGTTCGGCGGAAGCGTAGACACGTCCTTTCTGCTCTCCTCCATCATCACCATCGTCCCCATCGCGTTCGCGACCATGATGGAACACGTCGGCGATATCTCCGCCATCGGCGGCACCGTCGGCCAGAATTTCATCGAAGATCCGGGTCTGCACCGCACCCTGCTGGGTGACGGCGTCGGTACCACCATCGCGGCGCTGTTCGGCGCTCCGGCCAACACCACCTACGGCGAAAATACCGGCGTTCTGGCGCTCACCAAGGTCTACGATCCGTTCGTTATCCGTCTGGCAGCCGTCTACGCCATCGTGCTCTCCTTCTTCCCGAAGTTCGCGGCGCTCATCCGGGTCATGCCCGCAGCCACCATCGGCGGCGTCTCCCTCATCCTGTACGGCATGATCTCCGCCATCGGCATCCGCAACGTCGTCGAGAACAAGACGAACTTCCAGGAGAGCAGAAACGTCATCATCGCGGCTCTCATCCTGGGCCTGGCCGTCGGCATCTCCTACAGCGAAGCGGGCGCCATCCACATCGGAAGCGTTTCCCTTTCCGGCATCGCGGTAGCGTCCATCGTCGGCATCGTGCTCAACGCGATCCTGCCCGGCAAAGACGAAGCCTTCGGCGATGACCCGGACAAGACCCTGGCCAGCAGCTTAGGCAAGTACTGATCCTGGGAAACGATCCGGACAGATCTATACAAAAAAGCAAAAGCCGTGTTTGGATCTTCAAACACGGCTTTGTTGTTCGTTTATTTTGTCTACTCTACAGATCCTTCAGCTTTCCGAGGCACTTTCTGCAGACGTTCTTCCCTTCGAACTGGACAACGTCTGTTGCGTCATTGCAGAATATACAGGCAGGCTGATACTTGCGAAGAATGATATCGTGACCTTCTACAAAGATCTCGATGGGATCGCCCTCGGCCAGGTCGAATGTGTTTCTCAGTTCCTTGGGGATGACAATTCTTCCAAGTTGATCCAACTTTCTTACGATTCCCGTTGCTTTCATAGTACCTTTGCTCCCTTTTTGATTACGCACAAGATTTAAGTTTTGCTTTTACCTCAAATACCATTATAGCAAAATAGCAATTTTTGTCAACCAATATTATACGGAAATCTGAATATTTTTTGCAGAGTTTATGCACAGATGTTTATTTTTTCGTCTTGCTCCGGGTAAGTTTTGCAAGGCCGGCAGCTGCATTTACCAGGTTGGTAGCAGCCTTCAGATTGCTCTTGTTGTTCGCGATCACCCCGGTAACGTCCGTTACGGAGCGGGAAACGTTCGTAATGATGCCCTGCACGCTGTCCAGGTCCTCTCTTGCCGTCGTAGAAAGCGCCTCAACGTTCTCCATCGTCTTCGCAAGGGACTTCAGCGTAGGCAGAAGCTTCGTAAAAACTACGATCAGGACAGCGATGGCTACGATCGCCACCACCAACAGGATATAGATAAGGAGCTGCTGAATACTAATCGTGATCATCGTTTTTCCACCTCTTTTCTTTATCTGTAATTATGTAATTTTTGGGCATCCTTTGCAAGTGTTGTTTTTACGGGGGTTTGCAAGTATAATAAAAGTGGAAAATTTCGGAGGTTTATAACTTTGGCTAAATATATCGTAGAACAAAGCGGTCCGCTCCGCGGCGAAGTCACCATTTCCGGCAGCAAGAACGCTGTTTTGCCCATTATGGCGGCGACGATCCTGTCGGACGGCGTATGCGAGATCAACGACGTACCCCATCTTCTGGACGTGGACGTCATGTGCGAGATCCTCAGATCGCTGGGAGCCACCGTTACGGAAGACTGGCAGAACCACACGATCGTTGTGCAGCCCGGCAGAGGCAACATATCCGAGGTGCCCCACGAACTGGTCAAAAAGATGCGCGCATCCATTTTCGTAATGGGACCGCTTCTGGCAAAGACTGGTTTCGCGAGCATCGCGCTCCCCGGCGGATGTTCCATCGGCAACCGTCCCATCGACCTGCATAATAAAGGGCTCCGCCTTCTGGGCGCAAAGATCCTCACGGGAGACGGCGTCGTAGAGGCGTCCGCCCGCTATGGACTGAAAGGCGCGCTGGTCTATCTGGACTTCCCCAGCGTCGGCGCGACAGAGAACATCATGATGGCCGCGACGCTGGCAAGAGGCACGACCACCATCGAAAACGCGGCGGAAGAACCGGAGATCGTCGACCTGGCGAACTTCCTCAACAAGATGGGCGCGAAGATCAAGGGCGCCGGCACGGATACCATCCGCATCGAAGGTGTGGAAACGCTGCACGGTACGCGGCACGCCGTCATTCCGGACCGGATCGAGACCGGCACGTTCATGATCGCTGCAGCGATCACCCGGGGCGACGTCCTCATCAAGAACAGCGTGCCCGACCACGTAAGACCCGTCATCGCAAAGCTGCTGGAATGCGGTGCAGCGGTCAACGACGAAGTCGACGGGCTGCGGGTGCGGGGCGATCTCAACCAGCTGGTAGCGACGGATATCAAGACGCTGCCCTACCCCGGTTTCCCCACGGACATGCAGGCTTTATTCATGGCGCTGCTCACGACGGTAGACGGAACGAGCGCCGTCATCGAGACGGTGTTCGAGAACCGCTTCATGCACGCTGCAGAGCTGTCGCGCATGGGCGCGAACATCCGCGTCGAAGGAAGAACGGCGATCGTACCCGGCAACAAGCATCAGCTGGTCGGAGCGCACGTCATCTCCACGGATCTGCGCGCGGGCGCAGCGCTGGTGCTGGCAGGCCTGGTTGCAAAGGGAAAGACCGAGGTCTCAGAGATCTATCATATCGAAAGAGGCTACGAGAAATTCCATGACAAACTGACGGCGCTGGGCGCCAAGATCGAGCGCGTGGAAGATTAAAGTATTAGACGTAAACGGGGACGGTTCTTTGTCCCACTAGAGTGCTAGTGGGACAAAGAACCGTCCCCGTTCATTTTATATTCTGTTATAGATCTTTTGCAGTTCGTCGCTGTACGACCCGTCCTCTTTGCGTACGCAAAGATCAGGCTCTATGAGAAGCTCTTTTCCACCGCCCTTGGTGGCGGTCACCAGCACGATGTTGGGCGCAGCCCCCGGTTTCGGTACGACCAGCCGCATCCGTTTAGGTTCCAGTCCGCAGCTGCGCATCGATGCGAAGATATCCGGAAGCCGCGACGGGCGGTGCACCAGGACGAATCTGCCGCCCGGCTTCAGCGCATAGGCGCCGGCCCTTACGAAATCCTGCAGCGACGCTGTCGTTTCGTGCCGGGCGATATACGCCGCTTCCTTCCCGGAGACAGGTCCTCTGCCGGCTTCCGCGTAAGGCGGGTTGCAGGTGACCGCATCGAACGTCCCTGCGGGAACGAGAGCCTCTATGTCGAGCACGTCGCCCTGCAGAAAATGCAGCCTGTCTTCCAGACCGTTACGCGCTGCAGTCTCCCGCGCCAGGCGGGTCATCCGTTCCTGCACCTCAATGCCGGTAACGGAAGCAACACCGTATTTGCCCAATACGATGAGTGCAACGGCGCCGTTGCCGCTGCCTAGATCCAGCACGGACTCTCCGGGCAATGCCTTGCAGTAATCGGCCAGCAGCACCGCGTCGACGCCGTAGGAAAACGTCTCCGTATCCTGCAGCAGAACGAGTCCGCCGAATCCTGTGTCGTCCTCGCGGATCGCCATATTACTCCAGTTCCAGCAGTTCCGCCTGCTGTTTCAACTCTTCTTCGGACATGGCGGCGATATCGGCGTCCGTGCCGAATCCGCCCTTCTTTTTCGCCTTTTTCGGGAAGTTCTTGTCCTGGCCGCGCTTGTTCGGCGCCCGCTGGATCTCCTCCTTGCCGTAGATGTAATACTCGGTGGAGAGTTTTTCCGGCTTATCCTCCGTCTTCTCTTCCAGGATGAGTCTCGTCTTGATCTTGTTCTCCAGGATGTTGACGTCGGTCACCACGGCTTTGCCGTCCCGGGTCGTGATGCGCTCACCTACGTCCGGCATGCCCTTCTTCAGGTGGCAATACGTCTCGTTTTCGTACTGCAGGCAGCACATCAGGCGTCCGCAGATGCCGGAGATCTTGATGGGATTGAGGGAGAGATTCTGCACCTTCGCCATCTTGATGGAGACCGGTTCGAAATCCGGCAGCCAGGCGTGGCAGCACAGTTCTCTGCCGCAGGAACCGATGCCGCCCATCATCTTGGTCTCGTCCCGCACGCCGATCTGGCGCAGTTCGATACGCATCTTGAATACGCCTGCCAGGTCCTTGACCAGTTCGCGGAAGTCTACGCGGCCGTCCGCTGTAAAATAGAAAATGACCTTGGAGTTGTCGAATGTGTATTCCACGTCCACCAGTTTCATCTCCAGACCGTGTTTGTCGATCTTCTCCTGGCAGAGCTGCAGCGCTCTGTCTTTTTTCTTAAGATTTTCCTCGTGGCGCTTCGCATCGTTCTCATCCGCCTTACGCAGGATCGGCTTTAACGGTGCGACGATCTCCTCTTCCTCCACTTCCATGAGATCGGCGGAAAGCGTTCCGTATTCGACACCCCGGGCTGTCTCCACGATGACGTTGTCCCCGGCAAACAGTTCCAGTTCTGCCGGGTCAAAAAAATATACCTTACCGGCGGCTTTGAATCGCACGCCCGCAACTTTTACCATTGTTTCCTCCAAAATATTATGTCAAGTCAAGACAAAGTTTCTTGATCGTATAACCTGTATTATAGCCGGCCCGTATCGAGCGGATCGCCTGCTCCACAGCGGAAATCGCGCGTTCTGAGGCCTGTTTGTCCACCTTGGCACATAATTCCTCAAAAGCAGGCCAATCGGCGCACAGTGGCGAGATCTGGGCCCCGTAGGGGCATAACAGCGCGTCTCTCAACACCGATTCCAGCGTCTGCAGAAAGCTGAGCGCTTTCCCACGGGGATCGTTTTTGTCTTCCAGGATAGACTTTACACAATCCCGCTTACGGTAAAACAGCGACTTTTCTGCAAACAACACAAAGAAATTCCGTACGGCCGTCAGGATCTCCGCATCCGGTTCGAATCCGCCGTCTTCCAGATAGTACGTGCTGCACCGGGACACGACAGTCGGAAGCAGCGCGTCCTTCTTTTCCGCCAGCAGGATGAGCACCGAATCGCCCGCAGGTTCTTCCAGCGTCTTCAGCAGTTTGTTCTGCGCCGCCGTGTTCAAAAGATGCGCTTCTTCGATGAGCACGACGTGCCGTTTGCCGAAAGGCTTCAGCTTCAGCTGTTCCTGCAGATGCTCGACGGCATCCACGCCGATCTGCGTCTTCGCGCTGCCGGGCGCGGTCTCCAGGTCCAGATACAGAAAGTCCTCGTGATTTCCGTGATCGAACTTCCGGCAGGACGGACAGTCTCCGCAGGCGTCTCCCTGCACAGGCTGCACACAGAGGATGGCACGGGCCAGCGCTCTTCCGGTCTGGAGCCGCTCCTCTTTCGTTCCGACGAACAGAAACGCGTGGACCAGCCGACCGCTGTTCAGAAGAGAACGCAGCTGCTGCGCCACGGCTCTATTCTTGTTCGTTTCTGCAAAGGACATAGTTGTCGAACCGGTCCCGGATCTCTTCTGCGATCTGCTCGATGCTCCGGGATGCATCGATGCAGACGTAACGCTGGGAATAGATCTCTTTCAGCTGCAGATAGCCTTCGTAGACCGCATTGTGGAACGACAGGTCTTCCTGCTCCAGCCGGTCCATATCTCTGGCTGCCGCAACTCTTGCTTTGCCCGCTGCAGCGGACAGGTCCATGAAGAACGTGATATCCGGCTGGGTGCCCTGCACGGCAAATTCGTTGATGACCCGCACATCGTCGCCCAGACCGCGGGCGTACCCCTGATAGGCGATGGAAGAATCCATGAACCGGTCGCACAGCACGATGCAACCCTTTGCCAGGGCCGGTTTGATCTTTTCCGCCACATGCTGGGCACGGGAGGCGGCGTAGAGCAGCGCCTCGGTGACCCCATCCATCTCCTTATGAGACGGGTCGAGCAGCAGACTCCGGATCGCTTCCGAGATAGGCGTTCCGCCGGGTTCCCTCGTAAGGACGACATCGTAGCCCTTTTCCTTGCAATGCTGTTCCAAAAGGCGGATCTGCGTCGTCTTACCGCTGCCGTCCGGCCCTTCGAACGTAATAAAAATACCCTTCAAAAGATCGTTTCCTCACTATAAAACACCGCTGTCTCTGGACTTGCGGTATTCTTCTTCAAAACTTCTGCGCTGCTGGTCGTTTGCCGCTTTCGCGTCTTTTTTCGCTTTCTTTTCTCGGCTCTCCTGCAGGATGCTGTTCATAAGATCGCCGCACAAACCGAAGCCCAGCACGATGACTGGGATGCAGAGCAGGATCCATAATGCATATCTGGCTATGGTATAGGACATAAGCCCTCCTTAACTAAATAAGTATACCATAAATAGGGAAAAAGGAAAAGATAACGAAAAAAGCACCAACCGGCTGCGTCCTACTTTCCCAGGCAGCTTCCCACCAAGTATCATCGGCTCTGAAGGGCTTAACTACTGTGTTCGGGATGGGAACAGGTGTAACCCCAACGATATTGCAACCAGATTTTTTGTGAAGATATCGATGTACCTTCAAAACTAAACAATGCTTTTAAAACCATTGGTCAAGTGCTCGACCTATTAGTATCGGTCAGCTCAACATGTCGCCATGCTTACACCTCCGACCTATCAACGTGGTAGTCTCCCACGGGTCTTAGCCTTGAGGCAGGAGATCTGTTCTTGTGGGGGGCTTCGCACTTAGATGCTTTCAGCGCTTATCCCGTCCATAGGTAGCTACCCAGCGATGCCCTTGGCAGAACAACTGGTGCACCAGAGCTATGTCCATCCCGGTCCTCTCGTACTAAGGACAGCTCCACTCAAATCTCCGACGCCCACAGCGGATAGGGACCGAACTGTCTCACGACGTTCTGAACCCAGCTCGCGTACCTCTTTAATGGGCGAACAGCCCAACCCTTGGGACCTACTT
>CACYFF010000017.1 GCA_902773665.1 uncultured Eubacteriales bacterium | reverse complement strand
AGCGCATGAAGCTCGGCCTCGACATGATCGGCGGTGTCTCCGTCGTTCTGGAAGCGGATACGGACGCCACCGGCAGCGAACTGAAGAGCTTGATGGATCAGGTGCAGGCCGTCATGGAAAAGCGTGTCAACGAGATGGGCCTTTCCGAACCTGTCATCACCGTGGAGAACGAAAACCGCATCCGCATCGAACTGCCCGGCGCCCAGAACGCCCAGGAAGCCATCGAATCCATCGGCAAGACGGCGCAGCTGTCCTTCCGCACAGCGGACGACCAGATCGTCGTCACCGGCGAAAACGTCAAGAACGCTGTCGCGGAAGTCTATCAGGGCACCCAGAGCAATCTCATCGGCACCTACGTCGTACAGCTCGAATTCGACGCTGCCGGCGCAGATGCGTTTGCCGATGCTACGAGACGCATCCTGGCAGGGGAGATCACGCCGACCCTGGACGGCTATTACGCCAACCAGATCCTCATCCTGCTGGACGACGATGTCATCTCCGCTCCCATGGTCAGCACCGTCATCAACAGCACGACCTGCGAGATCACGGGCAACTTTACCGCCAGCAGCGCCGGCAACCTGGCTGCGCTCATCCGCGGCGGTTCTCTGCCCGTCGGACTCAACGAAGTGCAGACCGAGATCGTCGGCCCGACCCTGGGCATCGACGCTGCGCAGAAGAGCGTCATGGCCGGCATCGTAGGCCTCGTTCTCATCATGATCATCATGCTGGTAGCGTACCGCGTGATGGGCGTCGTGGCGGACATCGCGCTGGCGCTCTACGTGCTGCTGTACCTGTGGGTCATGATCGCGTTCCACGCAGTCCTCACGCTGCCCGGCATCGCTGGCATCATCCTGTCCATCGGCATGGCCGTGGACTCCAACGTCATCATCTTCTCCCGCATCCGCGAGGAGATCGGCCTGGGCAAATCCGTCCGCGTCGCGGTGCAATCCGGCTTTAAACGGGCCATGGGCACCATCATCGACTCCCAGGTGACCACCATCATCGCCGCGGTCATCCTGTACATGCTGGGCACCGGCTCTGTCCGGGGCTTCGCCATGACCCTGCTCATCGGTATCGTGCTGAGCGTGTTCACTGCTGTCGTCATCTCCCAGATCCTGCTGCAGACCCTGGCGGAGACGAAGCTGGCGACTCCGAAGAATTTCGGCGTCAAGGAACAGAAAGATACCAGCACACAGGAGAAGGAAGGCTATCCCTTCATGGCCAAGCGGAAGATCTTCTATCTGGTCTCCGTGGCTTTGCTCGTCCTGGGCCTTGGCATCGGCCTCATCCGCGGCTTCAACATGGGCATCGACTTTACCGGCGGCACCGTGCTGCAGCTGAATTTCGGCCAGCAGGTGGACCTGGAAGAACTGAAGGCTCAGCTGCCCGATACGGATCTGCGCGACGGCATCCAGTATGCTGGTGAAAACAACGAAAAAGTCATCCTGAAGACGACGGAAGTCATGGATAACGCCGTCCGTCAGGAACTGTGCGATAAACTGCAGGCGCAGTTCGGTGCCGGCAGCGGGGAATTCATCGAACAGGCAGGCCTCATCGGACCGTCTGTAGGGTCCCAGCTGAAGAGCAACGCCCTGAAGGCGGTTCTCATCGCCTCCGTCTGCATGCTCATCTACATCGCCATCCGGTTCGAATGGCGGTTCGGCATCGGCGCCATCGTCGCGCTGCTGCACGACGCGCTCATGCTGTTCGCGTTCTACGGTCTGTTCCACGTCCAGATGAACAGCCCGTTCATCGCCGGCCTGCTCATCGTTATCGGCTACTCCATCAACGATACGATCGTCATCTTCGACCGCATCCGTGAGGGCCTCAAGACCAGCAAGCGCAAGCAGGAATACGTCATCGACAGCAGCATCACCGCCTGCATCAGCCGTTCCATCATGACGTCCGTCACGACCATGGTGGCCATTCTGCCGCTCATCCTTTTCTGCGGCGAATCCATCCGGGCCTTTGCGCTGCCGCTTATCGCCGGCGTTCTGGTGGGCACTTACAGCTCCATCGGCATCGCGTCCGGCGTGTACTACGACCTTTGCAGACTTACAAAGAAGAGCAAGTATAGAGGAGCATAGACCGGTCCATGGAAGAGTACGTAAGACAGCTGCTGGAATACAATCCGAATTACGACGCCCAGCTGCTGGAAAAAGCCTATCTGACGGCGGAAAAATACCACGAAGGACAGTTCCGCAAGTCCGGGGAACCCTACATCATCCACCCGATGGCGGTAGGGCGTATTCTTGCTGAGCTCGGTATGGACGAAGTCACCATCGCAGGCGGCCTGCTCCACGATATCGTGGAGGATACGGACTATTCCCTGGGTCAGCTGCAGGTGGACTTCGGCGAACAGATCGCCTATCTGGTGGACGGCGTCACCAAACTGACGAACATCAATTACGAGTCCAAGGAGGAACAGCAGGCGGAGAACATCCGCAAGATGTTCCTGGCCATGTCGAAAGACATCCGCGTGCTCATCATCAAGCTGGCGGACCGGCTGCACAACCTGCGGACCATCAACTACCAGACGCCGAAAAAGATACGGGAAAAGTGCCAGGAATCCCTGGACATCTACGCACCTCTGGCGGCACGGCTGGGCATCTACGCCTTCAAGTTCGAGATGGAGGATATCTGCTTCAAGAACCTGGAGCCAGAAGCCTACGAGAAGCTGGACCGGGAGATGCATCAGCGCCAGGTGCGCCGGCAGGGTGTCATCGACGAGGTCATCCGGGAGATCAACAAGGTCCTGAAGGATACCGGCATCGAATACGAGATCTACGGCCGCCAGAAGCATTATTACAGCATTTACAAGAAGATGCAGTTCCAGCACAAGCAGCTGGACGAGATCTTCGACCTTACGGCGGTCCGCATCATCGTAGACACGGTGCGGGACTGCTACGGCGTGCTGGGTGCGGTCCACACCATGTGGACGCCCATCCCCGGACGCTTTAAGGATTATATCGCTATGCCGAAGCCGAACCGGTACCAGTCGCTGCACACGACGGTCATCGGCAAGAGCGGCAACCCCTTTGAGATCCAGATCCGCACCAAGGAAATGCATCAGGTGGCGGAATACGGCATCGCGGCCCACTGGAAATACAAAGAGGGCATCTCCAGCGACGACGAAGAGGTAAAACTGGCGTGGCTGCGCCAGACCATCGAATGGCAGCAGGAACTCAAAGACCCCGGTGAATTCATGGAGACCGTAAAGGTCGACCTGTTCTCCAACCAGGTGTTCGTGTTCACCCCGAAAGGGGACGTCATGGAACTGCCTGCCGGTTCCACGCCGCTGGACTTCGCGTTTAAAGTCCACACGGCTGTCGGCTGCAAATGCGTCGGCGCCAAGGTGAACGGCAAGATGGTGCCCATCGATTACGTTCTACAGAACGGCGAGATCGTGGACATCGTCACCTCCGCCAATTCCCACCCGAATCTGGACTGGCTGAAGATCGTCAAGACGAACTCCGCCAAGACCAAGATCCGCCAATACCTCAAGAAGGAAGCCAGCGTGGCGGCGCCGGAAAAGAGCGCTTCCGCAAAGGCGAAGGAAGAGGCGGACAAGGAGGCGGCCCGCAAGGAGGAAGAAGCCCGCAAAAAGGCGCAGGAAGAGGCCAAGAAGCTGGCCCAGGCCCTCAAGAAGGAAAAGCGGCCCGAACGGACGCGCGGCGTCAGCGTAAAGGGCGTCAGCAACCTGATGATCCACTTCGCCAAGTGCTGCAGTCCCGTACCCGGCGACGATATCGTCGGCTATACGACGAAGGGCAGGGGCATCTCCATCCACCGCACGGACTGCACCAACATCCGGGCGCTGCCCGAGGTGGAAAAGCTCCGTCTGATCGACGTATCCTGGGATGACGACAAGAGCGGACAGGAATTCGACGCCGCGATCTCCCTGATCGCAGAAGACCGCAAAGGCTTGTTTTCCGACGTATCCAAGGTCTGCCTGGACATGGATATCGACATCAGCGGGCTGAACGCCAAAAAGGACAAGGACGGCACCTGCACGATGGATCTTACGCTGTCTTTGGCCAATACGGACGACATCGTCAAGGTGATGTCCCGCATGAAGCAGATCAAGGGCGTCATCGACGTTTTCCGCACGAGATCTTAAAGGAGATCCCATGATGAACATCAAAAGCTATATCCTGAGCGCATTCGGCACGAACTGCTACCTGGTCTGGGAAGACGGCTGCCCCGATGCGTTTATCGTGGATCCGGGGGCGCCCTGCGAGCAGTTGGCTGCGGACGTTGCCAAGAATAAGCTGGATCCGAAATATATCATCCTGACCCACGGACACGGCGACCATACGGGCGGCATTCCGTTTTGCAAGGAACAATGGCCGGACATCATGATCGTCGCAAACAAGAAGGAGGAGAAGCTCCTGTACAGCCGCAGAGACAGCTACGGCAAGGGCGGCATCGTGGCGGACGTATGGACGCACGATGGCGACATTCTGAAAGTCGGCAACATGGAACTGAAGTTCATTTTCACCCCGGGTCACACGCCCGGCGGACAGTGTGTGTTGGTTAACAGAACCCTGTTTTCCGGAGACACTTTGTTCCACGCCTCCATCGGCCGCACGGACCTCTGGGGCGGCAGTTTCGCGGATATCATGGAATCCATCACGACGAAGCTGTTCCTCCTGCCGGAGGATACGACGGTGCTGCCGGGTCACATGGACGCCACTACGATCGGTTACGAAATGAGGTACAATCCCTTTGTATAGCATCTCCGTCCCCGATGAAAAACATAAATATCACGTGGCGGAACTCGCCAAAATGTTTCTGCCGGAAGATCATTTCTGCATCTACGTGGGTCAACCCGACGCGGAGCTGGTGATCGGCGCCGGCGGCGATTATAACGACAGCAAGAGAAGGGCCTACGCCTTTTTCAAAAAGATCACGGGCAAAGACCTGGACTGGGGCATCCTGACGGGCGTCCGTCCCGGCAAGCTCTACAACGAGCTGAAGGCGAAGGGGGATGACCCGGAAAAAGTCCTCCGGGAACGGTATTACGTCTCTGAAGAGAAGATCCGTCTGCTGCGCCGCGTGAGCGAAAGCCAGACCCGCGTAAAGCGCAGCCCCGATCCGAAGGCCATCGGGCTCTACCTCGGCATTCCGTTCTGCCCGACCCGCTGCCAGTACTGCAGCTTTACCAGCAATCAGATCTCCAAGGAAGCAGCGACGGCCTATCTGCAGGCGCTGTTTACGGAGATGGATGCGGTCAAGGATCTGATGACCCAAAGAGGCCAGACGGCGGAATCGATCTACATCGGCGGCGGCACGCCCACCAGCCTGGATCCGGAAGACCTGAAGGCCTTCTTAGAGAAAGTGCACGAGCTGTTCGTGGACGAAAACACCGTGGAATTCACGGTGGAGGGCGGAAGACCGGAGACCATCACGGCGGAAAAGCTGCAGATCATCAAAGAGGCAGGCGCCGGACGCATCTCCATCAACCCGCAGTCCATGAAGCAGCGCACGCTGGATCTCATCGGACGAAGGCACAGTCCGGAGCAGATCCGAGAGGCCTTCGCACTGGCCAAGGAAGCGCAGATCCCCGTGGTCAACGCCGACCTCATTACGGGGCTCCCCGAGGAAGAACCGGAGGATTTCCGCAGCAGTCTGGCGGAGGTCATCGGCCTGGGACCCGCCAACATCACCGTCCATACCCTGGCTGTGAAGAAAGCCAGCCGCATGATCGAAGAAGATCCCGGCGTTGCGAGGCGCCAGGCGGACAACGTGCGGCAGATGCTTGCGGATGCAGACCGGATGCTGACGGAAGCAGGGTACGAACCCTATTACATGTACCGCCAGAAGCATATGGCGGGCAACTTCGAAAACGTGGGCTGGTGCCTGCCCGGCACGGAAAGCCTTTATAATATCCGCATCATGGAGGAGGATCAGACGATCGTCGCCATGGGCGCAGGTGCCATCTCCAAGGTCTATTTCCCGGCGGAGAACCGCCTGGAGAGGGTGCCGAACGTATCGAATTACCAGATCTATATCGAACGCATCGAAGAAATGATAGCGAGAAAGGAAGCCGGACTCTTATGATCATAAACATACCAAAGGGAACGAAGGACATCCTGCCTTCCGAGTCCTATAAGTGGCAGTGGCTGGAGAGCCGCATCCGCGAAACGGCAGCGCGCTACGGATTTAAGGAGATCCGCACGCCGATGTTCGAACATACGGAGCTGTTCGCCAGAGGCATCGGCGATACGACGGACGTGGTCCAGAAAGAGATGTACACGTTCGAGATCGCGGAGAGAAGCCTTACCTTAAAGCCCGAGGGCACCGCAGGCGTCGTCCGTTCCTATATCGAGAACAAGCTGTATGCAGAGCCGCAGCCCGGCAAGTACTTCTACATCATCCCATGCTTCCGCTACGAGAAGATGCAGAAGGGCAGACAGCGCCAGTTCCATCAGTTCGGCATCGAGATCTTCGGCAGCGAGAACATGATGGCGGATGCCGAGGTCATCGGCCTCGCCTGGGACTTCCTCACCGGTCTGGGCATTACGGACCTCAAGCTGCACATCAACAGCATCGGCTGCCCGAACTGCCGCGGCGAATACCGCAAGGCACTGCAGGACTTCCTGCGGCCCCACTACGACGAGCTGTCCGAGACCAGCAAGGGCCGCTTCGAGAAGAACCCTATGCGCATCCTGGATTCCAAAGATCCGGACGACAAGAAGTTCTCCGAAGGAGCACCCCGCATGATCGACTATCTCTGCGACGAATGCAAAGCGGCGTTCGAGGATCTGAAGAACGATCTGGACGCGCTGGGAATCCCCTACGAGGTGGATCCGAACATTGTAAGAGGTTTGGATTACTACACGAAGACCGCCTTCGAGTTCATCTCCGAAGACCTGGGTGCTCAGTCCACGGTGTGCGGCGGCGGACGCTACGACCATCTGGTGGAAGAGGTCGGCGGACCCTATACGCCGGCTGTCGGCTTCGGCATGGGGCTGGAGAGACTGCTCCTCATCCTGGAAGCCAAGGGCATCGAGATCCCCAAACCCGCCGGCTGCGACGTGTTTATCGCGACGCTGGGCGAAAGACCGAAGACCTTCGGCCTCAAATTCGCCAAAGACCTGCGCGCCAAGGGCTACAGCGTCCTGACGGATGTGATGGGACGGGGCCTGAAAGCCCAGCTGAAATACGCAGACCGCAGCGATGCGCGGTACACGGTCGTTATCGGGGACGACGAACTGGAGAAAGGCGTCGTGACCCTCAGAGATATGGATAACTCCACGCAGAAAGAGATCGCCATCGACAAGATCGAAGAAGAAATACACAGGTAGGTGCTGAAAATGGACAAATTACTGAAGAGAAGCTGCTACTGCGGCGAAGTGAGAGAAAACTGCATTGGACAAGAGATCACCGTGAACGGCTGGGTCGCCAAGAAGAGAAATCTGGGCAGCCTGATCTTCGCGGATATCCGCGACAGAAGCGGCATCGTGCAGGTCGTGTTCGACGACGTCACGCCCGCGGACGTGCTGGAAAAGGCCAACGGCCTGCGCAGCGAATACACCGTCGGCATCAAGGGCGTCGTACGGGAAAGAGAGAGCAAGAACGCAGATCTGGAGACCGGCGCTGTGGAGATCCTGGCCAATGAACTGAGCATCTACGCCGAAGCCGAGACTCCGCCCATCTACATCAAGGACGACGACAACGTATCCGGCGATCTGCGGCTCAAGTACCGCTATCTGGACCTCAGAAAGCCCCTCATGCAGAAGACGCTTGCCTTCCGCAGCAAGATGTACAACGTCATCCGCAACTTCTATTATGAGAACGGATTTATCGAAGTGGAGACTCCCGTGCTGGCCAAGCCCACGCCGGAAGGAGCCAGAGACTATCTGGTGCCCAGCCGCGTAAACCCGGGCAAGTTCTATGCGCTGCCCCAGTCTCCCCAGCAGTTTAAGCAGCTGCTGATGGTGGGCGGCACCGACCGCTACATCCAGATCGCCAAGTGCTACCGCGATGAGGACTTAAGAGCGGACCGCCAGCCGGAATTCACCCAGATCGACCTGGAGATGTCCTTCGTGGACCAGGAAGACATCCTGGACGTTCAGGAACGCTTCCTGCAGCGGCTGTTCAAGGAAATGCTGGACGTGGACATCCAGCTGCCGCTGCCCCGCATGACCTGGGACGAAGCCATGAACCGCTACGGCTCCGATAAGCCGGATCTGCGCGTGGGCTTCGAACTGGTCGACATCGCGGAGACCGTCAAGGACTGCAGCTTTGGCGTGTTCACCGACGCCATCAAGGACGGCGGCCGCGTGATGGGCATCAACATGAACGGCTGCTCCCCCAAGTTCTCCCGCAAGGACATCGACAAGATGACCGAATCCATCAAGACCTTCGGCGCGAAGGGCCTGGTCTGGATCCGCAAGGAAGAAGGGGAGATCAAATCCTCCGTGGGCAAGTTCTTCAGCCAGGAAGAGCTGGAGAAGATCTGCGAACGCTTCGATGCCAAGGCCGGCGACCTCATCCTGATCGTCTCCGGCAAGAAGGAAGTCGTCTGGGCTTCCCTGGGCTTCTTAAGACGCGACCTGGCCGGCAAGCTCGGTATGCTCGATCCCCACGAATACAAGCTTCTGTGGGTCGTGGACTTCCCGATGTTCGAATGGTCCGACGAGGAGAACCGCTACATGGCCATGCACCATCCGTTCACCTCTCCGAAGAAGGAAGACATCCACTATCTGGAGAGCGGCGAGCTGGATAAGATCTATGCAGACGCCTACGATATCGTCATCAACGGCTACGAAGCCGGCGGCGGCTCCATCCGTATCCACGACAGCAAACTGCAGAAGAAGATCTTCGAGGTACTGCAGCTTACGGAAGAAGACATCCGCATCAAGTTCGGTTTCTTCATCGATGCGTTCAAGTACGGTGCGCCTCCCCACGGCGGCCTGGCATTCGGTCTGGACAGACTGTGCATGCTGCTGCTGGGTACCGACGATATCCGTCAGGTGATCGCGTTCCCGAAAAACCAGAACGCTCAGTGCGTCATGAGCGAAGCGCCCACGATCGTAACGGATCAGCAGCTGGAAGAACTCTCCATCGCAGTAAAACTGCCGGAAGGAAAATAAATGGGTAAAAGGATAGGGGTGCTCGGCGGAAGCTTTGACCCCCTGCATTACGGACACCTCATCCTGGCGGAGCAGATCCGTCAGGAGGCGGAACTGGATAAGGTCATCCTGGTACCGGCGTACGTCAATCCCTTTAAGGAGGAAGTGCCGCCCGCGGACGGCCATCACCGGCTGGAGATGCTGCGGCTCGCCGCAGGCGATCATCCGTTCTTCGGCATCAGCGACATCGAACTGAAGCGGGAAGGCCCGTCCTACACGTACGATACGCTGGCAGCCCTTAAGGAGAAGGACTACCCGGACGATGAGCTGTTCTTCATCATGGGCACGGATTCGTTCTACCAGCTGGAGCACTGGCACAAAGCCGAGGAACTCATCGAGAATTTCGGATTTCTCATCGGCATGCGCAAGGGCTACGACGAGGAGAAACTGAAGGCGACCATCTCGCGGCTGCAGCAGAAGTATCCGCTGCGGGCGGAGTACATCCGCATCCCGGAACTGGAGATCAGTTCCACGGATATCAAGCAGCGCATCCGGGCCGGCAAATCCGTGCGCTTCCTGCTGCCGGACGCCTGCATCTCGTACATCCGCGAGCACGAGCTCTATCTGGATCTCGTGGGCAAGGTGAGGGAATACGCCCGCACCCACGAAAAGACCAGCCGTTTCGCGCATACCTGCGGCGTCGTCAAGATGGCAAAGCAGCTGGCGAAGCAGTACGGCGCAGATCCGGAAAAAGCGGAGATCGCAGCCTGGTTCCACGACGTGCGCCGGCCTGCCGGCAATCTGGAGCACGGCCCTGCGGCGGCAGATCTGCTGCAGAAACTATATGGGGTCACCGACGAGGATATCCTGAACGCCATCCGCTTCCACACCACCGGCCGCCCCGGCATGAGCCTGCTGGAAAAGGTCATCAAGATCGCAGACCAGCTGGAAGAAGGCAGGGATTATCCGGGCGTGGAGCACATGCGATCCTTTACGAAGCTTCCGGTGGACCAGTGTGTTTATAAACTGATGACCCACACCAGAGATTACGTACACAGCATCGGAGGCACGTTCGACCCGCTGTCCGATGAAGCCATAGAGTGGCTGAAACAACAAATAGAACAAGGAGGAAATCATGGACAATAAGGAACTTGCCCTGCTGGCAGCGAAGCTGCTGGACAGCAAGAAAGCCAGAGACATCAGCATCATCGATATTGCGGAAAAGTCCGGTTTTGCCGATTACTTCGTGATCGCGACCGCCGGCTCCGCCCGTCAGATCTCCGCCCTGTGCGACGAAGTAGAAGACGGCCTGGCCAAGGAGGATATCCTGGTCAACCACAAGGAAGGTAAGGGAGAGACCGGATGGGTGCTCCTGGACTACGGCGACGTCATCGTCAACGTGTTTTCCGCGGAACAGAGAGATCATTACCAGATCGAAAAGGTCTGGATCGACTGCCCGCAGGTGGAATTCGAGCCTGCGGCTGAACAATAGATTAAGAAACGGTACAGAAAGGCAGATCAATGGAACGTCAGTATAATTTCAAAAAGATCGAACCCAGATGGCAGAAGATCTGGGCAGAAAAGGACGCATTTCACGTAACGGAAGACCCAAACAAGGAGAAATTCTATTGTCTGGAGATGTTCCCTTATCCTTCCGGCAAACTGCACATGGGTCACGTGAGAAACTATTCCATCGGCGACGTGCTGGCCAGATACCTGCACATGAACGGCAAGAACGTGCTGCATCCCATCGGATTCGACTCCTTCGGTCTGCCCGCGGAAAACGCCGCCATCAAGAACCAGACCCATCCCGCCGTATGGACCAGCTCCAACATCGCGGAGATGGAGAACCAGCTCCGCCAGCTGGGCTTCTCCTACGACTGGGACAGAGAAGTGTGCACCTATAAAGAGGATTATTACCGCTGGATGCAGTGGATCTTCATCCAGTTCTACAAGCACGGCCTCGCTTATAAGAAAGAGAACCCCGTCAACTGGTGCCCGTCCTGCCAGACCGTACTGGCCAACGAGCAGGTCGTGGAAGGCCGCTGCGAACGCTGCGGAACGGAGGTCACGAAGAAGAGCCTGTCCCAGTGGTACTTAAAGATCACGGATTACGCCGACCGCCTGCTGGAAGGTCTCGATACGCTGCCCGGCTGGCCCGAACACGTCAAGACCATGCAGCGCAACTGGATCGGCCGTTCCGAAGGTACGGAGGTCGTTTATAAGCTGAAGGGTTCCGATACTCCGATGCCCGTGTTCACGACCCGTGTGGACACTATCTTCGGCGCCACCTTTATGGTCATCTCTCCGGAACATCCTATGGTGGAAGAGCTCATCGCCGGCAGCCCCGAAGAGGAGAACTGCCGCGCCTATATCGAACAGGCCAAGAAGCAGAGCGACATCGAGAGAACGTCTACCGTTAAGGAGAAGACCGGCGCCTTTACCGGCCGCTATGCCATCAACCCGGCCACGGGCGAAGACATCCCCATCTATCTGGCGGATTACGTTCTGATGGGTTACGGTACCGGTATCGTCATGGGTGTACCTTACGGCGACCAGAGAGACTTCGATTTCGCGAAGAAATACGATCTGCCCATCATTCCTGTGGTTGACCCCCACAGGGACGACATCGACATCAACAATCTGAAGGAAGCCTTTTCCGATGACGGTACGGTCATCAACTCCGGCAAATACAACGGCATGGACAACCGGGAAGCCATCAAGGCCATGCAGAAGGACTTCGAGGAAGCAGGCTTCGCCGTTCCCAAGGTCAACTTCAAGCTGCGCGACTGGCTCATCTCCCGTCAGCGCTATTGGGGCACTCCGATCCCCATGATCAACTGCCCGGACTGCGGCTGGGTGCCCGAGAAGGAAGAAAATCTGCCGGTCATCCTGCCCACGGACGTCGAATTCACCGGCAAGGGCGAATCTCCGATCGTAACCTCCAAGACCTTCGTCGACACCGTATGCCCCTGCTGCGGCAAGCCGGCTAAGAGGGAAGTGGACACCATGGATACGTTCCTGGATTCTTCCTGGTACGAGCTGCGCTACTGCGACAATAAGAATGACAAGGCGGTCTGGGACAGAGAGAAAGCGGATTACTGGATGAACGTGGACCAGTACATCGGCGGTGTCGAACACGCCATCCTGCACCTGATGTACGCGCGCTTCTTCTGCAAGTTCCTGCACGACATCGGACTCACCAAGGCGGAGGAACCGTTCCAGAACCTGCTCACCCAGGGCATGGTCTTAAAGGACGGCAAGAAGATGTCCAAGTCCATCGGCAACGTGGTCTCTCCGGAAGAGATCATCGAAAAATACGGTGCGGATACCGCCAGACTGTTCATCCTGTTTGCGGCGCCGCCCGAGAAGGAACTGGAATGGTCCGACACCGGCGTGGAAGGCTCCTATAAGTTCCTGGGCCGCGTCTACCGTCTGGTCGCCGACATGGCGGAACTGACGGCAGGCATTCCCAAGCGCTACATTCCGGAAGGCAAGGACGACAAACAGCTTGCCTATATTTTAAACAACACCATCAAGAGAGTTTCCGAGGACATCCAGAAGAGATTCAACTTCAATACGGCGATCTCCGCCATCATGGAGCTGGTCAACGAGATGTACCGCTATAAGGAACTGGAAGATATCAACCTCGGCCTGCTGGCAGACGCTACCGAAAAACTGGTGCTGATGCTGGCTCCCTTCGTGCCCCATATCGGCGAAGAGATGTGGGAAGGCATCGGCGGGGAAGGCCTGGTCTACGACGCCAAGTGGCCGGAAGTGGACGAATCCATGCTGGTAAAAGACTCCGTGGAGATCGTCGTACAGATCAACGGCAAAGTCCGCGAGAAGGCGGAAGTTCCCGCAGGTTTGGACAAGGCAGGGCTGGAAGAGACCGTGCTTGCCATGGACAGCGTAAAAGCGCTCATGGAAGGCAAGAATGTGGTCAAGGTCATCGCGGTTCCCGGAAAACTCGTCAATATCGTAGTAAAAGGATAACGTATGACAGAAAGCAAAAGACCGAAGGTCTATAAGAGCAGAAAGCTCCGGGTCATCCCCCTCGGCGGTCTTCACGAGATCGGCAAGAACATGACCGTGCTGGAATACGGAAACGACATTATGATCATCGACTGCGGCATGGCTTTCCCCGATGACGAAATGCTGGGGATCGACGTGGTCATCCCCGACTTCAGTTATCTCGTCGCCAACAGCGACAAGATCCGGGGCCTTGTCATCACCCATGCCCACGAGGATCATATCGGTGCCATTCCGTATCTGCTCCAGAAGCTCAACGTGCCCATTTACAGCACGCGGCTGACCCTCGGATTTATCAAAAATAAATTAAAAGAACACAAGGTGGAGGCCGACCTGCACGAGATCTCCCCGGGGGATGAGATCCGCCTGGGCGTCTTCCGGGTCGAAGCCATCCACACCACCCACAGCGTCGCGGATTCGCTGGCGCTGTGCATCGATACGCCGGTGGGCAAGGTCTTCCACACGGGAGACTTTAAGATCGACTACACGCCGGTGGACGGCGAGCCTCTCGACCTTAACCGCCTGGCGGCTCTGGGCGACGAAGGCGTGCTGCTGCTGATGGCGGACAGCACCAACGCAGCCCGCAAGGGATATACGCCCTCCGAAAAGCAGGTGGGCATCGCGCTCAACAACATCTTCGCCTCCACAAAGAAGCGCATCATCATCGCGATCTTCGCCTCCAACGTGCACCGTGCCCAGCGCATCATCGACATGGCGGTGGCCAACGGGCGGAAGGTGGCCATCTCCGGCCGCAGCATGGAGAACATGGTGCGGATCGCGGAGGAACTGGGCTATCTGGACATCCCCGACGGCACGCTGGTGGAGATGAACAAGATCAAGAATATCCCCGACGACAAACTAGTGATCATGACCACCGGCAGCCAGGGAGAACCCATGAGCGCGCTGGCCCGCATGGCCAACAGCATGCACCGGCAGGTGCAGATCCGGCCGGGAGACATGGTCATCCTGTCTTCCACCGCCGTTCCCGGAAACGAGAAGATGGTGTCCAACGTCGTCAACTCCCTGATGGAGAAGGGGGCGGAGGTCATCTACAACGATATCGCCGAGACCCATGTTTCGGGTCACGCATCCAGCGAAGAGCTAAAGCTCATCCACACGCTGCTACGTCCCAGCTTCTTTATGCCGGTCCACGGCGAGATGAAGCATCTGATGGCTCACGCCCAGATCGCGGAGAGCCTGGGGCTCGACAAGAGCCGCATCCTGCTGGGCGCCAACGGCGACGTGTTCGAGCTGACCCGCGGAAAGGCCAAAAAGGCGAAGGAAACGGTCCACGCCGGCGCTGTGATGGTGGACGGCCTGGGCATCGGAGATGTCGGAAGTTCCGTTCTGAAGGAGCGTTCCTACCTGTCCGAAGCCGGCCTCATCGTGATGGCCGCCTGCTTCGAGAACGGCAGGCTGGTGAGCGGCCCGCAGCTGGAATCCAAAGGGTTCGTCTATGTCAAGGAAAACCGGAACCTGCTGGAGGAGGCCCGCATCGTCGTGGAAGAGGAACTCATGTTCTGCATGGATTCCGGCAAACACGACGTGAACGCCATGGCCGACGTCTGTAAGAGCAGACTGCGCAACTTCATCTATGAGAAGACGGAGCGCAGTCCTGTCATCATTCCGGTATTTATGGAGGTTTAAGATATGAACAACGTATACGATCTGGCCCACGATCTGGCAAGATCCTTAAAGGAAACGGACCAGTACAAGAATTACGTGGCGGCAAAAGCCAAGGTAGACGCCGAGCCGTCCCTGGCGAAGATGGTGAACGACTTCCAGGATAAGAACATGGAAGTGCAGACCCAGATGATGCTCAACGGCGGTAAGGCGCCCGAAGAGATGATGCAGCAGGTACAGCAGCTGTACGCCGTCGTGGCGCAGGATCCGCTGGCAGCCCAGTACTTCGCGGCGGAGATGGCTTATACGCAGGTAGTGTCCGAGATCTACGGCATCCTGGGAGAGGCGGTGCGCTTTGAAAAATAAATACGAACAGAGGATCGAACGCCTGCAGGCGAAGTTTGCGGCAGCAGGCATCGACGGTCTTTACATCAATCACGTAGAAAACGTTTCTTATTTTACCGGCAAGAAGGGGAACGACTGCACGCTGTGGATCACCCCGACGAGAGCCACCATCCTGACGGACTTCCGTTACCGGGAGATGGCGCAGGAGCTCACCTGGCTCAACTTTTACGAGACCAGCGGAACAGCCCGTCCCATCGACCTGCTGCAGGCCTGCCCCTATAAGAAGATCGGTGTGGAAAGAGATTATCTGCCCCTGAGCGATTATCTGGACTTCACGAAAAAGCTGGAAGGCAAGGAGATCCTTCCGGTGGAAGGCCTGGTGGAAGACCTGCGCATGGTGAAGGACGAAGAGGAGATGGAACTTACCCGTCAGGCGGAGGAGATCTCCGCCAGAGCGTTCCTGCACATGCTGGATTACTTAAAGCCCGGCGTTACCGAACGCGACGCAGCGGTGGAACTGGAGCACTGGATGCTCACCCACGGCGGCGAGGGCATCTCCTTCGACACGATCTGCGTCTCCGGCGCCAAGAGCAGCTATCCCCACGGTGTCCCGGGCGATAAAAAGATCGAAGACGGCGACTTCGTCACGATGGACTACGGCACCATGGTGGGCGGCTATCATGCGGACATGACCCGCACAGTCGCCATCGGCCATGCAACGGATGAGATGAAGAAGGTGTACGAGACCGTATGGCTGGCCCAGCAGACCTGCTGCGATAAGATCCACGCAGGGATGAAAGGGGACGAATGCCACAAGATCGCGGCGGATATCATCGCAGCCGCGGGATACGGCGAATACTTCGGCCATGGTCTGGGTCACGGAACGGGCCTGGAGATCCACGAATCTCCCCGGTTCAGCCCCCTGTATCCGAAGGTGATCCTGGAAAACACCATCATGTCCATCGAACCGGGCATCTATCTGCCGGGCAAATTCGGTGTTAGAATCGAAGACTTGTGCATTGTAAAAGCAGATGGTATAATAAACCTTACGTTAACAGCTCCCAAAGAGTTAATCATTATCTAATCTAATACATTTGGAGGAACCTACCCTATGATTACTGCAGGCGATTTCAGAAACGGCATTACCTTCGAGATCAACGGCGAACCCCACGTCGTCATCTCCTTCCAGCACGTTAAGCCGGGCAAAGGCGCTGCGTTCGTACGCACCAAGTACAGAAACATTCTGACCGGTGCTACCCGCGAAGAAGCCTTCAACCCCAGCGACAAGTTCGAACAGGCTCACATCGACCGTAAGAAGATGACCTATTCCTACAACGACGGCGAACTCTATTACTTTATGGACCCGGATACCTTCGACATGGTTCCCTTTACACAGGACATTGTGGAAGATGCCATCAAGTACATCCGCGAGAACGATGAAGTTACCGTTTCCTTCTTCAAGGAAAAGCCCTTCCTCGTAGAAGCTCCCAACTTCGTTAACCTGAAGGTCATCGAGACCGAACCGGGCGTCAAGGGCGACACCGCGACCAACGTTACCAAGAACGCAGTTGTAGAAACCGGCGCTACCGTTCAGGTGCCCATCTTCATCGAAGAAGGCGAACTCATCCAGATCGACACCAGAGACGGTTCTTATCTGGGCAGAGCCAAGGAATGATCTGAAAGGAAATAGACCTCATCAGCGGAAGGTGCATGCCTTCCGCTTTTTGCGATATTTTGAATATTCTTACGACGGATTTCTCTTCGCTGCCCCTCTCACAGGCAGCTCAAAGAAATCCGTCGAGCAATTGTTCAATATGGTACAATGTTATCGGAGAAACTAATGTTTACTGAGTACGACCGCATCATCGAACATCTTATCGACGGACCTTACTGGGTCGCAGACATCCTCCCGAAACGGGTGCCGGCCGGCAAACCGGACCGGTATTTTGACGTGGAAAAGTACTTTCTGCAAAAAGACCGGATCCGGGAGATCTATCGCAGATATGCGGAGATCCTGATTCGGCTCAACTGTTATTACAGCATGGCAGTTTCCTTCGATTGCGGCGAAAGCTGGGAAGAAGACCCGGAACCGGCTGTCTTCGTGCAAAAGGTTCTGGAGGCCCCGCAGACAGCGCAGCTGCGGGTCCTTTTCCCGGCACAGAACGCCATGATCGACCTGGATGTCGGCTATACCGATCTTGCCGTCTACGACCCGGATTCGAACATCCTGGATCTGCTGCGGCCCATGCTCCTGGCAGAAGGATTCTTCCTCTGGCTGGGAGAAGAATAGTACCCATTCTCTGAAGGAGGTGCACGCATCTATGAAAACAACGATCACAAAACGTCTCCTCAAGGAAAGCGCTGCGGGCGGCAAAGGCCTGGTGAACGCCATGTTCTTTGCCTTGCAGCGCAAGGCTCAGCGCAAGCAGGGGATCGGTGATCCGGAAAAAGCCTATCTGAAGCTGATGACCGTTACCGATAAGGCGGAAAAGAAAGATCCGGATCCGGATAACCCAAGCAACGCCTGGGCGTATTATTATATGCTTTATTTCGGAGAAGAAAAAACAGGCGTGGAAGTGGATAAGAAGGAATTCGAGCGCGCACAGCCCGGCATGGCTTATTATGTGGCGTTCTACTCCGAAAGCGACCTGGCATTTTCCTGCTTCGATGTCGAGCGGTACGAACCGGATCCGGCGATGCTGCGCTGATCTGCGGAGGATTCTGTGAAAGAAACGCGCAGCGAAAAACTCTATGAACTGATGACGCGCAAAGGTTATCCGTCTGAGTTTGCCGACCTTGTGGCGCAGCAGATGCATACGCCCTATACGGAAGAGCGCATGATCGCCTACGTAAGCCGGGCGGGAATGGCGCCGCCTCAGGAATTCGCGGACGAGATGCTGGCGATCCTGGCGGAGCGGGACAGGCTCCGGGGCAAGCACATTGCAGAATACGCCCAGGCGAAGGTGAATGCGCTGTACAACAATGGCCTGCTGGCAGAGGAGGAACCGGATGATCGCTAAGACCTTGTTTTTCGGTGAGCCGAAAGCACAGCTCCAGCTCGTGCAGCTGACGGGCGGGGACGAAGAGGGATCTCTGTCCTCCGAATTCGGGAAGATCCGGGAACTGTCCGGGCGCAGCGAATTTGGTCTGACCGCAGTCCTGGTGGAAGACTGGAACAAGGACCTGTCTCCCTGGGAAGCGCCGCCGGTATTCGGCAGCGAGGGATTTGGCGGAGGCGCTCAGGACACGCTGGACGCTGTTCTGGAGAACATCGTGCCGCAGATCCTCATGCAGGCAGGAAAAGAGGCAAAACTGCTGCTCGGCGGCTATTCCCTGGCCGGTCTATTTGCGGTCTGGGCAGCCTGTCAGACGGATACCTTCCGGGGCATCGCAAGCGCCTCCGGATCTCTGTGGTTTCCGGGATTTCTGGACTTTATGAAGGGTCACCCCCTGCAGACAGAGGCTGTCTATCTCAGCCTCGGCGATAAGGAAGAGAAGACCCGCAACCCCGTGATGCGCACCGTGGGCGACTGTGTGCGGGAGGCTCATGCCTATCTTTCGGAGAACGGCATGCGGACCGTCCTGGAGTGGAATCCGGGCAATCATTTTAAGGAACCGGATCTGCGCATGGCGAAGGGCTTTGCGTGGCTCATAAAACAAACGGAATAGATCATGACTGATTTTGAGAAGAAGGTGACGATGGATCCTTCCGGATTTGTCGTTCTGGGGGAATACGTACCCGGCATCGTGCAGGAGATACGGTATTACTCCACCTATAATTTTATCGGTGACCGCATCGACGGCTACGAAGAGCCGGTGGCGCTGTGCACCATCGAAGCGGCAAGAGCGCTGAAGGCCGTCGCGAACGAAATGAACGTCTATGGCTACCGGCTGAAGATCTTCGACGCCTACCGTCCGGCTCCTGCCGTGCGGCATTTTGTGCTGTGGGGCATCGAGGATACCGATGTGCGGATGAAATCGTATTTCTACCCGGATCTGCAGAAGACAGAGCTGTTCGAAAAGGGCTACGTAGCGAGCAAGTCGAGCCACAGCCGTGGCAGCACCATCGACCTTACACTGCTGGACATGAAGACCGGCAAGGAAGTGGATATGGGCGGACCCTTCGATTTCTTCGGCGAACTGTCGCATCCGGATTTCAAAGGGGTCACGAAGGAACAATATGCCAACCGCATGCTGCTGCAGAGCACCATGGTGCGCTGCGGCTTTGTGCCCATCGACTGCGAATGGTGGCATTTTACGCTGAAGGACGAACCGTATCCGGATACGTATTTCGAGTTTCCGGTGAATTCGGAATATTTAAGAAAATAAGGAGCAAAAGACGATGAAATTGGCAGAAAGCTTACAGGAAAGAGCGGATCTCAACCGCAAGATCGAGCAGCTTCGCATGCGCATCCAGAACAACGTGCTGGTGCAGGAAGGCGAAAAGCCGGCGGAGGACCCGGACAAACTGATGAAGGAACTGGAGGAGAGCCTCGCGCGGCTGGAATACCTCATCCGTCAGATCAATCTGACGAACTGCGCCTATAAAGTGGACGGGCAGACGTTGACGGAGCTGATCGCGAAGAAGGACGTTCTGCGGGTCAAGCAGAGCGCCTACCGCGACATCCTGTACGCCGCCTCCCAGTCCACGCAGCGGGCCCGCAACACGGAAATCAAGATCGTTCCCGTACTGAAGGCGGCGCAGCTGCAGAAGAAAGCGGACGAACTGGCTAAGGAGATCCGGCTGCTGGACAACAAGATCCAGCAGGCGAACTGGACGGCCGACCTGATGGAATAAAGTTTTGCAGACGGTAGTTCTGCAGGGGTGAATATCACGCGGCAGCGGCGGAAGGCTGCACCGGTCGCAAGACCATCAGTTGGAAGAGGGCGGCAGAGCCCGCCCGGGGTTCGAATCCCCGAGAATACCGTATGCTCCGATCGCGTATCCACGCATCCGGCATCGCGTATCGCGCACGACCAGATATTTGCCTGCAGAGCGAGGGCGGGAAAGGGGAATTTTTATTATGCGTTTTGAACCGGTAGAAAAGACCGATAAACAGGGGCGCCGCGTGCTGCTGCGCAGTCCCGAACTGAGCGATGCGCCCGCGCTCATCGAGTATCTGAAGACGACCAGCGGGGAGACTCCTTTTTTATTGCGCGAGCCCGATGAAATCAGCATGACTCCGGAACTGGAAGGACAGTTTCTGCAGGGCCGTCTGGATGCGGAACGGGAATGCATGGCGCTGGCGGAGGTGGAAGGCCGCATCGCAGGCAGCTGCAGCGTTTTCCATTCAGCGCCCCACCGCAGGGCAGCCCACCGCTGTGAGATCGGCATCGCGCTATACAAGGACTACTGGAGCAGCGGCATCGGCCGTATGCTGATGGAGCACGTTCTGACCCTGGCAAAGGAATACGGCTACGAACAGGCGGAACTGGAAGTGGCTTCAGAGAACACGGCAGCGATCGCACTGTATGAAAGCCTTGGGTTTCAGGTCTTCGGCCGTCTGCCCCGCAATATGAAATACGCCGACGGCACCTATGCGGACATGCTGTGGATGATGAAGCTTCTGTAGAGCCAATGGATTAACAGGGCCGGTTATGGTATAATCTCTGATGGTTTATTCCGTATTCGAAAGGAAAACGAAAGCATATGGCTGGAAGAAGAGAAAAGAAAAAGAAGGGCGGCTTAAAGATCGTCATCCTGCTGCTCATCGTCATATTCGTGCTGATCTACATCATCGCGAGCAAGGTCTACACGGATTATAAGAAATACGACGTGGCCCTGGATCCGGCAAATACAGAGATGATCTCTGTCAGCATCCCGGCGGGATCGACGACGACGAGCATCGCCCAGATCCTGTACGACAACGGCATCATTCCGGATGTTAAAAAGTTTAAGATGAAATCCAGACTGAACGGGCTGGACGGTACGTTCCAGGCGGGCGATTACCAGTTCTCGCCGTCCATGACGACGAGCGAGATCATGGATCTGCTGCAGAACGGACGCAAGGCGGAAGTCAGCTTTACCATCCCGGAGGGTTACACCATAAAGGATACGGCGGAAAAACTGGCGGAGGAAGGGCTCATCGCAAGTCCGGAGGAATTCTACGCAGCCTGCGAGGAGGACTGGGAGTCTGTCTTCTGGTTCCTGAACGGGGTCACAAACGAGGCGGATCCCAGCGGCACGGTCTCGGCGAAGGCGAACCGTCTGGAAGGATTCCTGTATCCGGAGACTTACCGGGTGCCTGTGGGGGCTGCGGCGCACGACATCGTGGAGCGCATGCTGAGCCAGTTTGACGCCGTGTTTACACCGCTTTGGCAGGAGGCCGGCGGTACGGACGGCGGCACGGTCAACGGACTTACCGTCCATGAGATGGTCACCCTGGCATCCCTGGTCGAACGGGAATCCAAGGCAGCGACCGACAGAGACAAGATCGCATCCGTCATCTATAACCGTCTGAATATCGGCATGAAGCTGCAGATCGATGCCACCGTGCTCTACGCCTTGGGCGAGTGGAAGGAGAGGGTCTACTACAGCGATTTGGAAGTCGATTCGCCATATAACACCTATGCCTATGCGGGCCTTCCCGTCGGACCGATCTGCTCCAGCGGTGAAGCCAGCATCGAAGGCGCCCTGTATCCGGCCACCACGAACTATATCTACTACGTGCTGAAGGGGGACGGCTCCGGCGAACACAATTTCGCGGAAGATGCGGCGACGTTCGAACAGTACAAAGCCGAGTATCTCAACAGCCTGTAAAACAGAAAACGATATGCAGAGAAGGAGGCAGTTCCGTTGAAGAACCGCCTCCTTTTTGGTATAATTAACTTGGTATTTTATCGGCCGGTTTTTTGACGTGCAACAATGAACGAATTTTCTTTACAAGAGAAGATGCCGCAGGAGATCGTATCGATCTGCGCGATGAACGCGGTGCTGCATACGACGGGCGTAGCGGAAATGGCGCCGCTGCCCGCCATGGCATCCATCGGCAAGGAGAAGGACGGCGCAAAGGGCATTAAGATCGCCGACACGAAAAAAGGCCTCGAGATCGACGTTTATCTGAACGTCTCGTTCGGAGCGAAGATCCCCGATACCGCCTGGAACATCCAGGAGAACGTAAAACACAGAGTGGAGGATTTTACGGACCGCAAAGTCTCCCAGGTAAACATACACATCATGGGCGTAAGCCCCAACGGTGCGAAAGGAAACGAACAGAACCGATGAAACGATCCAAAGCCAGAGAATTAGCCATGCAGATGCTCTTCTCCATGGAAGCGAGAAACGATTTCTCCCCGGAATGCAAGAACGCGTTCCTGGAATTCTATCCGCCGGAGAATCAGAAAGACTACGTAAACGGCGTGTATAACGCGTTCGTCGATCATATGGAAGAGGTGGACGCTGCCATCGAAGCCAACGCAAAGAACTGGCACAAGGACAGACTGGCCAAGGTCGATCTGGCGGTGCTGCGGCTGGCGATCGCCGAGATCTGCTACCTGAGCGAACCCACGCCGGAGAGCGCAGCGATCAACGAGGCCGTGACCCTGGCCAAGACCTTCGGCAGCGAAGAATCCGGAAAATTCGTAAACGGCGTGCTGGGCAATTTCTCCCGCAGCCGCAAAGCCGATGCGTAAGCTCGTCCTGGGACTGGACACCAGCAACTATACGACCTCCGTCGCCGTAACGGACGCGGATACCGGAGAGATCCTCGCAGATGAGCGCATCCTGCTTACGGTAAAACAGGGCGAAAAGGGTCTGCGCCAGTCCGACGCGCTGTTTCAGCACTGGCAGAACCTGCCGGATCTGCTGGAGCGGGTGCTTCCGGTCTACGGCAAAGAGATCTGCTGCATCGCGGTTAGCGAAAAGCCCCGGCCGCAGGAAGGTTCCTATATGCCGGTGTTTACGGCAGGCGTACACGCAGCCCGTATCCTGGCAGCCCAGACCGGCGCCAGGCTCGTTCTGTGTTCCCATCAGGAGGGTCACATCTGGGCGGCAGCCCACGGGAACGGGATCGATCCGCTTTCCGGTGGACCCCTGATCTGCGCGCATCTGTCCGGCGGCACGCTGGAACTCGTGCTGCGGGAAACAGACGGGCAGAGTGGCGTTTCTTATACGATCTGCGGCGGTACGAAGGACATTTCCTACGGTCAGCTGCTGGACCGCATGGGTGTGGATCTGGGCTATCCATTCCCGGCAGGGAAGTCGATAGACGACCTGGCCTGCAGATTTGCGCCAGAAGGTCAAAAAAATCCGTTTTCCCGCGTTTTTGTGCAGAAAACGTATCTCAACCTCTCCGGGCTGGAAACGCAGCTGAAATCGCCGAAAATCGGACAGACACTCTCCAAAGAGGCTGCAGCATATTTCGCGATGGAACGCATCGCGGAGAGCTTCTGCCGCATCGCGGATGCAGCCTGTGAGGAGACCGGCGCTGCGAACATCCTGGTGACTGGCGGCGTCGCCTGCAGCGCTTTTTTAAGAAGATATTGCAAGAATAAGGGATATAGATTCGGAGACGCGCGCCTTTGCAGCGACAACGCTGCCGGGGTGAGTCTCCTGGGAGGTGCCGCGTGCCGTTAAAACCGGTATCGGTCTCACAACTGAACAGCTATATCCGCCGCATCCTGGCGACGGATCCCATCCTGATGAACCTGTCCGTTAAAGGCGAGATCTCCAACCTGACGAAACATTCCGCGGGTCACTGGTACTTTACGCTGAAGGACGAGACGTCCCGCATCAGTTGCTTTCTGCCGCGGGAACGGGTACAGACGCTTCGCTACGACATCTCGGAGGGCATGGAAGTCGTCCTGTACGGAAGCGTTTCCGTGTACGAACGGGGCGGCAGCTATTCCGTCTACGTGCGCGACCTGGACGTGCAGGGCGAAGGCTCGCTGAAGATCGCCTTCGAAAACCTGCGGAAAAAGTTGGAGGCGGAAGGCCTGTTCGACCCGGCGTTAAAGCGGACGATCCCGGCGTTTCCGAAGCGCATCGGCGTGCTCACGTCGCCTACGGGCGCTGCGGTGCACGACGTCATAACGACGGTAAAGCGCCGCAATCCGCTGGTGAACGTTCTGGTCTATCCCTGCCTGGTGCAGGGCGACGGCGCGGCAGCCAGCATCGCGGAAGGCCTGTCGGAGATGAACCGCCTGTTTCCGGATCTGGATGTCATCATCGCGGGCAGAGGCGGCGGTTCGGCGGAAGATCTCTGGAGCTTTAACGAGGAGATCGTAGCGCGGGCCATCCGTGCTTCGAAGATCCCGGTGATCTCTGCGGTGGGTCACGAAGTGGACGTTACCATCGCGGACTATGCGGCAGACCTGCGGGGCGCGACCCCTACGGCAGCCGCGGAACTGGCGGTGCCCCACATGGCGGCCCTCATCGATACGCTGTCGTTCTACACGCCGGAGAGGCTGTACGCCAATCTGAAGAGCGGCTTCGAAAACTACGGCCTAAAGCTGCAGCGATTGAAGGAAAGCGCGGACGGCAGCATCCACAGCCTGCTGCAGCAGGCGGAAAGCAGGCTTTCCCAGCTGAAGACGGACGCCGATCTCTCCAATCCGAAAAACGTGCTGCAGAGAGGCTACGCCATGGTGCAGGGGGAAGACGGGAGCTGGATCGAAAGCGCCGGACGTCTGCAGCCGGGGCAGCCGCTTACGCTGCAGTTTGCGGACGGAACTGCGCTCGTTACCGTACGGGAGGTGAATGCGCATGAAAGAAAAGAAAATTGAGGACATGACGTTCGAAGAAGCGCTGCAGGCCCTGGAGGATGCAGCGGACAGCCTCCGCAGCGGCGGGCTGAGCCTGGAACAAAGCGTTTTGGTTTACGATAAAAGCATTCTGTTATACAACCATTGCAAAGGCATCTTGGATAACGCTAAGCAGAAGATCGAGATCTATAAGCCTTCCGAAGGCACGCTGGAGGAAATGGAAGAATGAACAGTCCTGAATTCAACCGTCTGAAAAACCTCATCAACGATCACATCCTGGACTTTATGCCCGTCATCGACCAGAAAGTAAGCACGCTGTACGATTCCATGCGCTACAGCCTTACAGCCGGCGGCAAACGGATCCGTCCGGTTCTCATGATGTCTGCGGGTCTCATGTGCGGCGAAAAGGAAGAGTTCCTGCTGCCGTTTGCCTGCGCTGCAGAGTTCATTCAGACCTATTCGCTCATACACGACGATCTGCCGGCCATGGACAACGACGACTACCGCCGCGGCATGCTGACGAACCACAAGGTCTACGGCGAAGATATCGCTATACTTGCGGGAGACGCGCTGCTGTCCGCTTCGTACGAGGTGATGGGCAAGCAGATGCTGCTGTTTCTGGACGACGAGGACAGGCTGAAGCGTCTGACCCGCGCACTGTTCGAACTGACGAAAGGCACAGGGGTGCGCGGCATGGTCGCCGGACAGGTCGCCGACGTGGAGAACGAAGGAAAAGCCTGTTCCGAGGAGATGCTCACCTTTATCCACGCCAACAAGACGGCGGCATTCATTAAAAGCGTCACGCTGGCGGGCGGATATCTTGGCGGCGCAGACGAGCAGCTGCTGTCGGATCTTCGCACCTACGGCGAACATGTAGGTCTGGCGTTCCAGATCGTGGACGACATCCTCGACATCATCGGCGACGAGAAGACCCTGGGCAAGAAGACCCATGTGGACGCGCAGCTGGATAAAGCGACATTCCCCGCGCTCTACGGTCTTGAGAAGTCCGTGGAGCTGGCCATGGGTCACCTGGCGAAGGCGCGGGACGCCATGGAAAAGTATTACGACGAAGCGGAAGTCTTTAATTACATCATCGACTTCCTGGAATCTGAGATCATTCAATAATGGAAAATCAAATCCCTAAACATCTTCTGACGGATGACGTCAAACATATGAGCACGCGGAGCCTCGAGCTTCTGGCCGTGCAGATCCGGGAGAAGCTCCTGGACGACGTATCTTCCTGCGGGGGTCACCTGGCGTCCAATCTGGGCGTCGTGGAGCTGACCCTTGCGCTGCACCGTGTCTTCGACGTCTATAAAGACCGCATCGTGTGGGACGTGGGGCATCAGACCTACGTCCATAAACTGCTGACCGGACGCTGGGACGACATGACGACCCTGCGTCAGCTGGACGGCCTTTCCGGCTTCCCCAAACGTATGGAGAGCAGGAGCGACGCCTTCGATTCGGGTCACAGCGGATCTTCCGTATCCGCGGCGTTCGGCTACGCCAAAGCCCGGGATCTGAAGGGCGAGGACTATGCCTGCGTGGCTGTGATCGGCGACGGCGCTTTAAACTGCGGCGTTTCGTTCGAAGCGCTCAACAGCGCCGGAGCGGAGAAGACGCCGCTTATCGTCGTGCTCAACGACAACGAGATGTCCATCAGCAAAAATGTCGGCGGCGTAGCTAAACACCTGCAGGAGCTGCGGACGTCCGCGCCTTACCTGGGCATCAAGAAGAGCATCAAGACCGCGACGGCGAACATGCCGCGGCTGCAGAGAGGCCTTACCTCTGCAAGAGATACGCTGAAGTATGCCATCGTGCCCGGCGTCATCTTCGAACAGATGGGCTTTAAGTACTACGGTCCCGTGGACGGCCACGACATCGACGCCATGACGACGGTGCTGCAGTCTGCGAAGGAACAGCAGAGGCCCGTCTTTATCCACGTCATTACGAAGAAGGGCAAAGGCTTTATCCCTGCTGAAAAAAACCCCAGCAAATTCCACGGCATCGGGCCGTTTGACCCTTCCATGGCCATCTCGGCGGATTCGCCCTCGACGGATACCTATTCCGCGCTGTTTGGCGCGGCGCTGGCGGAAGAAGCGGCGGAAGACGACCGCATCGTTGCGATCACCGCAGCCATGACGGACGCTACCGGCCTTTCCGTCATGAAAGAGAAGTTCCCGAACCGCGTATTCGACGCCGGCATCGCGGAGCAGCACGCGGTGTCCTTTGCCGCGGGTCTGGCGCTGGGCGGGCTCAAACCCGTCGTAGCCATTTATTCCACGTTCCTGCAGCGGGCGTACGATCAGGTGATCACGGAAGTCTGCCTGCAGAACCTGCCTGTGGTGTTCGCGCTGGACAGAAGCGGCGTAACAGGGCGCGACGGTGAGACCCATCAGGGCAGTTTCGACATCGCTTATCTTTCCTCGATGCCGAACATGACGGTGCTGGCGCCCAAAGACGGCCCCGAACTGGTGGCGATGCTGCAGTATGCACTCAACCTGAACGGGCCTGTGGCGATCCGCTACCCGAGAGGCAAGGCGGCCGACCTGTCCGAATACGCTATCGCAGCAGGCGTGAGCCGGCCACAGCAGATGCGGGCCGGCAGATATATGTGTATCCTGGCGGCAGGCAGCAGCGTATCCGACGCGTTAAAGACGGCGGAGATCCTGGATGAGAAGAACATCCGCTGCGCGGTCTATAATCTGCGGGTGTTAAAGCCTTTAAACGAGACGTTCCTGGACGGGATCTTCGAACAGTACCGGCACGTCATCACGCTGGAGGACGGCGACGTCTACGAGGGCGTGGGCATGCGCATCGCAGCCTATGCAGCGGAACGGCAGTCAAACGTGCGCATCAAAGTGATGGGCTGGCCGGACCGCTTTATCGAACACGGCAGCACGGAAGAACTGAAAGAACGTTACGGACTGGATGCGGCTTCGATCGCGGAAACGGCGGTGAACTGGCTTGAAGAGCAGGATTGACGTGCTTCTGGTGGAGCAGGGATTCTGCGAGACCAGGGAGAAAGCGAAACGCATCATCATGGCGGGGCTCGTGTTCGTGGACGGACAGCGCTGCGACAAAGCCGGAACGGCGGTCGCAGAAGACGCGCATATCGAAGTGAGAGGGGACGACTGTCCCTACGTGTCCCGGGGCGGACTGAAGCTGGAACGGGCGCTGGACCGCTTCGGTCTGGACATGAACGGCCTCGTGTGCATCGATATCGGTTCCTCCACCGGCGGTTTTACGGACTGCATGCTGCAGCGCGGCGCCTGTAAGGTCTACGCCGTGGACAGCGGCACGAACCAGCTGGTCTGGAAGCTGCGCAGCGACGAGCGGGTCGTGTGTATGGAACAGTACAACTTCCGGTATGCGGAGCCTTCGGATTTCGCGGATCGGATGGATTTTGCGTGCACCGACGTGTCGTTTATCTCGCTGAAACATATCCTGGGCCCGGCGGCATCCCTGTTGAAGGATGGCGCGCCGATGGTGTGC
This sequence comes from uncultured Eubacteriales bacterium, assembly GCA_902773665.1. GTDB lineage: Bacteria > Bacillota > Clostridia > Peptostreptococcales > Anaerovoracaceae > RUG11894. The sequence continues at coordinate 27,414 of CACYFF010000017.1, read as the reverse complement.
CTCATCAAGCCCCAGTTCGAGGCGGGCAGGGAGCAGGTCGGCAAAAACGGCATCGTCCGTGACCCGGCCATCCACCGCCAGGTGATCGAAAACGTGCTGGGATATGCTCTGGACAGCGGCTTTTCCGTCCTGGACCTGGACCATTCGCCGGTGAAAGGCACAAAGGGCAATATCGAGTATCTGGTGCTGCTCCGCAAAGAGGAAGATCCGGTTTGTGGTGTAAATAAAAAACGCATAGAAAATGTCGTAAAAGAAGCACATCAGGCATTAGATTAAAAATTATTATTTAGAACATAGACGCGGGTGGCGCCAGGGAGGTGCCATTCGACGGAAAGCCGGCGAGTGGCCGTTTTCCGGTTGCTGCCAAGGCCAAAGCCGGCCTTCCGGAAGAATGGAAGGTGCCATGGCGACAGGACCCGCGTTTAAGCAAAGAAACAGAGGTAAGCATGGCATATTCACCCATGATGCGGCAATATCTGGCGACGAAGGAGCAGTATCCCGACTGCATCCTGTTTTACCGTCTCGGCGATTTCTACGAGATGTTTTTCGACGACGCCAAGACAGCCGCCAGGGAACTGGATCTGGTCCTCACCGGCAAGCAGTGCGGCGAGGAAGAGAGAGCCCCGATGTGCGGGGTGCCTTACCATGCCTGCGAAAACTATATCGCCAGATTGGTGGAGAAGGGTTATAAGGTCGCCATCGCCGAACAGCTGACCGACCCCGCGCTCTCCAAAGGCCTGGTGGAGCGGGACGTCATCCGTGTGGTCACGCCCGGCACGGTGCTTTCCGATGCCATCCTGAATGAAAAAGACAACAACTTTCTGGCTTCGCTGTACGAGGGAGGCGATGGATTTGGTCTTGCCTGGTGCGACATCTCCACCGGCGAGTTCTCCGCGCTGCAGCTGAGCGGAACGGACTGCCGCCAGATGCTGCTGGCCCAGATCACGAAGATCCAGCCAAAGGAAGTCCTCGTCAATGTTTCCGAAGAGGAAGACCCCTGGCTCTGGGAACAGCTGTCCTACATGGACAACCTGTACGTTTCCAAAGGCGGAAACGAGCTGTTTGGACAGCGGGTCTGCTCCGACAACATCTGCCGGCATTTCGATGCGGCGTCGGAAAAAGCGGCAGGCCTTGCAGAAGAGGACGTACCGCTGCTGTTCTATGCGGTCGGCGCCATCTTGGGCTATATCCGCCAGACGCAGAAACAGGACGTGACCCATCTGCAGAAACTGCAGATCCGGGACGCCGGCGATTCCATGAACCTGGATAAAGCCACCATCAAGAACCTGGAACTGACGGAGACCCTGTTCGAGCACAAGGTACAGGGTTCGCTGCTGGGCGTGCTGGACCGCTGCCGGACCGCTATGGGGTCACGCAAGATGAAGCAGTGGCTGCGGCAGCCGCTGAACTCCCTGAAACCCATCCGGGCCCGGCTGGACGCCGTGGAACTGCTGACGGAGGACATTTTGCTGCGCAACGATCTGCGGGAATCCCTGAAATACGTGTACGACCTGGAGCGGCTCACGGCGCGGTTTGCCTGCGGCACGGCCAACGCCAGGGATCTGATCGCCTTAAAGACCTCGCTGCTGCACGCCTCCGACATCAAAGATGCGCTGCGGGGGCAGGCGGGGCTGCTGGGAGAACTGTCCGAAGCCATGGATGCTCTGCCGGAAATCGCAGACGAGATCGAACGGGCCATCGTGGACGAACCGCCGTTCTCCGTGCGGGAAGGGGAGATGATCCGGGACGGCTACAGCAACGAACTGGACGACCTGAAGGCCAGTTCCAAAGACGCGAAACTTTGGATCGCCTCGCTGGAAAACACGGAAAAGGAACGTACCGGCATCAAGACCCTCAAGGTCGGTTTCAACAAGGTCTTCGGCTACTATATCGAGGTCAGCAATTCCTTTAAAGACCAGGTGCCGGAGAACTACATCCGCAAGCAGACTCTCGTGAACGGGGAGCGCTTTATCACCTCCGAGATGAAGGAGATGGAGAGCATCGTCCTGAACGCCCAGGCGAAGATCAACGACCTGGAATACCGGCTGTTTACGGCGCTGCGGCAAAAGATCCAGGCTGTTTCGGACGTGCTGCAGAAGACCGGATCCGCCATCGCGCAGACCGACGTGCTGTGCAGCTTTGCGGAAAGCTCTGTCAAACTGAACTACGTCAAGCCCGAGGTGACGGACGGCGACGAGATCGTCATCTCGAAAGGCAGACATCCCGTCATCGAAACGACGATCCGGGACGGCGTCTTCGTGTCCAACGACCTGTATCTCAACGGAAGCGATTCCAGCATGCTGCTCATCACCGGTCCGAACATGGCCGGTAAATCCACCTATATGCGGCAGCTGGCTCTCATCGTGCTGATGGCCCAGGCGGGCTGCTTCGTGCCGGCGGAGAGCGCCCGGATCGGCCTCTGCGACCGCATCTACACCCGCATCGGCGCTTCGGACAACATCGCCATGGGTCAGTCCACGTTCTTCGTGGAGATGAGCGAGCTGGCCTATATCCTGAACACCGCAACGGAGAAGAGCCTCGTCATCCTGGACGAGATCGGCCGCGGCACCAGCACCTACGACGGGCTTTCCATCGCCTGGGCGACGGTGGAGCGGCTCACGAAGGAAAAGAAGCGGGTGCGGACCCTGTTCGCCACCCATTATCATGAACTCACGGCCCTGGCGGATACCATCAAGGGCGTCAAGAATCTCAACGTGGATGTGTCCGAGACCGGCGGCAACATCGTGTTCCTGCACAAGATCGTGGAGGGCAGCGCTTCCCGCAGCTACGGCATCCACGTGGCGAAACTGGCAGGGGTGCCGAAGGAAGTGCTGGAGAGCGCCCAGGCGAAGCTGGATTCCCTGGAGAGCGGTGAGCCCTCCATCGCAGCGCCGGCAGAACCGGCCAAGCCGGCCAAAAAGAAGGAAGCGGCGCCGGAAGCCCAGCTCAGCCTGTTTACGCCTGTGGACAGCGAACTGGCCAACATGGTGAGGAATCTGGACCTGATGAACATCACGCCGTCCCAGGCCATCGGTATCCTGGAAGAACTGCAGGAGAAGGCAAGACAGTAAATGATACGCGCATTACCGAGAGAAATATCCGATAAGATCGCAGCCGGCGAAGTAGTGGAGCGTCCCGTATCCATCGTCAAGGAGCTCATCGAAAACGCCGTGGATGCCGGGTCCACCAGCATCACCTGCGAGATCCGCAAAGGCGGCAAAGACTATATCCGGGTCACGGACAACGGCTGCGGCATTCCCGCAGACGAGGTGGAACTGGCCTTTATGCGCTACGCCACCAGTAAGATCGCGACGGAGGACGACCTGAACGCCATCGGCACCCTGGGATTCCGGGGCGAAGCTCTGGCCAGCATCGCGGCGGTCTCCCGGGTGGAGCTCGTCACGAAGCCGAAGGACGCCAAGAGCGGCACCCGTATCCGTCTGGAGGGCGGTATCGCCGAAGAGATCACCGAAGCTGCCTGCGAGGACGGCACGACCATCATCGTGACGGATCTGTTCTACAACACGCCGGCCCGGCGCAAGTTTTTAAAGCCGGACAACGCCGAGGCGAGCCTCATCTCCGATTATGTGTCGAAGATGGCGCTGGCCTATCCGGGCGTGCGCTTCCGCCTCATCTCCAACGGGACGATCCTGTATTCGACCCTGGGCAAAGGCGACCTGAAGGCGGCGATCCTCACGCTTTACAGCCCCCAGATGGCAAGGGGTCTGGTCTCCATCGAAGGAGAGACGGCAGAGGAAGAAGGGCGCAGCCTGGCGGGTTTTGTTTCCGCACCTGCTTATTCCCGCAACAACAAGCGGATGCAGGTCTTCTTCGTCAACGGACGCTGGGTCAAGAGCAAGGTGATGGAAGATGCGCTGGAAGAGGCGTTCTCCGATAAACTGTTCGAGGGAAGGCACCCGGCGGCGTTCCTGTTCCTGGACGTTGACCCCCGCAGCGTCGATGTGAACATCCATCCCCATAAAACGGAGATCAAGTTCTACGACGAGCGGGGCGTATCCGAATTCATGATCCGCGCCATCCGCCGCAGCCTGCTGAAGCAGGAGGGCATCGCGGAATCCTCCGAGATCGCAAGACCTGTGAGCCGGGAAGCGGAGACGGTGTATGCGAAGCCTTATGAAAGCGAGATCTCCAAGGGGTTCGGCGGTTTGGAAGAGATAGAAACTCCGTCAGATCCGTCGGAATATTTGAATATTGTAGACATAAATCCTTTACCGTCTACTCAAGAAGCATCCTATGCGAAGAACGTTTTCGCAAAGCTGCGGGAGGAATCGGAACGCAGCATGCAGGTGCAGGAGGAGATCCGTCCTTACGGCACATCGCCTGCGAAACCGGAAGACGCAAAGCCCCGCTTCCTGTTCTCCTCGCTGCAGATCATCGGCGAAGCCTTCGCCACGTACATCATCGCGAAGGATGAGACCCACGTCTACATGATCGACCAGCATGCGGCCCACGAGCGCATCCTGTACGAACAGCTGCTGAAGATCTTCAACGGCGCAGAAAAGGTATCCCAGCCCATCCTGGCTCCGGTGCTGCTTCAGCTCGGATCCGCCTCCCGCAGCGGAGCGGCGGAAAAACTGAAGATGCTCGCAGATCTCGGCTACCGCATCGAGGAGTTCGGCATGGGAGACGTCGTCATCAAGGAGATCCCGTCCTGCATGGATCTGCAGGAAGCGGAGGATTTCGCCATCCACATCCTCGAGCAGGACAGCATCCGCGCGCAGGATATCCAGCTCAAGAGAGAAGAGCTGACGAGCAACGCCTGCAAGGCGGCCATCAAAGCCAACGATAAGCTGGATCTGTCCGAGATGAAGGAATTGTTCGTGCGGCTGGATCGCTGCGAAAATCCCTTCAGCTGCCCCCACGGACGGCCGACCCTGATCTCTTTCAGCCAAAGCGATATCGAACGCCAGTTCAAGAGAAAATAACCAATGAAAGTCCTGTTTTTAACGGGTCCGACGGCCTGCGGCAAAACAGAATACGCCATCCGGATCGCCCGGGACTGCGGCGGAGAGATCGTCTCCGCCGATTCCATGCAGCTCTATAAGTACATGGATATCGGCAGCGCCAAGCCCACTCCGGAAGAGCGCGCCCAGGCGAAGCACTGGCTCGTGGATGAGATCGATCCGAAGACGCCCTTCAACGTCTCGGACTATCAGAAGCTGGCCCGTTCCTATATCGCGGAGATCGCAGCGCGCGGCAAACTGCCCATCGTCAGCGGCGGCACGGGGCTGTATATCAACGCGCTGCTGTACGACATGGACTTTTCGGCGCCCAAGGGAGACGACGGTTTCCGGCAGCGGGTGTGGGACGAATGCGGGCATGATCCGCAGAAAGTCCACGAACGTCTGCGTTCCCTGGATCCGGACGCCGCCGAAGCCATCCACCCCAACAACGTCAAGCGCATGCTGCGGGCAATCGAACGCCTGGAGCACGGCGAAGCGAAACTGGCGGCGTTCACCGATATCGAGACGCCGTACCCGGACTACGACAGCCTGTTGATCGGTCTGGACCGGGATCGCAGCGAATTGTACGACCGCATCGACCGCAGGGTGGACAAGATCCTGGAGGCAGGGCTGGAGGACGAGGTCCGAAGCCTGATGGCGAAGGGCTTTACGAGCAAGGACATCGCCATGAAGGGCATCGGGTATAAAGAAGTGATCGACTGCCTTTCCGAAGGCCGTCCCATCGAAGAAGCGGCGGAGCTCATCCGCAAAAACACCCGGCACTATGCCAGACGCCAGCTCATCTGGCTGCGGCGCTATCCGCAGATGCACTGGGTCACGCTGCAGGGAGACGCCTTCGACGAAGAGGCGTACAGCCGCATGAAAGAAACGATAGCAACATGGCTGAAGAACGGAAGATAAGGGTCCACAACAAGTCAGACAAGCCCGATAACGTGGTGGCCCGGGAAAACGAAATATTCGAGGAATGCGAGAAGATCGAAAGGGAGCTGCCTGGCTGGATGCGGGGCTACTTTATGTATCTGCGCAACGGTGTTCTTCCCATGTCGCGGCTTTCGTACCTGCGGGAGCTGCGGTTTTTCCTTCACTATCTGCTGAAGGAAACGGAACTGCAGGAGACGTGCACGGAAATGAAGAAGATCCAGCCTGGCGATCTCAATAAGATCACATCCATGGACGTGAATCTCTTTATCGATTACTGCCGGCGCTACAAAGTCGAGGATGAGAAGGGCAACGTGACGGTCTACGAGAACGGCAATGCGGCCCTGGCCCATAAAAAGTCCGCGGTCTCCGTGTTCTTCAAGTACCTGTACCGCGACGGTCTGGTAGAGAAGAACATCACCGACGGCTTCGATCCCATCCGGCTGCCCAAGCCCGGCGAACGGGTCATCAAGGCGCTGCAGGACGACGAAGTGATGCGCATGCTGGATGCGGTGGTCTCGGGAGAGGGCCTTACGGACAGGGAAAAGCAGTTTTGGGAGAAGACGAAGTACCGCGACAAGCTGATGCTCCTGCTGCTGGTCACCTACGGCCTGCGTCTTTCGGAGATGCAGCAGCTCAACCTGAGTTCCTTCAACTTCGAACGCGGCGAATTCAAGATCTACCGCAAGCGGGGCAAGGAATCGGTGATGCCCATCAACAACACCATCACCGAGGCCTATAACGAATATGTGACCCTGGAGAGGGCGCCGGACGATACGCTGTCCGAGGAGAATAAGGACGCGTTGCTCCTGTCCCTGCGGGGCACCAGGCTGACGGACCGGCAGATCCGGGAAGTCGTCAAGAAATACACGTCCATCACCATGGGAACCAGCCGCAGGCAGGGCTACAGTCCCCACAAGCTGCGTGCCACGGCGGCCACGTCTCTCATCGGGCGGGGCAATTCCATCTACGACGTGCAGGAGCTGCTGGACCACGACAACGTAACGACCACCCAGCTCTACGCAGCGCATAAGCTCAATACCAAGCGTGAACTCATCAAGAATTTCGAGTGGGGAGAAGACCTGAACAGAAATGACCCTGACAAATAGAAAGCACCAACAACTCAACATTCTGGATGCCAGCATCCCCGCCCGCACTCTCATCTTCAGCCTGGTCATCCCCAGCTTTATCGAAGAACTGGGGCAGATCCTCACCATGTACGTCGACACCGCCATGGTGGGGCACATCAGCGTGAATGCTTCCGCTGCCATCGCGGTCAACCAGCCCATCCTGATGCTCACCAACGGCTTCAATTACGGCCTGGCTCTGGGCTTTTCCGTCATGGTGGCCCGGTACATCGGCGAGAACCATCCGGAAGACGCCCGTGAAGTGATGCGCAACGCGATGTTCCACATCGCCTGGTTCGGCGTGCTGCTCAACGTGCTGTACATCTTCCTGATCGCCCCAAATTTTGCCCGTTGGATGAACGCGGACACCTCGATCTGGGACGACGCCGGCGATTACATCCGCATCCTGGGCTACACCCGCATCTTCCTGGCCATGCTGTCCATCAACTGCAACCTTCTGCGCGGCATGGGCGATACCAGAAGACCGATGTTCTGCAATGTGCTGCATAACATCATCAACGTCATCTTCAACTATCTGCTGATCTTCCCCAGCCGCACGATCTCCCTGTTCGGGATGGCATGCCCCATGATCGGCGCCGGCATGGGCGTTGCAGGCGCAGCGGCGGCCACGTCCTTCGCCAACATCTGCAGCGGCCTGCTGTCCATGTACTTCGTGCTGCGCAAGGACAATCAGGTGACCTTCGACCGCAAGCACGTGATCGGTTTCAACAGCCTTCTGCTGCGGCGCACCTACCGCCTGGGCATTCCCATCGCCCTCGAACGTCTGGTCTTGAGCAGCGGACAGCTGGTCTCCACCCGTATGCTGGCTGGCCTCGGCAACCACGTGGTGGCAGCGCACAGCTACGCCAACACGGCGGAATCCATCTGTTACATGCCCATCAACGGCTTCGGGGTGGCGGCCACCACCATCGTGGCGCAGTGGCTGGGTGCAGGCAACGCCAACAAGGCCATCGAACTGGGCAACAAGTGCATCAAGTACGCCTGCGAGATCATGGCGGTCTGCGCGATCCTGATGTTCATCTTTGCACCGCAGCTCGTCGGCATCTTCACGACGGATGAACAGGCCATCGCCATGGCGGCGCAAGCGCTGCGGGTGCAGGCCTTTGCCGAGCTGTTCGTGGCGGTCGCCAACACGGTGAGCGGCATCTTAAGAGGCGCAGGCGACACGAAATTCTCCTCCGTCATGTCCATGGTGGGCATGTGGGGCGTACGCGTGCCGCTGGCCTTCATCCTCATCAAATTCTTCGGCTTCGGCCTGCTGGGCGTCTGGTTCCCCATGGCCCTCGACTGGACCATGCGCTGCCTGCTGATGACGATCCGCTACCGCAGGGGCAAGTGGAAGGCAGCCTGGAAGACGGCATAATATTTTTATAAAGGACTTTATTTCTCATGAACCAAGCAACATACGACTATCTGAAACAACAGTTCGGCATCGACGCCGACATCTTAGACCGCACGCAGGCGGCAGAAAAGAAGCTGGCCGGCGTGTTCGAAAAGCTGGACGACATCCAGACCTTCAACCAATACAAAGTGCTGCACCATTTCCAGGAAGCGCGCATCAACGACCAGCATTTCGCCTGGAACACGGGCTACGGCTACGACGACGTGGGCCGGACGGCCCTGGAACAGCTCTACGCCGACGTGTTCGGCGCGGAGGCCGGCCTGGTGCGGCCGACGATCGTCAACGGCACCCATGCGCTGGCGAGCGTCTATCTGGGGCTGCTGCGTCCCGGAGACGAGCTCATCTACTGCAATGGCGATCCCTACGATACCATGCAGACCGTCATCGGCCTGAAAGGCGACGCCTACGGCAATCTGAAGGAGTTCGGCGTCACTTATAAGCAGGTGGATCTGCTGCCGGGCAATCAGATCGACCTGGAAGGCGTCAAGAAGGCGATCGGCCCCAACACGAAGATCTGCGCGCTGCAGCGTTCACGGGGCTACGTGTTCCGCAACGCCATGACGATCCCCCAGATCGAATCCTGGGCGGCAGCCTGCAAGTCCGTCAAGCCCGACGTCATCTGCATGGTGGACAACTGCTACGGCGAGTTTACGGATACGAAGGAACCGGTGCAGGTCGGTGCGGACATCATGGCCGGCTCTCTCATCAAGAACCCCGGCGGCGGCCTTGCGGTCTCCGGCGGCTATGTGGTGGGGCGCAAGGACCTGGTGGACAAGGTGGCTACCCGGGTCACCAGCCCCGGTATCGGCGGCGAATGCGGCCTTACCTTCGGCCAGACCCGCAGCATGTTCCAGGGCCTGTTTATCGCTCCCCGGGTGACCATCGGAGCGGTGAAGGGCGCTGCGCTGTGCGCCCAGGTGTTTGCGGACCTCGGCTACGAAGTCTGCCCGGGCCCGGAGGATCCGCGAAACGATATCGTGGAAGCGGTCAAGCTGGGCACCCCGGAAGCGGTCTGCGCTTTCTGCGAAGGCGTGCAGGCGGCGGCTCCCATCGATTCCTACGTTACGCCGGTGCCCTGGGACATGCCCGGATACACCGACCAGATCATCATGGCGGCCGGAGCTTTCGTGGGAGGCAGCTCCATCGAGCTGTCGGCGGATGCGCCTATGCGTGAGCCATACATCGTCTACTTCCAGGGCGGCATTACCTACGAGCACGCGAAATTCGGCGTCATCAAAGCTCTGCAGACCCTAAAAGATAAAATAATCGTATAATATGCAGCTGTCTGTTGGACATCTGTTGAACGGGATCGGACTCGAGAACGATGAGACGGCAAAGCTGATCGCAAAGGGTCACAGCGGCGCCCTGGTCGACGAGATCCGCAAAGGCGGTGTGCAGGACGACTACCGGACGATAGGCAGAGAACTGTACGCCGGCAGCGTTCAGACGCGGATCGAAGAATTGAAGGCGGATGCGAAGACGGCGGCCGCCCGGCTGAAGGCTTCCCCGGATGACCCCGAGACGGCGGCCAAGGCCAAGGACATACTCTCCGAATATCTGATGCTGGACTTCATGACCCGGGACAAGGCGACCAATCAGATCGACCAGACGAAGCTGCTCTCGGAGAACGTTCCTTACGGAAAAATCGAAGAGATGAAGCGGTGCGGCCCGGGAAACAATCCCATGTTCAAAAAGATGATCGGCTCCATCAGCGGACAGCAGGCTGCCGAACTGATGGAAGACATGGCGGAAAAAGGGCAGGGTGAGTTTATGGGAGACCTGATGCAGCGGAAAGTTCGAAATGAACTGCAGGAACAGAACCTGCCGAAGAAGGACGAGGTGGAAAAAGCCTTTGAAAATGAGATGGATCACATCGGTCCGGTACTGAAATAACAAGCCTGGAAGCGGTGCAGATGCGCCGCTTCTTTTTTTATGAAAAAATGAAAAAAGTTCTTGCAAAAGAACAAATGTTCTGTTATTATGGTCTTGCGAACAAATGTTCTTGGAGGAGAACGACCATGAAAAAGCACAGAAAATACAGAGTTGCCAATAAGGCCAGATTTACCGCTTTTGTAGCCATTACGCTTGTACTGATGGCGTTTATCGTGAGTTCGGCTTTGGGTTATAACACGGCGTCCGGCGCCAGCACTAAGGAATACGTCCAGGTCAAGGTCCAGTCCGGCGATACGCTCTGGGCATTGGCACAGGAATACGGCCCGGCGGATATGGATGTCCGTACCGTCGTTTATCAGATCTGCCAGCTCAACGGGATCTCTGCAAAAGATCTGCAGCCCGGTCAGTATATCACCATCCCGACGGAACTGTAGCTTCCGGCTAGCTGTTGTATACATAAAGCGAAAAGCGGCAGATCTGTTCTGTCGCTTTTCCTGTTTGACGGGATTATAATGATTTCAGAAGAGATCTTTCCTAAGGTCAAGACAGGAGGTTTTTATGAGAGTATTTATCAGTGCAGATATCGAAGGAACTGCTTTTACGACCGTATGGCCGGAAACGGACCACGGCGAAGAGGAATATCCGGCAGCGGCCCGGCAGATGACGAAAGAGGTCCTGGCGGCCTGCGAAGGCGCCATTGCAGCCGGCGCAGATTATATCGTGGTCAAAGATGCCCATGACGGCGGCCGCAACATCGACCTGAATGAAATGCCGCAGTGCGTAGAAGTCATCCGCGCCAGCAACGGAAGTCCGCGCACCATGGTGGAAGGCATCGAGGCCGGCTTCGATGCGGCTGTTTTTATCGGATACCATTCCGCTGCAGGCAAGATCGGCAACCCTTTGTCCCATACGTTTACGACGAAGACGACCCGGGTGATGCTCAACGGCGAAGACTGCTCGGAGTTTATGCTCTACAGCTGGTGTGCGGCTTATTACGGCGTTCCCACGGTCTTTTTGTCCGGCGACAAGATGCTCACGGAAGACAGCCTGCATCTGCATCCCATGCTGAAGACCGTCTGGGCGAAGGACGGATACGGCGGCTATACGCGCTGCCGCCAGCCCCAGCTGGTCTGCGATCTCATCCGGAAGGGGACGGAAGAGGCCTTAAAGCAGGATCTGTCCAAAGCGATGTGCGAATTGCCCAAGCATTTCGAACTGCAGATCTCTTATAAGGAACACAGAGATGCAGCCCGGTATGTGAATTATCCGGGGTTTGAGATGCTGGATTCCCACACGATCCGCATGGAGACCGACGACTACTACGAACTGCTGCGCTGCGTGCCGTTCGTGTTCTAAACATTTGTTCTCGGGAAAACTCAGATCGTTCGCCCTTCTGTTCTCTTTCGCAAACATTTGTTCGCAGAAGAGAACAGGGTGTATTTTGCGGTAAAGACAGCGTATCGTTGCTTAATGGCAGGAACCTGCAGGATTGCATCGAGCCGCTTTGCATCGGTATACAGATCGGTATGCCGCTGCGTTCGACTGGTTTTCGGATAGACCGTTTTTGATGATACTGGTTTGCGGGTGGTTTTTATATGGCTGACGTGATTCGCCGGTCTCAGAAACGGTTTATCGGCGCAGTCGTTTTAATAAGATCATCTGCAGCAGCTGTTAAGACATGGATTCGTTTCGGATCGATATAGATTTCCGTCCAGAGAGTCTTAAGAGATCCGGCAGCGTTTTCCGAAGCATGAAGGATAAGGAAGACATCCGGACGAAGTCTCACCGAACGATCCGATCCGGAAAGCCCGGAAAATCGGCCGAAATCAGGCGGGCAGGAAAACAGAAACGTTTTTAAAGGTATAACTTATCGACGAAAAGAAAAAAATCGCTTAAATCGGCGATTTTTGGCATCGTGTTTCGCAAGACTTGAAATTTCAACAGTTTGCGGACATGCGGCAGCTTTATAAGGGATCGGAGACAGGATCATGGCAAAATTGGAGCAGCATCTGACCGGAGACTTCGGGCAGATCGTGGAATTCATTCATCAGGAGCTGATGCGGCAGAGCATGTCGATCAGCCTTGAGGAATGTTCGAAGAATCAGATCCAGGGAAAGCGGATCGAGCTGAGAGTCTATGAACGGTTCAGCTATGCAGGCGGCAACCGGACGAGTTTAACCGTGCAGTTTATAGAAACCAAGGACGGCGCGGACGTGTGCGGGATCGCAACAGGCGGAAGCCAGGCGGTGTTCTGGAAGATCAATACGCTGGGTGAATCCGCGTTTCTGGAAACGCTGGATGTGGGCATCCGTGCCTGGAACAGTACGGGCCATGCGTAAGAGCCTGAGATTCCAAGACTTTAACGAAAAGCCCGGGGGAGTCCCCCGGGCCTGTTTTATGGGTCTATCTATTCCCAAAACTGTGATTTTAGGAATAGATATGGATATCCAAAAGCACTCCCCTGCACGCAAATACCGGTCCGGGAAATCCAGACCGGCATTGTAATTTCAAGCTGTACAGATATCTTGTTTCAAGACTTATTCTTCTGCGATAAGCACTTTTACGACTTCGCCATGATACAAAGTGTGAACGCCTTCTCTGGCATACCATGCGGCAACGCCTGTATCGACGCTGGCCGGGTCAAAGTCGTTTTTGCCCATAACGCGGCAGATCACGACCAGACGGCTCTCCGCAAAATACGGCGCCAGATCGTCCGTCACGGTCTTTAGGCCGCATTTCTCCATCTTGTTCTCGTCTCTGCCGGATACGCTGCCGAAATAGCCCAGCACATTCTTGTGTTCCGGCTTCAGATAGCAGACTGCATAATACTCTGCCCCATCGAAGATGTGCTTGGAATAGCGGGTCTTATGGACGTAGACCGTCGCGGCTGGCTTGCTCCAAAGAACGCCGTATTCGGCCCATCCTATGGTCAATCCGTTGGTCTCCTTGCCGTCCGTCGCCAGCGCGATGGCTGGATCTTCGTGGATCGCGAACGGGTCGATGTACGAAAACAGCTCTTTTACAGAGATCTCTTTCATGAAATAGCTCCTTATATAGTTAGTGTCATAAATTAATTACTGTCAACCAATCTCTACAAACCCTTGAAAACTCAACGGTTTCTGGAAATTGCTACTCCTTCTGCCGGCGGAAACATCAAAAATCGCCCGAATAAGGATGAAAGACCGCATGGGCGTGAAACTATCCACTCATGCGGTCTTCTCTTCTTATTTCGCCGATTTTTGGCCTTCTGCGGCCTCGTATTTACGCACCTCTACCAGATTGGTGTGCTGGGGATTGCCCTTCGCCACCGGAGACGGTTTATAGGCGTACGTGAGCACGTTGATGGAGCCTCTCACGTCTACCCCGTCCTTGTCCGGTGTATACCAGCCGCCCTGGGACAGCGCCACGGCGCCCCTCACGATGCGGTCGGTCACGAAGGCCGGAATGCGCACCGTGCCGCGGTCGTTGTATACCTCGATCATGTCGCCGTCCTCGATCCCTCTTACGGCAGCATCTTTGGGATGGATCCACAGCGCGGGCGGATCCAGCTCCTCCATCCACTGGTTCTGGTCGTGGATGGAATGGCAGCGCCGCTTCGTGTGGTAGCCGATCAGCTGCAGCGGATACTTGTTGAGCCCCGCATAGTCCGTCGGGCCTTCCGGTCCGTCGAACCACTTGGGAATGCCGCCGATATCCGGCTTATGCATGTCGAACAATTGTTTGCTGAAGATCTCGATCTTGCCGCTGGGCGTTGCGAACGGCACGCCGTCCCGGATCTGCTTCCGGAACGCCACTGGCTCGTCGCAGGGGCCGGAATACATGTGGCCGCCCCTTTCCATAAACGTATCGAAGTCGGGCAACTCCGGCTCTCTCGGCAGCAGGTCTTCGTTGTAGATCTTGCGGCTCCAGTCCTGCCGGGTTTCGCAGCCGTCGGTAAAGGCTTCATAGAGGCCCATATCCTTGGCGACCAGCTTCATCCATTCGTATTCGAAGACGGAGCCGAACAGCGGCTGCGTGCACTGGTTGGCGTAAAGCACATAGTCGTCGGAGTTCCAGACCGAAGGAATGTACTCGGTCTCGAACAACGACGCGCCGGGCAGAACGATGTCGGACCAGCGGACGCTGGACGTATAAAACAGGTCGGAGTTTACGATCAGCTCGCACTTGCTGGTATCGCTTAAAATGCGCTGGGTGTCGTTCAGATCCGAATGCTGGTTCATCATCACGTTGGACGCCAGGGAGAACATCAGTTTGATGCCGCAGGGCAGCTTGTCCGCGCCCTTGATGCCGTCTTCTTCGGCAGTCATGGTCTCCCATTTGTCGATGATCTTGCTCCACAGGAACACCGGCGTGGAATAGGTGTAACAGTGCCGCCTGCTCCGCCGCCGGGAATGCCGACGTTGCCCGTCATGGCGCAGAGCGCCGAGATGGCGCGGATCGCGTTCTCACCGATAAACGTACGCTGAACGCCCAGACCGGGCTGGATGCTGGCGGGCTTGCTGGTAGCGTATTCAACGGCCAATTCCTCGATCTTTTCCGCAGGAACGCCGCAGATCTCTTCGGCCCATTTCGGGTCACGCACGATGCCGTCCTGCAGGCCGAACAGGTAGCTCTTATAACTCTCCCCTACGGGCACGCCTTCGGGCATGTGCGCTTCGTCGAAGCCCACACAAAACTTGTTCATAAACTCCTGGTCCTGCAGGTTCTTCTGGAAGATGACGAAGGCCATGGCATTGGCCATCGCGCAGTCGCTGCCCGGCTTGATGGGGATCCATTCGTCGGCGAACGTCAGAGCGGATTCGCTGTTGCGGGGGTCAATGACCACGATGCGAACGCCCGCCTCCTTTGCCTTGGCGAAGTAATAGTTGCGGAACGGTCCGATGATGCTTTCCGCCGTATTGTGGCCCCACAGGATGATGAGTTTGGAGTTCATGACGTCCGCGGGGTGGTTGTTCGTGCGCTCGGTACCGTAAATGTACGGCGTAATGTAGTTTGCCTGGGCGCTGCTGTAGGAGTTATAGTGCTGCAGGTAGCCGCCGTCGAGGCACAGCAGGCGCTTCATCAGATGGTCCGGCCGCGCCACGGCGCAGACGCCGGTGGAATAGATCATGTACCGGCTGCCGGGACCGTACTTCTCGCCGCATTCCTTGATCTTATCTGCGATCTCCTTCGCCGCTTCCTCGTAGGAAATACGCTTATATTTGCCGCTGCCTCTCGCTTCCCTTCTCTTCATGGGATAGCGGAGTCTGTGAGACGTAAGGAACGTGTGCCGGTATCCTCTGCCTCTGGGACAGGTCCGCAGCTGTACGCCGTTGATGGACGTATCGGCGGAGATATCCAGCACGCAGCCTTCCGCGCACCAGACCTCGAGCTTGCAGTTGCCGCCGCAGTTGTTGACCCCGGCAGAGCGCACGATATGCGGCTCCTCGACGGGAAGAGGCGGTTTCTGGCTCCACTGCCAGCAGTAGAATTCGTCGCAGCCGATCTCGGTCACCAGCGTCTTGGGCTGCAGGCGGACCAGCGCTTCCAGTGCTTCACAGACGAAACCCAGTTCCTCTGAGATGGGAACGGCGTTCTGTGCATGCAGGGATTTACAGAATTCTTTTACGGTATCTAATGTGAACTGTTCGATAAACGCCTCGATCACGAGGCCGGCATTGCCGGTGCCCTTCAGTCCGCACACGCTGATGTATTCCAGGAAGCGCAGCTGCTCTCCGAGAAAGTCCGCGGGGTTGCCGTCCATGTGGATCGCTTCGTAGCCGTAGGCTTTATAGAAACGGATGCAGTCGTAGGTCGTCCGGTCGATCAGGATGTCTCCGTGACCCTTGCAGGCCGAGGCCCACATGGGGATGTACACATCCGCGTCAGTCCCTTTGAACAGATCGTCGTACTGCTGGTCTTCGATGGTGCTGCGGATGCCGAAGCAGGCGCACTCCTCTCTCCAGCGGTCCAGGTCCTCGAAGAACGACTTCAGGATGTGCGCGTTATATAAAAAGGTCTTGCTGTTCGTAAATGCCATGGTCTATACCTCACGGGGAGCGATTCCCAGGATCTGCTCCTTCAGTTCCTGCATGCGGGCCAGATTACCGATGATGATGGCGCCTACCAGCTTTTCGCCGCAGTAGAAGCGCTTTTCGTAGGAACGGATAAATTTCTTGTTGACCGCGAACAGGTCCGGCTGCATGTTGTCGTCGACTTCCGTCGTATAGACTTTATTCGGGTCCTTGCCCACGTCGCCGCAGGAGAACATGGAGATCTCCGGCGAGTTGATGATCATGGAAGAATCCGTGGGCTGTATGGAAGCAGTGCCTCCAGCGGCGTTGATGCCGGCCACCCTGCCCTGTTCCAGCGCCTGGGACCACAGCTGCCAGTTGATGCCGTAGGCTGCACAGTCGCCGCAAGCGAAGATGTCCTTGGCGCTGGTCTCACACTTTTCGTTGATGAGGATGCCGCTGCGGTCACATTTGATGCCTGCCGCCTGCGCCAACGCGGTATCTGCCCGAACGCCGGTGGACATAATGACGAAGTCGCAGGGGAATTCCCTGCCGTCCTGCAGCCGTACGCTTTCCACGTGTCCGTTTCCGGCGATCTCCTCGATCGTCACCCCGGTATAGACCGGGAAGGAATGGATGGAATTCTCCAGCATCCGTGCGCAGTCCTCGTCCAGGAATCTGGGCATGAGCATGGGCAGCGCCTCCAGCACCGTAACGTCCAGGCCGTAGCGCGCCAGCTCGAAGCCCGCTTCCAGGCCGATGACGCCGCCGCCGATGATGACAGCTTTGCCGGTGTTCACGGACAGGCGCTTGACCTTCAGAATGTCCTCATAACGGCGGATGACGACGACCTCCGGCAGATCGGCGCCCTTGATGGGCGGCACAAATCCGTTGGCGCCGGCTGAGTAGATCAGACGGTTGTAGAAAAAGGTATCGCCGTTGGAAAGGGTCACAAGGCGAGACGAATTGTCGATGCCCTTCACCTTCGTGCCCAGCACCAGGTCGATCTTATTTTCTTTATACCATTCGGGTCCGTAGACGATGGTGCGGCCCAGTTCGTAGGAGCGGAGCGGCGTCTTCGTGAGCATGGGACGGCTATAAGCGGGAACGGCTTCGTCACCTACCATCAGGATGGCACCGTCCGGATCGGTCTCCCGGATGCCGGCTGCCGCGCTCACTGCAGCGATCCCGGCACCGACGATGATGTATTTATAGATCTTCTGCATGTGCGCTGCCTCCCTTCAGAGCTTTTACTACGTTTGCCGGCAGTTTTACGATCAGGTTCGGATCCGTGATGTCCGCGATGGGCAGGAAACCCCGCTCCGCTGCGGAAACGCCGTATTCTTTCTGCAGTTCGTCGATATCACCGAATTTCAACGAACGGGTCGGACAGGCGCCGCAGCAGGCAGGTTCGTATCCCCTTTCTCTCAGCTCAGCGCAGGCATCACACTTTTGTGCTACGCCCTTCGTGAGGGAGAAAGAGACTGCGCCGTTGGGGCAGTTCCACATGCAGCTGCCGCAGCCCATGCAGAGGTTGTCGTCGTGCACGACCGTGCCGTCCGCCGCCTTGTGCATGGCGCCTGTAGGACAGGCTTTTACACAGTTTGCCTCTTCACAGTGGTTGCAGGCGCCGGAGTAGTGCGCGTACACCTTCTTGCCGCCCGCTTCGACCGAGATGGTCTCCACGCGGCGGAAGAACTCGCCGGGCTGCAGACCGTGCAGGTCTTTACAGGCCACCTGGCAGGCTCCGCAGCCCAGGCAGGTGTTCATGTTGAAGAAAAATCCTAGTCTACCCATGTTTTCCTTGCTCTTGTCCTTTCCTATAACGTGAGTTTTCCCCGGTTGGCATCCAGGTAGCTTTGCAGGATGATGACCGCTGCCTGGCGGTCGATGATGGTCTTACGCTTTTCTCTGCGCATATCCGCAGCGATCAGCACGTCTTCTGCGATCTTTGTCGTAAACCGCTCGTCCTGGAACACGAATTCCAGCTTCATGCCGGTGCTTCGCGCCTTATTCTGCAGTTTCTCCACGAATTCCCGCACTTTCTGCGTCTGCGGGCTGTCTTCGCCGGAAAGCATCAGGGGAAGTCCCGAGACGATGGTGCCGGCTTCGTATTCCTTCGCGTATTCCAGCACTTTCGTCGTATCCTTCTTAACGCCGATCCGCTCGATCGTGGTCACCCCCTGGGCGGAGATGAACAGCGGATCGCTTACGGCGACGCCGATCGTTTTGTCCCCGATATCCAGTCCCAGTATCCTCATAAAAATGTCCCCATATTCCAAAACAAGCGGACCTGTAAAGTCCGCTTTGTTTTGTTTCTTTGCGATGATATGCCGATTATTTCTTCAGGAAATTCCGGAGAAGTTCCTCTACCAGATCGTCCCGTTCGATATGCCGGATGAGGTTTCTGGCGTTGTTGTGACCCGTAATATAGGAGGGATCGCCGGAAAGAATGTAGCCGACCATCTGATCGATGGCATTGTAACCCTTCTCCTCCAGCGCGTCGTACACAGTCTTGAGGATGTCTTCCGTCGTTCTCTGCTCGGGTTTTTCCGGACTGCTGAACAGTATCGTTTTTCTCTCCACTTTTTACCTCCTGTTCGATTCTCTAATCACCTTTTATATTATACAGACGTTTTGTGTAATTCTCAAGAAGGCGCTGCAGTTATTTTGCCTTGGCTGCCATCAGTTCTTCCGCCTTAGCGAACGCATCGGGTAACTTGGCCAGATCCTTCGCACCGGCCTGCGCCATGTCGGCTTTTCCGCCGCCGCCTCCGCCTGCCGCCTTGGCGATCTCCTTGATCATGTTGCCGGCGTGGTAGCCCTTTTCTGTGAGGTCGTCGGTGACGGAGACCATCAGCGTGGCCTTTTCCCCGTTGACCGCCGCAAATACCATCACGACGTTCTTTTCCGCCGCCTTGATCTGGTCGGACAGGCTCCTCAGCTGGTCGATGCCGGCGCCTTCGAACGTGTGCTCGATGAGTCGGGCCGTACCGAAGACCTTCGCTTCCTTCAGCAGGTCTCCTGCGCCTTCCTGCGCGGCTTTCGCCTTCAGTTCTTCCAGTTCCTTCTTCACGGCCTTCAGTTCCGCAGCCATGTCTTCTGCCCGCTTTTCCAATCCGGCTGCGTTGGTCTTTAAGGAAGCGGCTGCCGCAGCGATGCGGGCCTGTTCCTCTGCCAGCAGCGTGTTGACGGCAGATCCGGTGACCGCCACGATGCGTCTGGTGCCGGCGGCGACGCCGGATTCGGAGACGATGTGCAGGCAGCCGATCTGACCGATGTTGGCGACGTGGGTGCCGCCGCAGAATTCCATGGAGAAGTCCGGAACGTTTACGACGCGGACGGTCTCGCCGTACTTTTCGCCGAACAGCATCATGGCGCCCAGCTTCTTGGCTTCGTCGATGGGCATCTCTTTGGTCTCGACGTCCGTAAACTTCAGGATCTCGGCATTCACGATATCCTCTACTCTGGCCAGGTCTTCCGCGGAGATGCCTTCGAAGTGCGTAAAGTCGAAGCGCAGCTCGTTTTCGTTGACGAGGGAGCCCGCCTGTTCGACGTGGTCACCCAGAACGGTGCGCAGCGCCTTCTGCAGCAGGTGGGTCGCGGTGTGGTTTCTGGCGATGGCGTGTCTTCTGAGGGCATCCACGCAGGCCGTAACGGTATCGCCTACCGAGACTTCGCCCGCGGTCACGACTGCCTTATGGACGTAGACATTGCCCACCTTGATGGTGTCGGTCACGGCTGCGGTAAATCCGTCCGCCTCGAGCAGACCGGTATCGCCCACCTGGCCGCCGCCTTCCGCATAGAACGGGGTGCGGTCTAAAACGATGCGGACTTCTTCGCCCTCTCCTGCGCTCTTGAGCGCGTTCATGCCGCGCACGAGACCCAGGACCTTCGCGTCCATGGCGAGACTGTCGTAGCCCGTAAATTCCGTCGCCGGATAATCCTTGAACATGACGCTCTCGTCCAGCCAGCCTTCATTGTCCTCTGCTTTTCTGGCAGCTCTGGCCTGATCTTTCTGCGCCTGCATGTGAGCGCGGAAGCCTTCCTCATCCACGGTATAGCCCTGTTCTTCGGCGATCTCCTGGGTGAGCTCGATGGGGAATCCGTAGGTGTCGTAGAGCTTAAAGACCTGTTCGCCGGACAGCTGCGTTTTGCCGGCCGCCTTGGCTTCTGCCATGTAGCCTTCCAGAACGGACATGCCGGATTCGACGGTCTGGTCGAACTTTTCCTCTTCGATGCTGATGATCTTGCGGATGTAGTCCTTGCGTTCGATGAGTTCGGGATAAGCTTCGCCGTACTGTTCGAACACCTTCTCTGCGACATCGTTGATAAAGGCGCCCTTGATGCCCAGCAGTCTGCCGTGGCGGGCCGCTCTTCTCAGCAGTCTGCGCAGGATGTAGCCTCTGCCCTCGTTGCTGGGCAGGATGCCGTCGCCGATCATGAAGGATACGGTGCGGACGTGGTCCGTGATGATGCGCAGCGATACGTCGGTGGGCGCCGCGCCGTCCTGGTATTTGACCCCGGACAGCTTGCAGACTTCCTGCAGGATCTCGTGCATGGTGTCGATGTTATAGATGGAGTCTACGCCCTGCATGATGCAGGCCATTCTCTCCAGACCCATGCCGGTATCGATGTTGGGATGGGCCAGAGGAACGTAGCTGCCGTCCTCCTGGCGGTCGAACTGGGTAAATACGAAGTTCCAGAACTCCATGTAGCGGTCGCAGTCGCAGCCGGGTTTGCAGTCGGGCTTGCCGCAGCCGTATTCGGGGCCTCTGTCGTAGTAGACTTCGCTGCAGGGTCCGCAGGGACCGGTGCCGATCTCCCAGAAGTTATCTTCCTTGCCGAGGCGAACGATGCGCTCTGCGGGCATGCCGACCTGTTCTCTCCAGATGTTATAAGCTTCATCGTCATCCTCATAGATGGTCGCCCAGACCTTTTCCTTGGGGATGTCCAGCCATTCCGGGGACGTGATGAACTCCCAGCCCCAGTTGATGGCGCCTTCTTTGAAATAGTCGCCGAAGGAGAAGTTGCCCATCATTTCGAAGAACGTGGCGTGGCGGGCGGTGTGTCCGACGTTATCGATGTCGTTCGTGCGGATGCACTTCTGCGCCGTGGTCATGCGCTTTCTGGGCGGAACCTGCGCGCCGCTGAAATAAGGCTTTAACGGTGCCATGCCGGCTGCGATCAGCAGCAGGGATTTATCGTTTTCAGGGATCAGGGAATAACTAGCGTGTCTGAGATGGTCCTTGGTCTCCCAGAACTTCAGGAACTTCTCGCGCAGTTCGTTTACGCCCATGTATTTCATACTAAAACTACCTCCAAAATATGCTTATAAAAACACTTCATTTTATTGCATTTCGGTATGAAGTGTCAAGGCGCCATGCGGGATTATTCGATAGCCTTCATGGATTCCGCCATGTCGATCCGGTCGATCTTTACGCGCAGCGCCAGGTCGATGAGCACGGCAAACGCGAACGTGATGAGAACGGACCAGACGTAGGACAGCGGCGCAAGACGGCAGCCGAAATACATCTGCTTGATGACGATCTGCGCCATGACGTAGCGCAGCAGTGCCAGCCCTGCCGGAATGCCGAACAGCGACGCGATGCCGGTCAGGATCAGGTTCTCCCGGAAGACATATTGCGCCGTTTCGTTCTGGAAGAAGCCGAGCACCTTGAGGGTCGCGATCTCCCGCCGCCGCTCCGTGATCGAGATGTTCGTCAGGTTGTAAAGGACGATAAAGGCGAGCGCACCGGAACACACGAGCACGATTAGCACGACGAGGTCCATGGATTCCAGCAGATTGCCGATGGTGCTGCGCAGATCCGCAGCCAGCGAAACAGAAAGCACGTCGTCCGACGCCAGCAGATCTGCGGACGCCTGATGGACCTCCATCCCCTCTTTAAAATCGACGTAGGCGTTCTTCGTCTCCGGTACGGTGCCCCAGGCGTTCTCCAGGGTATCGCGGGAGACGTAGACGTAATCGAACAGGTAATTATCGAACACGCCGGTGACCCTCAGATCCACGCTGCGCATGTCGCTGTCCACGATGCGTATGGTATCTCCCGCGGTCACGCCTAGATCCCTCGCGAGACGGAAATTGAGCACCGCCTCCCCTTCCTGCGGCCATGGCAGTTTCGCGTCTCCGCTGTGAAGGTCCACGAATCCGTCGGGAGGCTCTTCAAAGCAGATGACGTTCGCTTCCTCTGTGGCTTTGCCGCTCACATCCATCTTTGCAGCGGCCAGAAAGACGGCATCTTCGATCAGGTCTCCGTATTCCTTCCGGAATGCCCGCTGTGCGTCTTCGTCCATATCCTCCGCGAACGATACGTCGCCGTCGTACAGGGAGATCTCCTCGTATTGATAGTCTACGATGCCGGAGATCGTATCTCTTATGCCGAAGCCTGTCAGCAGCAGCGCGGTGCAGCCTCCGATGCCGATGATCATCATCACCATGCGCTTTTTATACAAGAAGATGTTGCGGATCGAGACCTTGCGCAGAAAACTAAGGCGGTTCCAAATGGCCGGAACGTTTTCGAGGAGAACGCGTTTTCCCGCTTCCGGTGCCTTGGGGCGGATGAGCTGCGCCGCCATCTCCTTCAGTTCCCCGTGCGCCACATACCAGGTGGAGCCCAGCGAACAGAGCAGATAGAGCCCGGCACAGATGCCGAACATCTTCCAGTCCAGCACGAACGCGACGGGACGGTCGATGTCGTACATGATGCGGTAGATCTTCCAGATCGTAAAGGGCATGAATTTCGAGTCGGCGAAGAAACCGGCAAAGCAGCCAAGGATCGAGGCGCTGCCTGAATAGATCAGATAGCGGGAGATGATGGCAGCGTCGCTGTATCCCAGCGCTTTGAGCGTGCCGTTCTCCGTTCTCTGTTCGTCCACCATGCGGGTCATTGTCGTGATGCATACCAGAACCGCGATGAGGAAGAAGAACAGCGGAAATACCTTCGCGATTCCCTTGACGATAGCCGTATCGTTCTCCAGTGCGGCGTATCCCGCATTCTTGTCGCGTCCCAGAACATAGGTGGAAGGTTCCTTCAGATCCGCCAGTTCCTCTCTGGCGTCGTCGACCTTCTTCTGCCCTTCTTCCAGGTCGATCTCCGCCTGTGCGATGTCCGCCTTGGCGTCCCGGATGGTGACCGCTGCATCGGCAGACTTTGTCTGATATTCTCTGAGTCCGTCCTGATACTCTGCTTCGCCGTCCTCCAGCTCTGTCTTTGCGTCTTCGTATTCTGCGACGCCGTCTTCATATTCCTTCAGACCGTCCTCATATTCCGCGAGGCCGTCTGCGTATTTCTGCTCCCCGTCTTCGTATTCGGCGAGACCGTCTGCATACTCCTGTTCGCCGTCTTCCAGCTCTGCCAGCGCATCTTCCAGCTCCAGCGCCGCGGCGTCCAGCTCTTCTTTGGCTTTATCCAGTTTTCTCTTGGCAGAGCGAAGCTGTCCTCTGGCAGACGCTTCCGCCGCCTCGTAGGCCTCCCGGCCGCTCTCCAGTTCGCTCAGTCCCTGAGCGTAAGCGGCTTCTCCGTAGGCCAGCTGTTCGGAAATGGTCCCGATGGCGGTCTGCGCCTCCTCAAGCTTGTCCCCTTCCAGGTACGGCAGGCTCTGCTCGAGGGCCGTTTTCTGCTCGGCGGCTGCATCGAGCTGGGTACGCGTTTCGCTTAGCTGCGCCTGGGCATCGTCCAACTGTTTGGAGGCTGCGGCCAGCTGTTCGTTGGCTTCTCTGCGGCCGCTGCGATAGGCGCTCATACCTTTTTCGTATTCCGCCAGGCCGTCTTCATACTCTTTTTTGCCGTCCTCGTATTCCTTCCAGCCGTCATCCAGTTCCTGGCGGGCATCCGCCAGTTCTGCCTTCGCATCGTCCAGTTCCTTGCGCGAATCCGCCAGTTCGATCTCGGCGTCATCCAGTTCCTTGCGGGCGTCTGCCAGCTCCGTCTCCGCGTCCTTCAATTCCGCCCAGCCGTCGTCGAGCTCTTTGCGGGCGTCCTTCAGTTCCCTGTCGGCGTCTGCCAGTTTTCTCTCCGCGTCGGCGATCTCTCTTTTTCCGTCGTCGATCTTGGCCCAGCCATCGTCGATCTCGGCCTGCGCCTCTTCGATCTTATCGTTCGCTTCCTGTTTCAGGTCTTCGTAGCGGATCTGGCCCCGTTCTTCCAAAAGCCCTTCCAGTCTGTCCTGCTGCGCATCCGCTGCCTTGTCGTAGGCCTGAGAACCCATGGAAGGCATGTCCTTAAGGCGCAGGAATACTTCGGTATAATAATCTGCGTCGAAAGCCGCCGGAAGCGCATAGGCAAATCCGGAGACTTTGCCGGAGCCCAGGCTGGTGGAACCCCGTTCGAAGTTGACGTAATAGGAGGTGTTGGCCGTGCCGACGACCTTAAAACTGCTGTGACCGAAGTGTTCCAGCGTATCTTCGTCGTTGGACTCTGCCAGGGTCACCGTTTTGCCTACCATGCCCGGACCCGCATAGCGGGCGTCCAGAACGATCTCGTCCGATGTTTCGGGCAGCCTGCCGCTCACAAGGTCCACGCGGTTGACATCCGGCAGCAGCGTGTGGAAATGCAGCACGTCGTCCTGCCCTTTTGCCGTTTCGATCAGAGCGTCGATGGAGAACGATCCTTCCGACAGTGCGACGGCAGGATCGCGCGCAAACATATTAACGTCCTCATCCGTAAGCCCCAGCGTGGAGATCAGGCGAAAATCGTACAGCAAAAGATCCGTCAGATAATCATCTGCCGTTTTCAGCATGGAATCGTGGGTAACACGGAGACCGATGAAGAATCCGACGCCCAGCGCGATGATGGCGAAGATCGCCAGAAATCTGCCCAGCGTGGACCGGATGGTGCGGAGAAGAGAACGCAGAAGCATGGCTACCACTCGATGTCTTCTACGGGCGTTACGGTATCGTTGACGCGCTGTTCGAGGATGGTGCCGCTGTTGACCCTTATAATGCGGTCGGCCATGGCGGTGAGCGCGGAATTGTGCGTGATGATGACGACCGTCATGCCGGTCTGGCGGGCGGTGTCTTGCAGCAGTTTAAGGATGGCTTTGCCGGTGACGTAATCCAGGGCGCCCGTGGGTTCATCGCAGAGCAGCAGCTTTGGATTTTTCGCCAGGGCTCTGGCGATAGCGACACGCTGCTGTTCGCCGCCGGAAAGCTGTGACGGGAAGTTGTTCGCCCGTTCGGCCAGACCGACACGTGCCAGGACTTCGTCCGCGTCGATGGGATCTTTGCAGATCTGGGCGGCCAGTTCCACGTTTTCCCGGGCGGTAAGGTTCTGGATGAGGTTATAAAACTGGAAGACGAAGCCGATGTCGTAGCGGCGGTATGCCGTCATGCGCTTTTTATCGTAGGAGGAGATCTCCTGGCCGTCGAGAAAGACCTTGCCTTCCGTCAGGCGATCCATGCCGCCCAGGATGTTGAGCAGCGTGGTCTTGCCTGCGCCGGAGGGGCCGACGATGATGCAGATCTCCCCTTTTTCCACGGCAAAAGAAGCGCCGTGAAGAGCCGGGATCTCCACCTCGCCCATGCGGTAGATCTTGCTTACGTTTTGGAACTCGATAAAATGCGGCATCGCTAATTGTTCCTGTTTTTCTGCTTCTGTTCTTCCAGTCTGGGATCGTCCGGTTCGACGATCTCAATGTTGTCCAGCTGCTGACGGAAACGGGCCCGGAAATCCTCCAGGAATTTTTCGCGGAGATGTGCCTGTTCGATGCGCTCTTCCTCCGTCAGCCCGACCGTTTTCTTTTTATGTGCCAGTTCGTTGATCCTGGCGAGTTCTGTATCGGATAGCATGTATACTCCTTAAATGCCTTTCGGGACCCTGTTAGCGAGAGCGTGTCCGACCGTGACCAATATCCCGCAATACATTTAACAATTAACAATTTATTTTATCATAAATCCCTGCCTTCGTCCCCAATATAGATGAATTCGCGGATCTTTTCGAAGGTGCCTTCGCCGATGCCCTTCACCTCCATGATCTCCTCAATGCATACAAATCCGCCGTAGCTTTGGCGATACGCGACGATGGCTGCCGCTTTCGTCGGACCGATGCCCTTCAGCGTGCAGAGCTCTTCTTCGGATGCGGTGTTGATGTCGATGCGGCTGTCTTCCGGTTCTACTCTGACAGGGTCATCTGCGAGAACGGCAATTGCCGGCGCCTCCTCGTACAGCACCGGCGCTTCGTCCAAGGCCGCGCCGTCCAGATAACTGTGAACGCTGCCAAACGCTGCGGCAGCGCAAAACAGAGCGAGCCCCGTTTTCCTCAGCTTTTCCCAGGGGATATCCATAAATAATTTTTCCCGTGCCGCCCATATATTACCATATTCAGGTAAAAGAAAAAAGACCTTCCGGTCCTTTTTCTGCATGCGTTTATTCGCTCTTTATCTCCGTGTCTTTCTTTTTGCCGATGGCGGACAGGATGCTGGTTCGCTTCTCTTTCGGCGGCTGTCCCTCGTAATAGTAACTGCCGAACTCCTTGGGCCCCTCTTCTTTCGAAGCGCCCTCTTCCGTCTTTTTCTTGAACATCTCGAATGGATCCTTCGGAATGATGGACTTGTGCTCTGGTTCGAGCACCGTTACCGGCGCGTCGGGATCGAAATCGTCGCTGGGATCCTTGATGTTCTGCTCTAGCTTCAGGAAACTCTTGTTCGTGTACAGGAAACTGCAGATCAGAGAAGTCAGCGGCATCGTCAGCAGGATCGAGAACGAACCGATGATCGCCTGCAGCAGCTCCACCGTAATGTTTTCCCGGTTGAGCAGTTCCCGCAGAGATCCCGAATACGTGATGAGCAGCAGGATGCTGCACAGGGACGAGCCGATGTATGCCAGCACCAGCGTGTTGGCCATGGTGCCCATGACGTCCCGTCCGATCGTAATGCCGGACTGGTACAGTTCCTTGAACGTCAGGTCCGGAGCCCGGTAGTGCAGCTCGTGCAGGGACGAGGAGATATCCATGGCGACGTCCATGACAGCGCCCATGGCGCCGACGACGATCATACCGATGAGCAGTCTTGCCGCTGACCTTTTGGAACAGGGGCGTGACAGTATACAGGCAATGGGT
>CACYFF010000016.1 GCA_902773665.1 uncultured Eubacteriales bacterium | reverse complement strand
CGCATCTTGCTGTTCTCGAGAAGCACCGTCGACTGCGCGGACATGTCCATCGTGTAGCGGCCGGGCTGCGAGTGGTCCGGACGGAAATCGTAGAACGATTCTCCTCTCAGCTCAACTGTCAGTTTGGTTTTACGGTTCTTCTGCAAATTGTAGAAAACCGTTTTGCCCCGCGGCGACCCACCCTAATACAGCGGGGCATTTTGGGAAGCCCCGCTGCCGGGTGGGCACCCCGCCGCTGCGTGGTTGCATAAGGCGAAGCGCGCTTCAGTCCGTCATCCCCTGATCGATTTCTTCTCGCCGAGATCGAAGATCCTCAGCCTGAGGAACTTGTAGTCGTGGAAGCCGTATGACATCTCAAGAAGGCCTCTTGTCTTCCTGTTGAACCCCTCTGTCGCAGCGTTGTTCTTGCCGCCCGAAGTCCAGAACGCAAGGATGCCGTCGCGGTTTCTCAAGAACGTCCTTGCCGCACTTCGCAGTTCAGGGATGTCGCTAGACACTGCGTCACGGATCCATTCGTCAAACAAGGGCGCGGCATCGAGGTAGGCCTTCGCGTTCGCATAGATCCCGCGCATCCGTTCCTTGAACAGATGGACCTCGGCCAGCGTCGAACACTCCTTGATCTTGACGGCCTGCTCGAGCTTGCGCTCTTCCTTGGGCGTCAGGTTCTCGCGGTTCTTCAGGAAGTCCTCCTGCATCGATGCGATGGCCCGGGTGACCCCGAGTATGGTCTGGCTCCTCTGCTGGATGCTGCGGATGAGCCAGGCAGCGGAATTCAGTCTGTCCTCCAGAAAATCCTTCAGCTGCGCGTCGGCGTCCGGGTCTTCCAGCAGATGCCGGTAATACGGGCTTATGATGAGCCGGGGAGACGCAGATTCGCTGACGGAGACAGCCAATTGACCGCCTCTCAGTTCGATAAACACGTCCGGCACGATATACTGCGCTTCGGTGTCTTTCGAAAAGCGCCGGCCGGGTTTCGGATCCAGCGTGCGGATAATATCGCAGGTATCCTGGATCTCCACCGGTTTTACGCCCAGCTGCTTCGCGAGACTGCCGATCCGGTTGGCTGCGATGTCTTCCAGGTGTTCCTTTACCAGGACCATGGCCAGCGGGGTATCGAGCCCGGCGCGGATGAGCTGCAGAGACAGGCATTCCGTGAGGTTTCTGGCGCCTACGCCGGCAGGATCCATGCCCTGCACGTGGAGCAGCGCCTGGCGCACAGTATTCACGTCCGCGCCGGTCTGTTCCGCGATCTCCTCCAGGCTTATCCGCAGATAGCCGCTGTCGTCTAAGCAGCAGGCCACGTAAAGACACACGGGCAGGATGTCGCTGCGAAGACCGGAAGTCTGCAGCTGTGTGCCCAGAAAGTCTGCCAGGGTCATCCCGCTGCGGCCTGCCGTTTCCCGGGTGTCGTCCGCAGGATCTTCGTCCTGCTGCATGGGTTCGTACGCCACGCTTTTGGCGTATTCCGCCCAGTCGACGGCTTTGGGCTCTTCCGGCGGCGCGCTTTCGTCCCGCTCCAGCATGGGATTGGACAGCAGCTGCTCCTGCACGTACTGGTCCAGCTGCATCGTGTTGAGCTGCAGCACGTTGATCGCCTGCAGCAGCGCAGGCGTCATCGTAAGCTTCTGGCTCTGTTCGATTTTCAACTCGTAGCCTTGCTTCATAGCATTTCTATTATATAACAATCCCGCGGACTTTTGAACGCTCTAGCGCAAGGCCTTCCATTTTTTGCGCATCGTCTGCAGGCCCCGGTACAGGCGGGCAGATACGGCGTGGGGACTGACGTTGAGAACGGCAGCCAGCTGGGCGGGGCTGCGTTCGAGGACGAGGCAGAAATAGACTGCCTGACGCTGCAGCATGGGGAGCTCCTGTATCAGTGCGGCGACTTCCCGGAACCATTCTTCCTTCAGAAGCTGCTCTTCCGCGCTCTCACAGGACGGCAGATCGTCCTCCGGCGGCAGTTCCCCGCCGCTGTAGGGATCCCGCCGGCGGAGCAGATTCGCCGCAATAGAAAACAGCCAGCGATCCGCGCGCTGCGGATCCTCCAGCTGTTCCAGGTTCTCCCAGGCGAGACAAAGAGCCTCCTGGGCAGTATCTTCTGCTTTGTAATGATCTTTCGTATACCGGACGCAATACCGGACCAACACCTTTCGCAGGACGAACAGTTTCCGTTCGTAGAAGGATCTGCGCTCCTGCGGCGTAGCAAAGGTGGGCTGCTACTGCCTCCTTTCCCGGAAAGAAGAACTGCGGAAATGGACAAGACGGAAGTAAAAATACAACATTGCCTTACACCTCCTGTTCCACAATATGATTTTCACTTTAATTGTAAAAACAGGAAGAGCAGGAAAAGGTTATGGCGACAGTTTTTCTCAAGAAGGATACGCTGCGTATCCTATGCGAGCCCGGGGAACTCCAGCTGCCGGAGCGCCTCGAACAGGACGATGGCCGCAGAATTGGAGAGGTTGAACGACCGCAGCCGCGTGTCTTCGCTCATGGGGATGCGGATCGCCTGCTCCTGATGCGCTGCGATAAAGTCCCGGGGAAGGCCTGCCGTCTCCTTGCCGAACAACAGCATATCTTCGTCCTGGTAGCGGACGTCGGTATACAGCTGTTTGCCCTTCGTCGTGGACAGCCACATGCGGTGACCCTGATATTCCTCTAAAAAGGCGTCGAGGCTTTCGTGGATCTCCACCTTAACGAAGGGCCAGTAATCCAGTCCGGCCCGCTTTAGCGTGCGGTCGTCGATGTTAAAGCCCAGCGGTTTTACGAGGTGCAGCCACGTGCCGGTCGCGGCGCAGGTGCGGGAGATGTTGCCTGTGTTGGGCGGGATCTCCGGTTCTACCAAAACGATGTGCAGCGCCATATCTATAACCCGTTCTTTTGGCAGATGCCGTCCAGACAGCAGCCCTCGCAGGCCGGCTTTCTGGCATGGCAGACCCTGCGGCCGTGCCAGATGAGTGCGTGGTGCATCTTCGTCCAGTGGTCTTCGGGAATAGCCTTCATCAGCGCATCTTCCGTCGCAAACACGTCCTTCTCCGCCGTAAAGCCGATGCGGTTCGCCAGGCGGAACACGTGGGTATCCACGGCGATGCGCTGCTGTCCGAACCCTTCGGCCAGCACGACGTTCGCGGTCTTTCTGCCCACGCCGGGAAGCTTTACCAGTTCGTCATAGTCGCCGGGCACCTCCCCGCCGTACTGCTCCGCCAGGATCTGTGACAGCTTCTTAACGTTGGCGGATTTTGTCCGGTACATGCCGATGGTGCGGATGAATCCGGCGATTTCCTCTTCGGACAGCTGCGCCATAGCAAAAGCATCCGGCGCTTTTGCGAAAAGCGCCGGAGTGACTTTATTGACAGAAACATCCGTGGTCTGGGCGGACAGGACGACGCTCACCAGCAGCTGAAACGTGCTGCCGTGATCCAGCGCACAGCCCGCGTCGGGATATTCGGCCATCAGCGCGTCGATGGCCTGTTTTATCTGTGCTTTCGTCAGTTTTGCCATTTTCTTATGCGTTCTTGCCGCAGCAGTTCTTGTACTTCTTGCCGCTGCCGCAGGGGCAGGGATCGTTGCGGCCGGGCTTTTTCTCCACGTGAACGGTGCGGGATCTGCGGAAATCGTCGTAGATCTCCTTATATCTCTCCTCGCTTACGATGGACAGCCATTCTTCCAGACCGTACAGATAGTCGGCATCGGCCTTGAACATGTTGAACAGCAGGGTCTCCCACTGGATGTCCAGTTCGATCTCGCTGTCCGCATCCAGGGTATCCAGATCCATGGGGTTGGCGATGGAGGTCTGGATGCCGTCCAGGAAGCCCATAAAGATAACGGGGCGGACGCCGTACTTCTCCGCCAGTTCGCCGATCT
This sequence comes from uncultured Eubacteriales bacterium, assembly GCA_902773665.1. Lineage (GTDB taxonomy): Bacteria > Bacillota > Clostridia > Peptostreptococcales > Anaerovoracaceae > RUG11894. Next base: position 39,672 of record CACYFF010000016.1, on the reverse strand, counting down.
TGCCGGCGGGCTTGGCCGGATAGTTCGCTAAGATATCCTGATAGATCTTTTTTTCGCCGCCGGCATATTCTTCCCAGAACTTGTCGATGGTCGCCTTGGTCTGACCGCTGATCAGTTTGTTCCATTCCTTAAAAAGTGTCAAAAGTATTTCCTCCTAGATCAATGCTGTAAAGGGTTGTTCGTGTTCCGTGCCTGCTGCGATGGCCTGGGCGATCTCGATGATGTCGCCGAGGACAGCAGAACCCGTGGGTTCGGGGCCTGCGCCCTTGCCCTGCAGGAAGATGGGGCCGGCCATGTTGCAGTCGATCTGCACCGCGTTGAATTCGCTGCCGCAGCGGCCCAGGAAGCTGTCCTTCTCCACCGCGACGGGCTTTACGTACGCTTCGATGCCGCCGTCTTTTTCTTCCGCGCACGCCAGTAACTTAATGACCTTGCCTTCCGCCTCCGCCGCAGCCAGGTCTTCCATGGTGACGCCGGTAATGCCTACGCGCTCGAAGCTGTCCGGCGCTCTGTAGATGCCGAACGCCGTCGCCATCAGCACGCTCAGCTTATTGGCTGCGTCGTAGCCTTCCACGTCGCCCGTGGGGTCGGCTTCCGCAAAGCCCAGAGCCTGGGCGTCCTTCAGCACATCCTCATAGGATGCGCCTTCCGCCGCCATACGGGTGAGGATATAGTTCGTCGTGCCGTTTACGATGCCCTTCACTGCGGTGATGCGGTTGGCCGTAAGCGCCCGGGAGATGCAGCCGATGACGGGGATCGCGCCGCATACGGACGCCTCGTAGCGCAGCATGCACTTGTGGAACGCCGCCGCCTTGTTCAGGTCGGGCAGATGCACAGCCAGGGCTGCTTTGTTGGCGGTCACGACATGCTTGCCTGCGGTAAGCGCCGCCCGGATATAGCCGGTCGCCGGGTTGATGCCGCCCAGCAGTTCCGCCACGATGTCGATCTTGGGATCTCTCAGGATCTCCTCGAAGTCCGTCGTAAAAAGTTCTGCGGGAGCTTCCACTCTGCGGGGGGCGTTCAGGTTCCGCACCAGAATCTTTTTTATAACGACTTTTGCGCCGACCTTCTTTTCGATCAGCGCAAAATTCTCTTCGAGAGCTTTGTAGGTGCCGCTGCCCACGTTGCCGAAACCAAGCAGCGCGACACCGATCTCAGTTCTCTTCATATTTACCTCTTTGCTGTCTTATCCGAGCAGTTCTTTCTTCTTGGCGTCGAATTCTTCCTGGTTGATGGCGCCCATGTCCAGGAGTTCCTTCCACTTCTTGAGCATCTCGATCGCCGCGTTGTCATCTGCGGTCTTCGCGATCTTCGCAGCAGCTTCTGCGACCTGGTTGGCCGCTTCGGCTTCCTTCGCCGCCGCTTCCGCTTCCTGAACGGCCAGGATGGCTTCAGCCTTTTCCTTGATCGCCGCCATCATCTGCTTGCCGGTCTTGACGCCCATGATGCCTGCCATGGCTTCGCAGGTGTCTACCGCTGCCGCAAAAGTGTTCTTGTAATCGTTGACCCATTCACGGATCTCCTCTTCGCTCTCGATGGAGGGCAGGGAGATGCTGTAGACCTTGCTCTTCCAGTACGGGTTGTTGAGGGTGACGTTGAGCTTTAAGCTGTCGATGGGCTTATCCGGTGCCTTGGGCTTCTCTTCCGCAGTCTGCGAGGAAGAAGAGCTCGCCGCCATGGACGTTCTGCCGGGCTGAGCCGAAGCAGGAGTCGCCTTCGTTACGCCGGGCTTTACGAGCGGCTTGAGCGGCGGGAGCTTATAATTCTCGATGGAGCTTACGCCTTCGGTGTAGCCGCTGCTGTTGCACTGGATGACGGTGCGGCCGTCCTCCATCAGGTTAAAGCTTACCAGCTCCTCGAACTTGAACAGCGCCGGGTTGGAGGGACGTCCGTCCGCGATGTAGAACAGCTTCTTGTCGGAGTCTACGTGCAGAACGAAATTGCCCATGCCGTGGGTCTCGTTGTCGGTAAACGTACCGAATGTTTCCGAATTCGCCTTGCGGTAATCCAGGTGGTCCCACAGTTCGTTGATGGTAAGATCCTTCAGCATGGAGCTTTCCATGTTGATCTTCGCTGCACATTCCTTGCACAGCGGCAGTCCCTCGACCTTGGTCGGGAACAGTCTTGGCGTCGGGTTGCCGCAGATGGGGCAGCCTTTTTTGTCATTCGAAAAAATACCCACTACTTTTCCTCACCTTTCTGCGCTTCTTCCCGCTGCAGACGGATCTGCTCGGTAACGAGGTCGCTGATTTCACTATATTTGCCGATCACATATCCGTAACCGTTTCTGGCATGGGGAACCAGGCATCCGCTGCAATCCTTGATGCCCTTCTCCGTAATGACGAAATTGCCGCCGCACTTCGTGCCCAGCGCGTAAAGCGGGCAGTAACAGAACAGGCAGTTGAAATCTTCCGGCTTGTTCGTCTTGTGGCAGGGGAAGAACTCGCATTCTTTATTCTGCGTAAACGCGTAATGCTTTCCTTCCCAGAACGGTCTTTCGTTGTCCATTGTAAACACCCCCCGAAACAGTTTTCTATTATTATCTTACAGGGCAGATGCCGTTTTCGCAACCGTCATTGCCGATATCGTACGCAACTTCTTCCTTCTCGTACTTGGAGATCAGGGACGGCACGAACGGCGCCATCTTCGCCATGCGGTCGTTGTATTCCGCTTCGGAGATCTCCTCGTAGGGCATCAGTTCGTAGAAGGACTCATTGTAGGACAGGAACGAGAGCGCTACGGCGCAGTCCCAGTTCTCCCAGACCCATTCTTCCACGGCGTCCCATTCGTTGTCGCGGACGTGCACGGTAATGGAGCAGTTGTGATCCACGTAGTGCTCCATAAACATCTTGTAGATCTCCAGCTGTTCGACGGCGGAAACGTCTGCCTTGCAGCGGCCTTCCGGCGCCTTTACCGGGAATTCCACGACTTTGGTGGCGCAGGTGGCGGGGTCCTGGCCCACTTCCGGATAGACCGGATAGCCCAGTTCCTCGCAGACCTTCGTCAGCGGATCGTCTGCAGAGATGCGCACGCGGCGCACGTAGTACGGGGCATGGCTGAAGTGTACGCCGGAGGATACGACCGGCAGCAGCGACAGCGTGCCTTCGGGCTTGACCGTGGTCACGAGCAGCGGCGCCGGCATACCCAGTTCTTCCGCATACTTTCTTGCGGCTTCTCTTGCGGCAGCGCGCAGCTCGGACAGCAGCACAGCCTGCTCGTCCTTCGTCATGTGGGTGGCGTTCACCATGTCCTGCCAGCCGGTGAGGGAGCAGCCGATGAGCTTGTCTCTCTGCTGGACGGTGTTCCATTCCGGGATCTCCAGCTCTGTGCAGGTCATGCGGTAACCGGCTCTGGCGGACAGCCGCTGCGCCTCCAACAGCCCCGCCTTATCCAGCGCGCCGTTTTCGTCCACGAATCCCATGCAGTTGACGGTCGTAAGATTGCACAGGCCCTTGGAATCCAGCAGGATCTCGGCGCAGGGGTTGACCCCGTTAAAGTTCGGGCGTCTTCTCTGCCCTTCCTCGGCGTTTACGTAGCCGGGCTCGCCGGAATAACGCATCTGGGTGAGGTGCCAGTGCAGCTGTTCGCGGGTGGGCTTGTGCAGATAGTAGATGGAGTTGTTGGACATCTGGCGGTGGGCGATCTCCTGGTCGATGACCCATTTTTCATCGACTTTCTTGTAAAGATTACTTTTCGCCTCGATGCACTCTTTATCGTCCGCGTCGATGAGCACGATCTCCGCTGTTCTGCGGACGCCGCCCACGACGACGTTCTCGCCGATGATGTTCGCGATATCCATGCAGTCGATGGGGCGCAGTTTGATGCGCTCACCGGCATCTCTCGTCGCAGCCTTCTCCACGACGCGGTTGATCTTCGTAAACATGTTCTTCATGCTGGCGTGACCCGAAGCCGTGCCGCCGAAGGTCATGAGCTTTTCGCCTCTTTCGCGCACGTTGTCGTAGTTGAGGATGACGGTCTTGATCTTGCGGTATTCGGAGCTGTACAGCACCTTGAGATAGTAATCCAGGGACTGCACCCAGCCCTCCTTGGAGTCGCCGATGGTGATCTTGACGGTATCGTTATGGGTGAATTCCAGGGAGGTGTTGTCCTGCCGCAGCGCCTTGAGCAGCGGCGTGTAGGACTCGTGGATGAGTTCCACATCTTTGCGGATCGGAGGCAGCTTCGCCACATCGGACTTTAAGATGCGCACGCCTACGCCCGACCCGACCATCAGCAGGTAGAACACGTCGTGGAAGCTGGAAAAGCTGTCCAGCACCTGGAACGAGCAGTTGAAATTGCTCATGGGATAGAATTTGGAGACGTCGGTGGAACCCACCCAGAACGTTCTGCCGGACAGGAACTGTTTGAGCGAGAACACGTTGCGGAACAGTCTCTCCGCTTCGTCCCGGGATGTCGGCACGAGGCTGCAGTTGTACTCCACGGCTCTGCGGACGGTCTCCCACCAGTACTCTCTTCTGGATTCCGTCGGAAGCCAGCGGGAATAGGTGCGATAGTATACGAAGCTGCCCAGCTGGTTCATGGGGCTGGGCGCGTGCTTATACTGGCTGATGAAAGCCTCGCTGATGAGCCGGCCGGAATCCGCGCTGCGGTCCACCCGGGTCTTCTCTCTTTCGTAGCGGTAGATGATGAACTTCTTGGCGACGTCCTTGCGTTCGCTGGCCATCAGGAAGTCCTCCACCAGGTCCTGCAGATCTTCCACGTGTATGCTCTGCTGCGATTGCTCCACCTGCTGCGCGATGCGGCGCGCGATGTCCGCGGACAATCCTATGTCCACCCCGAGCCGGGTCTCCTGCATCGCCTTCTCGATGGCGATCTGGATCTTGGACGGGTCGAAGGCGACTTCCTGACCGTTCCGTTTGATGACAGTGCTCATGTTTCCCTCTCCTTTTAATGTATGGCAAAATCCCTGATTTTGTGCACGCAAAAATACTCAACCACATTATATAGTATTTAGGCCTTCGATTCAACCATAGAAAAAGACCCGCCGCAGCGGGCCTTGCGATCATCTGCAGTTGTCGACAAAGTAGTCGAACAGTTTATAGCCCGGGTTGTCGGGCAGCAGTTCTGGGTGCCACTCCAGGCCGAAGATGCACTTTTTCTCCGGCATGAACACCCCTTCGATGATGCCGTCGGGGCACATGGCGCAGATCTCGATGCCTTTGCCTGGCTTCTTGACCGCCTGGTGATGCCAGGACGTGATCTCCAGCTCGTCGATGCCCAGCACCTGCTGCAGCAGCTTGCCCGGCAGCAGATCCACGGGATGGGCGACGGGGGAATGGCTCTCGGAGTTGTCCGCGTGCTTAAAATCCGTGGCGCCCTGCAGGTTGATGTCCTGGTACAGCGTGCCGCCGCAGGCGACGTTTAAGACCTGGCTGCCGCGGCAGATGCCCATCAGAGGCTTGTCGTTTTCAATGGCGAGGCGCGCCAGTTCCAGTTCGAACACGTCTCTCTCGTGGTTCACGTGGCCGCAGTAATACTTGATCTGCTCGCCATAGATATTGGGATGGATGTCCGGGCCGCCGCACAGCAGGATGCCGTCCACGGAATCGAACAGTTCCCGGATGCGCTCCGGCTCCATGGTGATGGGCAGCAGCACCGGAATGCCGCCGCCGTGCATCACGGCTTCGGTGTAGGTGGTACGGATGTTCATCTCCTTATGTTCGCGGTCGTAGCTCGTCGTAATGCCGATGAGGGGTTTTTTGTTCATGCGATGTCCTTTCTATGTCGAGTGACCCGATCAGGGGCACAGATTCGTCATTTTGATGGGATGATTGCTGGGCGCGGGGTTTTCTTCCTCCATGCCCTGCAGGATGCGCTGGGTGCGCTTGAGGGTGCGGGTGAGCTTGTTGAGGGTATAGATGCGGTTGACCACGTCCACGGCGTCGTTGTTGCGGTACATCAGCACGTCGTTGATGGTCTTGTCCAGATCCTCGCGCAGCGCGGCCGTCTCCTCCAGATACTCTTTTCCCAGTTCGGAGGCCAGCCGGTAGCTGCCCTTGCTCTCCTCGCCTTCCTTCAGGCTGGGCAGCTCGTAATGGTAGTCCATGCCGAATATGCGGGTCACGCCTTCCGACAGCTGCATCTTGAATTCGTTCAGTTTTACCTTGAGCGTTTCCTCCAGCCCCGGGATGATGATGTCGCGGTCCGCCTCGAGCTCGTGCACGGTCTTCGCGGTCTCTTCGCCCGCGTCGGCCAACATGGTCTTGAGGTCTGCCAGACTGCCCCGCAGCTGTGCGGGCGGCATCAGCAGCACCTTCCAGTACAGTTCGATCTGGGACAGCGCCTGGGAGATGATGTCCTTCAGCTTAAGGCGAGCGCTTTCCTCCAGGATCTCCCGGACCTTGGCCCGCAGGTCACGGTTGAGGGCGGTCTTCAGGTCTTCCAGGCCGGTGCCCTCTTTCGCGCTGATGGGGAACAGCACCACGTCGTCCACGCCCATCAGGGTGCACAGCAGATTGCGGCAGTAGTTGATATACGCCTCCCGGTCGGCATCACCGATGGTGTCGATCTTGTTGACCGCAAAGAAAAACTTGGCGGCATATTCCTTCGTGTTGCGCAGGATGTCGATCTCGATCTCGTTGATGGGAGAGTCCACGGACAGCATAAAGATGACGGCGTCGCTCTCCTTGATGAACGCGTAGGCCGCATCCGTGTTGTTCTTGTGATAGGAGCCGATGCCCGGCGTGTCGACGAACGTAAGGCCGTCCTTCAGAAAGTCGGACTCCGCGGTCATGTCCACGCAGTCCACGCCCAGCAGATTGCCCGGGTTTTCCTGCTCGTTGATGTAATGGGACAGCTCCGCTTCGCTCACGGGCTTGACGACGCCGTTGAAGAAGCGCACGCTGCAGGAAGGCTTTCCGTAGCGGATCTTCGTCGCGGCGGACGTGATGGGCACGATGCCGGTGGGAAGGATATCTTCGCCCAGCAGCGCGTTGACGAGGCAGCTCTTGCCCCGCTTAAACTGTCCGATGACGGACACGGTAATGCTCTGATCCTCCAGCTTTTCCTGCAGCGCTGCCGCTCTGGCAGTCTGCGCCCCCAGGATCTCGGAGGTCGCGAGGAGCTCCCGGGTCTCTTTTACGTATTCTAAGATATTACGTTCCATATAAAAAGTTTAATCCGTTCCGAAGCCCGCCCGGTGCTTGCCGTTGCTCATGTGCTGCACGGCGGCGCGGCTGGCGGCTTCTTTGTCTTTCGCCTGGAAAGCCAGGAAGATCTGCCTGTGCTCTTCCAGGACTTCGTCCATGTATTCCTTGATGTACTCAGGGCTGTATTTCGTGTTCTTCGTGTAGACCTGATAGGACGTAAGGGTGTGCTGCAGCATCCGGTTCTTCGTGCCGTTGTAGATGATCTGGTGGAACCGGGTGTTCATGGCGAGCATCTTGGCGGGATCCTGCTTCATGGTGTAGAACTCCATGAGCTCGAACGCCTCCTGCATCTCGTCGAACTCCTCCTGGGTCATCCGGTCGATGGCCCACTTTACCGCGATGGATTCGTAGGCCGAGCGCAGCTCGTACATATCCTCGATGTCCTGGCGGGTGAGCCCGAGAACGAAGGCGCCCCGGTTGGGGATGATCTCGATGAGCCCGTCCAGCTCCAGCTTCTGGAACGCTTCGCGCACGGGGGTGCGGCTCACCTGGTATTCCTGGCAGATGCGCTGTTCCGTCAGCTTTTCGCCGGGTTTTATCTTCTTCTGCAGGATGTCGTCTCTCAGTTTGTTGAACAGGTCCTGGGGAAGCGAACTTCCCCTGTCCTTTTCCATGTCGATCTTCAAAGTCGTATGCCTTTCTGCGGGTCTATCTGGGTTCTGCGTAAATGTTCTCGCCTTCCACGCGGAAGTCCACGAAGTTGGAGTTGATGTATTCGCCGGAAGCGTCTCTCATCTGGAAGACCAGGGTGTAGGTGTCGTCAGGCAGCCAGGCTTCCTCGAAGCGCGTATCCTTGCCGTACGTGATGGTCGCCACGCTGTACGGCTCGAAATCCGTCGTGCCGGCGGGTGCCATGTACCAGATGAGGTCGATGCTGTCGCCCTCTTCCAGGCTGTACAGGTTCTTGTCCGCCATACCGTTGGCACCCACGGGCTTGCGGGCGCCCAGCACCGTCCAGGTCTCAGTCTTGAAATCGTAGACCACGTCCAGCTTATATTCTTCCCCGTTGATCAGCACAGGCACGGCATAGAGGTTGTAATCCTCGCCTTCGTAGGACAGCTCCATAAACACGAGCTGACCGCCGAGAGAGCCCCAGCTGCCGCGGAAGTTGTCGGTAAAGACACCCTTCTCCCAGTCGGCGAAGATGTCGTTGTCCGTGCCCATCCAAAGCACGGTGCCGCTCTTCTCGTCGGACAGATACAGGGAGAAGCTGATGCCGGCCAGCAGGTCGTTGGCTTCCGGACCGAGGGTGAGCACGGCGCTGCCCTCGTCGTTCACTTTCAGGGACTTGCCTTCCCAGCCCATGTCCTTCATGGTCTTGGGCGCAGCGGGCGCTTCCACGGGCGCTTCGCTCAGGCCCTTCACGTAAGCCAGGCCTTCGTCCGTCAGTTTGCCTGTCAGACCGTACTGGTAGAAATACGGGAACGACTGGCTGGCGGAGATGCCGGCGTAGGCGTTGAAGGTCTTCATGTCGTTGGTGTACGGGAAGAAGAAGGACAGGCCTGTCGCGTTGCTGCGGTATCTGCCGTTGATCTCGTACAGCACGCAGTCGTCCAGCGCCGCCGTTACCGACTTGGCCGAAGCCAGCAGAGTTTCGGTCTCTCTTGCCACGTGACCCAGGTCCACCATGTTCGTAAAGCCTTGCTCGCGGGTGTTGCCGCCGTAGTTCTCGCAGGCGGAAGCCGTTCTCGCGAACTTGTTCATGAACGTGGGATCGACGCAGGTAGCCATCAGGACTTCGTCGCCGAAGTCTTCGTAGGCCTTCAGCAGGGTGTTCAGCTTCGTCAGATCGATGAGCGACAGCGTCGCTTTGTCCACGATGCCTTCGGAGGCACAGCCTTTGTAGTAGGCGTCGCAGATGATCTTGCCGAGCTGGGCGCCGTCCATGGAGGGGTCAGCCGCCAGCTGGGCGAGCCAGTCGTCGTAGTACCAGCCGCCGCCCGGTTCCACCTCCTCGGAAGCGATGAGGTATTTGGACACATCCTTGAGGGTGTTGGCCAGGTCGATGGTCGCCATTAAGCAGGTATCGCAGCCCACGACTTCGAAGGGCGGGTTGGATTCGCTCAGGGGATAGACGTTGGCGAAGGCCTTGCGGATCTCGTCCAGCGTAAGGGAGTCATAGCCGTAGATCTCGTCGAAGGCCACGCCGGAAACGGAGCCGCCGCCGTGATCCCAGAACAGCATCATGGTGCGGTCCGCCGGATAGTTATCCTTGCAGAACTGCAGGAAAGATGCCAGGGTCTCGGGCTTGCCCATGTTGGCCAGATCCAGGTTCTCCACCAGCTCGAAGCCCTCGCTGCTGTAGACGTAGCGCTGCAGCACGCGGGTCTGCATGGTGTCGTTCTGCCAGCCCTTCGTGCCGCCGGTCTCGATGATCAGCTTGACGTTCTCGGGGAGAGGCACCTTGAATACTTCCAGCAGGTCGTCGGTGCCGCAGCCGTATTTGCTCTCCAGGTCGCTGCCGCACAGATACCAGTAGATGGCCCAGGTCTCGTCGGTGTCGACGGATACGGGCGTCTGAGGTGCGGGGTCCGCGGGCTGCTGGGTGCCGGTGTTGGCAACGGGCATTACACAGCCGGCCAGGCTGAACACCAGAGCAAGTGCCAGTAAGATCGATAGTAGCCGTTTCATAATTGTGCTCCTTTATATCCTTTCGAAATCCGTGTCCCGATAAGTATCGATAATGTCTGCGTATTCCCTGCCCCAATCTTCCGCGAGATCGGAAAGGGCCTCTTCCGCGAGGGCTTTACCCTCTTCGCCGAAAATGGCCTCCGCCGTTCTGGCATAGGACCAGTAGGAATGGGCGCAGTGATATTCGAAATCCTTTCTGCGTTCTTCGAGCGGCCTGGCTTTCGCCGGATCGAAGGCAGCGCCTTTGGGCTGACGGCCGTCTGCATGGGTCACAGTCTGTATGCAGCGATCGTGGTCGTGCAGCGTCTGGGGCGTTTCGTAGACGATGTACGGGTTAAAGCCGCGGCAGATGGAGTTGTCCAGATGTGCGCAGTAGACGAGTCCGGCTTCGGCAAGTCCCATCTCTGCGAACTGCGCATGCCAGGGGCAGATGTAGATGTGCATCTCCCAGTCCGGGCCGGCCTTTATGGTCTCCGAACGGTTGGCGCAGCCTGCGGCCTTCATCTCTTCGGTGCTCACCCATTCCCCGTAGGCCCGGTAGGTATCGTAGGTAAGGGGCTGTCCGTCCGCGATGGCGCGTTTCGCCATGCGCCTGCCGCGCTGCTCCGCGTAGTACTGCGTGCCGTGTATAAAGGCGGCTTTCCCCTTTTCCCCGAACGTATGGGTAAGCCGCACGTAGAAACGTGCGGCTATATAGGCGTGCAGTTTTTCGTTAAAACCCATTCTTAAATTCTCTCCACGTCGACGCCGGTCTTGTGGCCGTTGAGGTCCACGGTATCCAGACCGTCTCTCGTTTCGATGCTGTCTGCCAGGGTCTCGGCGCAGATCCAGTCCTTAAAGGCTTCGATGGCTGCAGTCACCTCTTCGTCCGCGCAGACGTAGATGTGGATGCGGTCCATCATGTCGAAGTCCTTGGACTTTCTCATCTGCTGGACCTTGGAGACCAGCTCTCTGGCCAGACCTTCTCTTACGAGGTCGTCCGTCAGGTTCGTATCCAGGATGACGCAGACATCGCCTTCCTGCGCGGCGGAGAAGCCTTCCTTGGCGTTTACGTTGACCGCCACCATGTCGGAAGTGATGTCGGTATCTTCGCCGTTCAGGTTGAGCACGATCTTGCCGTTCGCGGACATCTCCGCCAGCAGCTGTTTCGGGTCAAGCTTGTTAACGGCGCCGCCGAATGCCTTGATCTTGGCGCCCAGCACCGGGCCTGCCACGCGGAAGTCGGGCTTGATCTGATAATTCAGGTAATCGTCCATCTCCGGTTCGAAGCGGACGGTCTTTACGTTGAGTTCTTCCTTGATGAGGTCTGCCATGTAGCCGATCTTTTCCTCGAACTTGCCGTCCAGCAGGATCTCGGACAGGGGCTGGCGCACCTTGATCTTCGTCTTTTCGCGGACGCCTCTGCCCATGGTGACGATGCTGCGGACCAGGTCCATTCTCTCCTCAAGCGCTTCGTCGATGAGGGAAGCATCTGCCTTGGGATAGGCGGCCAGGTGCACGGTCTCTTCGCCGGTGAGGTTCGTGTACAGCTCGTCCGTCAGGAACGGTGCGAAGGGAGCCATCAGCTTGGCCGTACCGGTGAGGATCTCCCAGGTGGTGCTGTAGACGGCCTTCTTGTCGTCTTCCATGCCGTCCGCGTAGAATCTTCTGCGGGCGCGGCGGATGTACCAGTTGGACAGGTCTTCGTTGACGAAGTCCATGATGGCCTTGACGGACTTGTTGTGGTCGTATTCATCCATGGCTTCCGTTACGTAGGCAGCCAAGCGGTTGAACTTGGACAGGATCCAGCGGTCGAGCTCGGGGCGCTTCGCGTAGTCCACGAAGCACTGGGATGCATCGATGCCGTCGTTGTTGGCGTACAGCGTAAAGAAATTATATACGTTGCGCAGCGTGCCGAAGAACTTGCCCTGGACTTCGATGAGGCCGTCCTCGTCGAACTTCGTGGGGAACCAGACCGGGGAGACGGACAGCAGATACCAGCGGGTGGCGTCTGCGCCGTATTTGTCGAACAGCTGGAACGGGTCCACGGTGTTGCCCTTGTGCTTGGACATCTTCTTGCCTTCTTTGTCCAGCACCAGGTCGTTTACGAGCACGTTCTTGTAGGGCGATCTGCCCTTGACGAAGGTCGAGATGGCCATAAGGGAGTAGAACCAGCCTCTGGTCTGGTCGATGCCTTCGCAGATGAAGTCCGCGGGGAAGAACTCGGTGTCGAACTCTTCTTTATGTTCGAACGGGTAGTGTCTCTGGGCGAAGGGCATGGCGCCGGAGTCGAACCAGCAGTCGATGACTTCCGGTGTGCGGGTCATCAGCTTGCCGCAGTGCGGGCAGCGCAGATGCACCTCGTCCACGTACGGACGGTGCAGTTCGATCGTATCGTCGATGTCTTCGACAGCCTTCTCCGCCAGCTCCTTGCGGCTGCCGATGCTCTCCATATGGCCGCATTCGCACTTCCATACGTTGAGCGGCGTGCCCCAGTAGCGGTCGCGGGAGATGGCCCAGTCTTTGACGTCTGCCAGCCAGTTGCCGAAGCGGCCTTCGCCGATGGCAGCCGGATGCCAGGAAACGGTGTTGTTGTTGGCGACCAGTTCGTCTCTCAGCTTCGTCATCTCGATGTACCAGGACGGCTTCGCGTAATAGACGAGCGGGGTGTCACAGCGCCAGCAGTGGGGATAGTTATGGACGATCTTCTTCTTGTCGTACAGCTTGCCCTCGGAGGCCAGCCACTTGATGATCTCCACGTCCAGGCCTTCCTCCATGATGAAGTGACCCTTCCAGGGCGTCGCAGTGTACTTGCCTTCCGGATCGACGGGGTTGGCGACGGCCAGGCCGTACTTCTTGCCTGCCTGATAGTCGTCTTCGCCGAACGCCGGCGCGCAGTGAACGATGCCGGTACCGTCTTCCGTGGAGACGTAGTCGGCGGTGCCTACGAAGAAGGCCTTGCCGGGAACGTCCACGAAGGGCATCAGCTGTTCGTATTCCATGTATTCCAGGTCCTTACCCTTCATTTCGGCAACAACCGTGTATTTGCCTTCGCCGAGAACGGCGTCCGCTCTGGCCTTGGCCAGATAGTAGAACTTGCCGTCCTGCTCGGCCTTGATGTAGTCGATCTCAGGGCCGACCGCCAGAAATTCGTTGGCAGCCAGTGTCCAGGCGGTGGTGGTCCAGGCCAGGAAATAGGTATTCTCTTCGGTCGTGGACTTAAAGGGCACCGTCAGGGTGATAACGGAGACTTCCTTGTAACCCTGCGCAACTTCGTGGGAAGCGAGGCCCGTTCCGCAGCGCGGGCAATAAGGAAGCACCTTGTGACCCTCGTAGATCATGCCCTTCTTGAAGAACTGATCCAGGATCCACCAGACGGATTCGATGTAATCGTTGTTCAGGGTGATGTACGGATGATCCAGGTCTACCAGGTAGCCCATGCGGTGGCTCATCTTGCGCCACAGGCCCTCGTAGGTGAAGACGGATTCCTTGCACTTCTCGTTGAATTCGCGGATGCCGTATTTTTCGATATCCTGCTTACCGGAGAAGCCGAGCTGCTTTTCCACTTCGATCTCTACGGGCAGGCCGTGGGTGTCCCATCCGGCTTTGCGCGCTACGCGGTAGCCCTGCATGGTCTTGTAGCGGCAGATGGAGTCCTTCAGCGTACGGGCGATCACGTGGTGGATGCCCGGCTTGCCGTTTGCGGTAGGCGGTCCTTCGTAGAAGATAAAGTTAGGCTGGCCTTCTCTTGCGGTGACGCATTTTTCCAGCAGTTTTTCCTCGTCCCATTTGTCGGCCTGGGCAAGCTGCACCTCTGCGATGGGTGCGTCAGACAGGTTTTTGTACATCGTTTTTCCTCTATTGTGATATGGAATAAAAAATTGACGCGTTAACTTATTTAGTATATTGAAAAATCAAGGTCGCGTCAAGACTTCAGCTTGCCCAAAACATCCCAGATGACGGAGGGTTCGTAGCCCAGGGACGAAAGCCTGCGGCCGATGCGGGCGAGCGTCTTTTCGTCGATATCCTGTGACCCTCTCAGCATCTTCTGCGCCGCTTCCATGGCGCGTTCCCGCTCGGACAGCAGGTCCTCCTCTTCCGCAGCCGCTTCGATCGCTGCCTTCGCCGTCGCACTGTCTGCGCCTTTCTGCGCCAGTTCTCTTGCGATGCGCAGTTTTCCCTTGCCCTTTCGCGCTGCGTCGGAAGCGAAACTCTTTGCGTACGCTTCGTCGTCCAGGTAGCCCAGCTCCTGCAGACGGGTCACAGCATCTGCCGTTTCCTCCGCACCGTAGCCCTTCGCGCGCAGTTTCTTCTGCAGATCGCCGCTCATATACGCTCTGCCGGCCAGCAGATCCGCCGCCTCGTCCAGGATCTCCTTTTCCGTTTCGCCTTCATAAGCGCAGATTTCGATGGATTCCAGATCTTCCGGCGATCCCAGCGCCGCCGCAGCGTACAGACCGTGTCCGGGTTCGAGGCTCGTCATGTGCGCAGCCGGGTAGTTCTTCGCCTGCACAGTCTTTGCGTATTCCAGATCCGCATCCAGCACGGAAAACTTCGAAAGCCCCATGCGAAGGCCTTCGCCGCAGTATTTCATATAGGCCTCTTTGCGCACCCAGATGGACAGGAATTCCTGCCGCCATTCGCTGCTCAGGGGCTCCAGACCCGCCAGATACTGCTGTTCCGCCGCGTGCAGCTTTTTCGCGGTGACCGCGGACAGCGTGCGGCTGCCCTCCTCCAGGTCCAGTCCGCAGGGGCTGTCTGCGGTCAAAAGCGACCACCAGTTCTTCGTGTCGCTCACGGAAACAAAAGGTCCGTCGATAGCGACCGGCCGGCCGGAAGCGTCGTGTTCCAGCGTGACCCCCGCAACCGCTTTCGCGCAGGCCTCGCTCGTGTATGTTCTGCCTTTTTTCTTTTTGATCAAATAGAGTTTCATAGTACGTATTATACAAATATTACCAGCCCTTGTCAAAGGGGGCCATATATTATATAATACTATATCACACTAAAGCACCGTAGTCTCAAAGACACAAAGGATCTCCCATGTACGATTCGAAATTTAAATGTGAAACCAACGACGATCTGTTCAAAGCTATCCTCACGCTCGAGACGGAAGAAGACTGCTACCGCTTCTTCGAAGATCTGCTCACGATCAAGGAACTGCAGTCCATGGCCCAGCGCTGGCAGGTCGTCCGCATGCTGAAGGAAAAGATGACTTACATCGATATCGCAGCAGAGACCGGCGCGTCTGCCACGACGATCAGCCGGGTGAACAAATGCCTGAATTACGGCGCCGGCGGCTACGCTGCCGTCTTAAAAAAGCTCGATAAGTAGACACAAAAAGGAGGCACTATGGCGATCAAAGTCGTTTCCATCGCAGGAACGCCTGTCGAAGGGCCATCGCCGGCTGCAGAACCTGTCGAACTGCCCCTCATCGACCCGGCGGACGAAATGTACGAACTGCTGCTGAAAGGCGCCCAATAAACCGGGTAATCAGACAACACAAAAGGACGGTCCTGCGGAACCGTCCTTTTTTTATGCGGTCTTTTATGCTTTTCCCAGCAGGATCTGCAGCGACTTCAGCAGATTCTGATGCACCACGTCCGCGGCGTTGAAATGGGTCATGTTGCAGATCAGCTGCAGGATGGGGCCCGCCAGGGCTACGCTCAGGATGGTGCCGATGCCGAGCTGGCCGCCCAGCAGCCACCCTATGAGGGTCACGATGCCCCACATGATCATCGTCATAGCCCCGATGGGGATCTTCCGGAAGCGCTTGCACAGCGCTACCAGCAGCGTATCCCTTGGACCGCAGCCCAGCCCCTGGGCGATATAGATGCGCATGGCAGCGTTCATTACGATAAGGCCTAAAACCAGGCAAATGACGCCGCCCCACAGGGTCTGCCGGGGCGGAACGAGGTTCAGCCAGTTGAGCAGATCTACGGTCTTTCCGGTAATGAGCGTATCCAGGACCATACCCAATCCGATGGGTTCTTTCATCAGCACGTCGACAAGGAGCACCGTACAGGATACCAGCATCAGGATGGTGCCGTACATCAGTCCGCTATGCTTAGCCAGACCCTGATTCAGCACGTCCCAGGGTGCGACGCCGATGTTCGCCTGGATCGTCAGGTAGACGCCGCAGCTGAACAGAAAAAGCCCTGCCGCTGCTTTCACAGCGTTCAGGGCAACTTCTTTTCTTGTCTTGTTTAAATTCGAATAATCTTTCATACCCTGCATTATGCGCCTGCGCCGGAAAACTTGTCAACAGAAAGCGCGTTTCCCGGAGAGGATGCGCAGCGTCTCCAGCAGGTTCTGGTGGGTCACCTTGGCTGCGTCGAACCCGGTGAGCCGGCAGATCGTCTGCAGAGCCGGGCCGACGTACAGGACGCTCAGCACGGTGCCGATCCCCACCTGTCCGCCGAGGAACCAGCCGATCGCGGTAACCACCGCGTAGATCATCATGGTCACCGGACCTACAGGAAGGCCGGTGCGTTTGCACAGCGCCACCATCAGGGTGTCCCGGGGCCCGCAGCCGAGGGCACAGCCCATGTAGATCCGCATGCCGCAGGCCGTAATGGTGAGCCCCGCCATCATGCAGAGGATACCCATGGGAAGGCTCGTCTGCTGCGGCAGAAAGCCAAGCCATGCGCAGAAGTCCACGGCTTTTCCTACGATAAAGGCATCCAGGAACATGCCGATGCCGATGGGTTCCTTCATGACGATATCCACGATGAGGATGATGAGCGCGGTCAGCACCGATACGTTGCCGTAGAGCATGCCCGTATGCGACGAGATCCCCTGATGGAACACGTCCCAGGGGGATACGCCGATGTTCGCCTGCAGTGTAAAATATATGCCAATGCCGCAGCAGAACAAACCTGCTGCGGCGATGACAGAATGGATCACAATATCTTTTCGTGTCTGATTCATGGGGTCAGCCCAACTATTCCTCGTCCGCTCTCACTTTTCTGTGGATGGCCTTGCCGATCTCGAATGCGGGGATCGTGGAGAGGCCGAGCGCGATGGAGATGTAGAGTTCCTTCGCCTGGAAGGTGCCCGGATCGATATCGAACACCTGCTGCAGACCGGGCAGATAGACCGCCAGCAGCGTCAGCAGCGTCGTAACGCAGAACGCGCCGACCAGCCACCAGTTCATGTTCTTAAACATTTCGCCGGAGAGGATGGAGCCTCTGCGGGAGCGCATGTTGATCGCGCACATCATTTCCGCGAAGTTCATGGTCAGGAACGCCATGGCCATGGCATTCACGCAGATCTCGCCGGAGAAGATGCCGGAGAAGTTTCCGAACTCCAGGTGATAGCCGATAAAATAAGCTGCCAGTTCGATAAAGGCCAGGTAGATGCCCTGCCAGACCATGTCGTAGCCTGCGCCGCCGGAGAAGATACCGTCGGTGGAGGCTCTGGGCTTACGCCGCATCAGGTTGCCTTCCGCGTGCTCCATACCGAGCGCCAGTCCCGGCAGGGAGTCCGTCACCATGTTGATCCACAGCAGGTGGACCGGGGTGAGGATCGTAAAGTGCAGCAGCGTGGACAGGAACATGACGATGACTTCGGACATGTTCGTGGACAGCTGGAACTGGATGACCTTGCAGACGTTTTCGTAGATCTTGCGGCCTTCTTCCACGGCGTGGACGATGGTGGCGAAGTTGTCGTCCGCCAGCACCATGTCGGCGGCACCCTTCGTTACATCCGTACCGGTGATGCCCATGCCGATACCGATATCCGCGGCCTTGATGGACGGAGCGTCGTTCACGCCGTCGCCGGTCATGGCGGTCACCATGCCAAGGCTCTTCCAGGCCTTGACGATGCGCACCTTATGCTCGGGCTGCACGCGTGCATAGACGGAGTATTTCTGGACTTCCTGCAGCAGCTCTTCGTCGGAGAACTTATCCAGCTCGGCGCCTTCGATGGCCTGGCTGTCGTCGGTGATGATGCGCAGGTCCTTGCCGATGGCCACGGCGGTATCCTTGTGGTCGCCGGTGATCATGATGGGCCGGATGCCCGCCTGGCGGCATTCCTCGATGGCGTCGTAGACTTCCGGACGGCAGGGGTCGATCATGCCCAGGCAGCCGATAAAGACCATATCCTGTTCGAGGGTCTCCGCCTCGAAGTCCTTCGGCATCTCGAAGTGGGGCCGGTAAGCGGCGCCCAGCACGCGCAGGGCCCTGTCGGCGAACTGCTTGCAGATATCCTTAACCTGTTTGCGGTACTCGTCGGTGATGGGAATGGCCTTGCCGTCGCGCCATACGTAGTTGCAGCGCTCCAGCACGATCTCGGTCGCACCCTTGGTATATTGATAGATGCGGTCCCCTTCCTGATGGACGGTGGACATCATCTTGCGCATGGAGTCGAAGGGCGCCTCGCCGATGCGGGGGAAGTTCTCGTCCAGCTCGTCTTTGTACAGTTTTAAGTCGTGGGCGTGGTTGACCAGCGCAGCTTCTGTCGGTTCACCGACCGCCTCGTGCATGCCCAGGGAACGCTTCGCGTCGGAGCAGCAGGCCATGGCTTTGGCCAGCAGCACAGGATCGTCCGTAAAGGTGTCCACGACCGTCATGCGGTTCTGCGTTAAGGTGCCCGTCTTATCGGAGCAGATGATCTGCGTGCAACCTAAGGTCTCGACAGCCGTCAGTTTGCGGATGAGCGCCTGCCGCTTGGACATGGCGGTCACGCCGATGGAC
Organism: uncultured Eubacteriales bacterium; assembly: GCA_902773665.1. Taxonomy (GTDB): domain Bacteria; phylum Bacillota; class Clostridia; order Peptostreptococcales; family Anaerovoracaceae; genus RUG11894. The sequence goes on along the minus strand of CACYFF010000016.1, from coordinate 21,200 downwards.
AGGATGATGGTAACGACGGCGGGCAGGCCTTCGGGGATGGCTGCGACCGCCAGCGCGATGGCTGCGATGAAGGTATTCAGACCGGCGCTTCCCAGCAGCGACCAGGAGAAGGGTTCGTCGGAGAGGACGACCGCCTCGATAAGGCCTACCGCGAATACGACCACGCAGATACCGAGCACCAGTTTGGTGAGGAACCGGGACAGCTCCGCCATCTTCTTCTGCAGCGGGGTCTGCTCTTTTTCCGCTTCGGTAAGCGCTTCCGCGATCTTACCCATTTCGGTGTCCATGCCGGTGGCGGTGACCACAGCAGTGCCGCGGCCGTAGACCACGGTGGAACCGCTGTAGAGCATGTTCTTGCGGTCACCGAGAGGAATGTCTTCCTTGCCTTCCTTCAGCATCATCACGTCGATGACCTTGGAAACAGGCACGGATTCGCCGGTGAGAGCAGCTTCCTCCGCCTTCATGGAATAGGATTCCAGGATGCGGCAGTCCGCAGGCACCGCGTCGCCCGCTTCGAAGACCACCACGTCGCCCACGACGATGTCCTCAGACTTTAAGACGGTCTGCTTGCCGTCCCGCAGGACTTTCGAGGTGGCGGCGGTCATCTGCATCAGGGCCTCCATGGCCGCTTCCGCTTTGCTCTCCTGCACCAGGCTCATGATCGTGTTGATGACCACGACCACCAGGATAACGACCACGTCGGCGAAATCGCCGAAACTGGGTTTTCCTGCGCTCTCCAGCACCGTTACGACGGCCTGGATGGCGGCGGCGACGATGAGCATGATGATCATCGGGTCGGCCAGGGAATTGATGAACTTCCGGGCCAGGCTCTCCTTTTCCGCTTCCTTTAACTTGTTCTTACCGTTCTTTTCGAGCCGCGCCGCAGCCTCTTCATTGGAGAGGCCCTCCGGGCTGCTCTGCACTTCCTGAAGGACTTCTTCCCAGCCCTCCATGTAATACTTGTTCATGCGATAACGTCTCCTTGCATACTGCTTGCAAGCCACAAAAAAACAGACCTGCAACAAAATAAATTGTTGTAAGTCTGGCTACCTTCGCGGGTCTTTGACCAGCCGTTTACCGGCGAGATTGTTGATCAAAGGCTTAAAGCTACTCCCTTGCGCCAAATATTATATGGGGGCACAAGGGAGTTGTCAACACCGGGATATTACTTTAATTGGAAGTTCCCGAACCCGGCCTTCGCCGCCGTCAGATCGTAACCTTTGTAGCGGCCGGTCTGGGTCGCGAACGGTTTGCAGAACAGGCTGTAGGTCCGTCTGCCCGGACGGGAGTTGTAATCGTCGGTCTGGGGATCAAACACATAGTCGACGCCCGCGATGGAGACGATTGCGATCTCGTGGGTATCCAGATAGCCCGCCTGGTTGCCGGCGTAGCCCCGGGCGAAGTAGGCGTTGAGGCCGATGCGGCGCGCCATGGCCACGAAGGCGGCGGAATAGTTGTCGCAGGTGCCGTGACCCGTCTTGAGGATCGTCTTGCCCATGACGACCACGTAATCATCGTCGTGCTTTACGTACTTGCCGCTCCAGGAAGCCCAGCCGTTGCCGTAGTAGCAGTTATCCATCAGATAGTCATAGATGGCCTTGGTCTTCTGGTAGGTTGACATGTCGTCCGTAATGATCTGGGCGAAAATGCCGTCGATGATGCCGTCCAGCTCCGCGTTGTTGGTCTTCATGGGAGTGAGGGTCGCGGCGTTGAGGATGGTCTCCGCGCTGCTGCCCGCAGGAACGGACACGGGAGCCGTGGACCAGCCCAGTTTCTGATAGTTCGGGGCCAGATCCTTCTTGACCGTGATGCTCGTGCCGTAGTCGGAGTACAGGGTGATGTCCGGGATCTCCTTCAGCACGGGAGCCTTCCGTCTCGCTTCGTCCGCCAGGTTCAGCACCACCACCGCCACTTCGCTGCGCTTGATGGTGTCGTAGGGGTGGAAATATCCATATTCGTCCTTGCCGCTCAGAACACCTGCGTTGTACAGCTGGTAGATCGAAGCGGAGAAATGGACCTGATCGGTCACATCGGGGATGTTCGTGACTGTACCGATGGCATCCAGTTCGTCGTCGGGCAGGGCGTTTGCCATGATCCCGGCAAAGATGGACCGCGTGGCCTTAGACGTAAGGCTGTAGGGATAGTTCGACCAGATGATGCCGTGTTCGATGGCATAGTCCACATAAGGCTGATACCAGGGGTCACCCTCCTCTACGTCGTAGCGGTCGAACGTCTCGTCGTAGTAGATGCTGTGGAGCTGGCAGGCGATGACGATCGCTTCCGCCACCGTGATCTCGCTGTCCGGGTTATATGTTGTTTCAGAATTGCCGGACACGAACCCGTATTCATAAGCGTCTTTTACGTGCTGGCTGTACCAGGCTGTATCCGCCACATCGGCGAACTGGTCTTCGTAGACCAGGCTGCGGACGAAGTTCTCCATACTGCCGGCCTCGTCGAGTGCGGGGGCAGCGCCGGATTCGTCCGCGTACGCCATGCCGGCGGATGCGAGCAGCATGGCGAAGGTACAGATGAAAATAAGAGTTCTCTTTCCTCTTCGCATCTTCATCTCCTTTGCAATTTGTTATCTATTTCACTTCACGTATACTCTGGGCGGTCTGCTCAGGATGCGTGCAATGATCTCGTTTTTGTTGGTGCCTGCCAACTTAGCCGCTTCCGGGATGCTCATGGTATTTCCGGAGCCGTCCCCGTAGATGATGGCCGCGTCCCCTTCCTTTGCCTCGGGGCAATCGGTGACGTCGATCATCAACTGGTCCATGCACAGGACGCCGACCGTGGGGCATTTGACCCCATGCACCGTTAAATAGCCTTTATCGCGCATGTTCCGGGGATAGCCGTCCGCGTAGCCCACGGGCACCGTGGCGATGCGGGAATCCCTCTGGGCCTTCCACAGATAGTCGTAGGACACGCCCTCTCCCGCCTTGATCTCGTGGATCTGGGAGATGCGGGTCTGCATACCCATGCACTGCTCCACGTCCAGGTGAGCCCGGGAAAAACTCGTAAGGCCGAACACCAGGGCGCCGGGGCGCACCATGTTCATGCGGAATTCGGGATAGTCGCCGAGGGAGATACTGTCCGCGATGTGCTTGTACTTAAAGGTACAGCCGTTCGCTTCCAGATAGTCGATGGCGTCGCAGAGCATGTTATACTGGTCCCAATCGTCCTGTTCGGAAGCCAGCGCCAGGTGCGAGAAGATGCCTTCCACATTGAGGCCGGGCAGCTTTGCCATCTTCAGCAGCTCTTCCTTGTCCGAAGTTCCCAGACGGTGGAAGCCCGTATCCATCTTCAGATGGACCGTCGCCTTCGTTCCCTTGGCGAGCGCAACATCCGACAGCGCCTTGGCGTGGTCATAATCGATGACGGTCTGCGTAAAGCGGCCGTCCACCACGTGTTCCAGGAACCGCGCAGGCGTGTGACCCAAAATAAAAACAGGATAGTCCGGATAGGCATTTCTCAGTTCGATGGCTTCCGTGAGGGTCGCCACCGCCAGATAAGCGGCGCCGTGTTCCATGAGCGTGGGTGCGATGCCCACCGCGCCGCAGCCGTAACCGTTGGCCTTGATGACGGGCATAACGGCCACGTCCGGTCCAACCATATTCCGGATCTTATCCATATTGCGGCCGATCCGTCCCAGATCGACCGTTACGATCGTATCTCTTAATGCTTCCATATTATAACTCCCGTTTGTGTCGTTTTTGTGTAATGGCCTAAGGGCTTGCAATTTAAAGGTTTCCGAGCAGACGGAGCGCCGCCATGGCCTCCATCAGGATGCCCGTTTTCATGGCTTCTTCGTCCGGGCACAGGAACTCGCTGTGCAGCGCCTGGGGCTTGCCGCTCCAGTCCTTGGGCGTCGTGCCGACGTTCATGTAGACGCCGTCGCAGTACTGGGTGAAGAATGCGAAATCGTCCGCGCCGAGGCTGGGTGCTTCCATGTAGTCGATGTGGTCTTTGCCCACCAGCTCGACCGCCAGCTGCTCCAGCGTTTTGCCGAGTTCGATATTGTTCTCCAGGCTGGGATAGCCGTCTGTAAGGGTCACGATGGCTTTGGCGCCGAAGCCTGCTGCAATGCCTTCCGCCGTCTGCTTGACCAGCGTCTTGATCTGCGCCATGGTCTTCATGTCCAGCGCCCGCAGGGTGCCGGAGAGTTCAGCCGTACCTGCCACCACGTTGCTGGCGTTGCCGGCGTGGAACTGACCGATGGTGACGACACCGGGCTGCGTCGGCGCAAGATTTCTGGCGACGACCGCCTGCAGCGCCGTAACGATCTGGCTGGCTGCCAGGATCGCATCGATGCCGCGGTCGGGGTGCGCGCCGTGGCAGGCGACGCCTTCCACGGTGATGTGCACGTCGCAGGTGGCGGCGTTCATCTTGCCGGGGCACAGCTGGATATAGCCGCTGGGGATGCCCGGTTCGATATGGAATGCGATGACCGCATCCACCGCCGGATCCTCCATGCAGCCGGCCTTGATCATATTTTCCGCGCCGCCTTCCGCCTCTTCGTTGGGTTGGAACAGCAGCTTAACGTTTCCGCCGAAGGCTTCGGGCATGCTCTGCAGCACCATCGCGGTGCCCAGCAGCATGGCCGTATGCATGTCGTGACCGCAGGCGTGCATCACGCCGGGATTCTGACTGGCCCAGGCGACGCCGCTTTCTTCTGAAATGGGAAGCGCGTCGAAATCCGCCCGGATACCGAGCCCTGTGTACTTGCCAGAGGGTGCGGAGCCGCTGCCGGGCACGGTGCCCACCACTGCTTTCTCCGGCGTGACCCTGTAGGATACGCCCAGCTTCTCCAGTTCTTCCGCGATGCGCCGGCTGGTCCGTTCTTCCTGTCCGGAAAGTTCCGGGTGTTCGTGCAGGTCTCTGCGGAACGCTACAACGGCGGGGAAAACTTCCTCGATCTTCTGTTTTACTTGTTCCAAAATAGCTTCGTTCATGTTCTTTTCCTCGGGTCACCCATTATAATACAACTTCGCCTTGATATACAACTTCTGTCGGGCCGGTGAGCCAGATGTCGCGGGACGGCGCGTATTTTCCGCCCGCCACGGTGACCTCCAGCAGGCCGCCGGGCACATGGACCGGCACGTCGGTACCGTCCACCCTGCCCAGACGCACAAGGTCCGAGACGGTGCAGCCGCTTCCGGTGCCGCAGGCCAGCGTAAAGTCCTCCACGCCCCGCTCGTAGGTGAGCAGCTGCACGCTGCCGCCCTCCAGCAGCTCGTAGAAGTTGACGTTGGCGCCATTCGGGAAGAAATGGCGCAGGTAGATGCCCAGCGGCCGGAGTTCTTCCTTGTCCATCTTCGAAAGACCGGGCAGTTCCACCACGGCATGGGGCAGGCCGGGTTCGCCCATCTCCATGTAGTCCACGAGATACCGGTGACCCTCAAATTCCGTGTATACGTTGTTCTTGCGCACGGTGATGTCGTTCAGGCGGACTTTGTAGCGCGTTTCGTCGATGCGTTCTCCCGTTACGATGCCCGAAGCGGTAAAGATCCGGGGCGTTTCGCCGGAGAAGCCGTGTTCGTATGCGAACCGCGCCACGCAACGGGCTCCGTTGCCGCACATTTCCCCTTCGCTGCCGTCGGCGTTAAAGAAGTGCATGTCTACGTCCGCATCGTCCCCGCTGTGCGCGTCCAGGAACATGATGCCGTCTGCGCCGACAGCCGTCCTTCTGGGGCAGAGCGCCTTTGCGGTCTCGCCCATCTTGTCCGCCGGAACGCATTCGCTGCGGTTGTCCACGATGATAAAATCGTTGCCTGCACCGTGCATTTTCGTAAATTTCATGGCAATTTCCTTTCGGGCAGGTCGAACTGCCCTTTCGGGTGTACAATAGTTCTAAACTCTATTGTACCACGATTTGTAAAGAGGGAAGCCTATGACCCCATTTATCCCCTTTGACGAACAGGGAAACATGATCCGCAGCGGCCGCGCCTGCACCGCAAAGAAAGGCGTCGTCTCCGCCGGCAGAGCGGAAGCCGCGCAGATCGGAAAAGAGATCCTGGAGAAAGGCGGCAACGCTGTGGATGCAGCGGTAGCCGTGGCCTTCGCCCTGGGTGTCTGCGAGCCCAACGCCTCCGGCATCGGCGGAGGCGGCTTTATGCTGCTGCGCAGCGCCAGAACAGGCGAAAGCGTCTTTCTGAACTTCCGGGAAAAAGCGCCGAAAGCGGCTGAGCCGTCCATGTACGAGCCGGGTTCTCCGGGGTCAAACTACGATAAACACCTGCGCAATGTCTATAGCGGCACCGCAGCAGCGACCCCCGGCGACGTGGCGGGCCTGCTGTATGCCCTGGAGCACTACGGCACCCTGGACCGCAAGACGGTGATGGCTCCTGCCATCCGCCTGGCGAAGGAAGGCTACATCGTAACGCCTTTGCTGGCAGCGGATATCGCGGAACACGCGGAGCAGCTTCGAAAATACGGCGACGGCTGGAAGATCTATCTGAAGGACGGAAAAGCGCCGGCAGCCGGGGAGATCCTGAAGAATCCGGACCTGGCGCGGACGCTGGAAAAGATCGCGGAAGGCGGCCGGGATGCGTTCTATAAAGGCGAGATCGCGGATGCCATCCTGGAACAGGTGAAAAAGGACTGCGGGCGCATGACCCGGGAAGACCTGGAGAGTTTCGAAGTCAAGGTACTGCCGCCCGTGCGGGGCACGTACCGGGGCTATGAGATCCTGTCGTCTCCCCCGCCCTCTTCCGGCGGCACCCACGTGGTGCAGATCCTCAATGTGCTGGAAGACTTCGACGTAGGTGCCATGGAAGTCAACAGCCCGGAATATATCCACCTGTTCTCGGAAGTCTTTAAGATGTGCTACGCGGACCGCATGGCCTACATGGGCGATCCGGACTACGTGTCCGTGCCGCTGCAGGGACTGGTGTCGAAGAAATATGCGGCGAAGCTGGCGGAGCGGGTGGACCTGGCGAAGGCTCATGCACCGGCCTGCGGTAACCCCTGGCATACCGAGAGCATGTCCACGACCCATTTTTCCATCGCGGACGCGGAGGGAAATCTCGTGGCCTGCACCCGGACGATCAACCATTTCTTCGGCAGCTGCGCTGTGCCCCAAAACAGCGGATTTCTGCTCAACGACGAGATGGAGGACTTCTCGATCGATCCCGCGTCGAAAAACGCCGTAGCGGGCGGAAAAGTGCCTTTAAGCTGCATGTCTCCCACCTTTATCCTGAAAGACGGAAAACCCGTGGCAGTCGTCGGCAGCCCCGGCGGCATCCGCATCATCTCTTCGGTGGTGCAGGTCATCTCCAAGATCATCGACCACGGCATGGACATCGAGAGCGCCGTGAATTCGCCCCGCTTCGGAGACGATACAACGGACTGCATCATCTACGAGAGCCGTATTCCTCAGGAGACGATCGCAGCGCTGGAAGCCATGGGCCATAAGACGCGCGCCTATCCGGACTGGGACCGCATCGTCGGCGCCACGAACTCCGCAGCCCTCCTGTCGGATGGCACCCTGGCCGGCGCCGCAGATCCCAGAAGAGACGGACTGGCGGTGGGGATCTAACAGAACCTCGAAACGAAAATAAAAAAAGACTGGTGAGATCTCTCCCACCAGTCTTTTTCAGTTGTTTTACAAACTTAGAACAGTTTCTTGCCCTGCAGCAGAGTACCCAGCAGAGAGGATACGCCTGCGGCGTTGTTGGAGCTGGTCTTCTTGCCGGAACCGGACAGTGCGCCGGCCAGGCCCATGATGTCGTCCAGACCGAAGCCGTCGTTCTTCTTCGCGGAAGAGCCGCCGGACAGAGCGCCTGCGATGCTCATGATGTCGTCCAGACCGAAACCGTCGTCCTTCTTCGCAGAAGATGTGGTCTTGCCGGAGCCGGACAAAGCAGTTGCCATGCCCAGAATATCGCCCAGATCCAGACCGTCGTTGGTCTTCGCGGAGGAAGTCTTCTTGCCGGAAGTGGTCTTCTTGCCGGAGGTCGTGTTGACCCCGGACAGGCTGGAAAGCAGCGCCATCAGTTCTTCGCTCTCGCTGGACTGCTTGGCAGCAGCGGCCTGCTGTGCAGCCTGCGCGGCGGCAGCAGCTTCTGCGGCCTGCTTTTTCTTCGCAGCTGCTACGGCGGTCAGCAGAGCGGGAGCGGCGATGGCCATGATCTTCGCCATCTGCGCGGTGGAAATGCCGGACTGCTTGGCAAGAGAAGCCTGCGCGGCAGCGGTGTTCTCCTTGGAGCCGTAGATCTTGTCCAGGATCTTGGCGCCGTCTTCTTCGTCTGCGTTCTTGATGAGGCTTACGATATCCGCATTGCTCAGTTTGCTGAGGTCATGCTGATTCAGAGCGTTCATCAGGCTGCTCGCACCCTGCTGGGTGGAAGCGTTGGTCTTCATCTGGCCCAGCATGGAGGGCAGTGCGGAAAGCAGCGCCATCGTTGCCTGGTCCTGAGAAGTGGAGGTTTTGCCGGACAGAGCGGAAATGCTGTCGGAAGTACCGAGGCCGCTGGCCAGCAGGTTAAGTAAGTCCATGTTAGATGCCATTCTTTTTAGTCTCCTTCTATACAATCATTCGGCGCAGATGCGCCCATCGATACCGTAAGTTATTCGCCGGACTGCGCTTTTTCTTCCTTGCCGTTCGCGCAGAAGTCGCAGGGGTCGGTGCGGCCTTCCTCGAAGGCCTGCTCGATCGTCCCGTGGAAGACTTCCTTGGAGCGCAGCAGCGTCGGGCAGTCCGGGTCAAAGTGATAAGACTTGGAATACTTCGCCCAGTAGCATTCGCCGCCATAGCCCAGGGCCTGCAGTTCGGCCTCGTTCAGGTCGTCGATGGTCACCGGGTTATAGTCGATGGATGCGCCCATGGTCGCGATCGCCGCGATCGCTGCTACGATGACCGCGATCTTCTTGCTCTTGGGGTCAACGTCCTTCGAAAGCAGGAAGATGACGATGAGAGGCGCAAACGCGATGACCGACATGATGGCGCCGAACTGGTTCTGCCAGAACCTCCCCGCCGGCGGATCGATGTGGTTCGCCTTCTTCCAGAACTGGGCTGCCACGATGCACAGCACGGCGTCTACGATAATCGCCAGCAGGCAGGGCCACAGCACGACCAGTTTTCTGAACAGGAAGATCGCTGCGATCTCGCAGGCGATGGCCAGGATCCACAGCACGATCGCGATGGTGCGCTTTTTTCTGGCGTCCGCTTTGCGCTGGCTCTCTGTCTTAGCCTGGTCACGGATATCGGTTATGACACGGTCTTCTCTTGCTCTGGATTTTTCTGCCATAGGTACCTCCTTTTACAGTTTGGGGCCCGCCGCCACGATCTCCGCAGAGGCTGTCGTGTATTTCTTGAAGTTTTCGATAAAGCTGTTCGCTAAGGTCTTCACCTTTTCGTCGTAGACCGCCTTGTCCGCCCAGGTGTTCGCCGGGATCAGGATGTCGGAGGGCACGCCTTCGACGGAGGTGGGCACTTCCACGCCGAATACGGGATCTTTGACGAATTCCGCCTTTTCGATCTCGCCGGTGAGAGCTGCGGTGACCATGGCACGGGTATAGCGGAGCTTAATGCGCTCGCCGGTGCCGTTCCAGCCGGTGTTGATGAGGTAGACCTTGGCGCCCGCCTCGACCTTTTCCATCAGCATCTTCGCGTACAGCGCCGGATCCAGGGGCAGGAACGGTTCGCCGAAGCAGGTGGAGAACGTGGGAACGGGTTCCTTTACGCCGATCTCGGTGCCTGCCAGCTTGCTGGTAAAGCCGCTCATGAAGTAGTACGCCGCCTGGTTCTTATCCAGCTTGGAGATGGGAGGCAGCACGCCGTAGGCGTCGGCCGTCAGGAAGATGACGGTCTTGGGGATGCCGCCCATGCCGGACAGTTCCGCGTTGGGGATGTATTCGATGGGGTAGCCCACGCGGCTGTTGACCGCGAGAGAATCGTCGTAGAAGTCGAATTCTCTGGTCTCCGGGTCCATCACGACGTTCTCCACCAGGGAACCGAACTTGATGGCGCCGTAGATCTCCGGCTCGTTCTCCGCGGATAGATTGATGCACTTCGCATAGCAGCCGCCCTCGAAGTTGAAGACGGAATCCTCGGACCAGCCGTGCTCGTCATCGCCGATGAGCTTTCTGTTCGGGTCGGCGGACAGCGTAGTCTTGCCGGTGCCGGACAGGCCGAAGAATACGGCTGCGTCGCCGTCCTTGCCGATGTTGGCGGAGCAGTGCATCGGGAAGACGCCTTCCTTGGGCATCAGGTAGTTCATGACGGAGAAGACGCTCTTCTTGATCTCGCCGGCATACTGGCTGCCTGCGATCACGACCATGTGCTTCTCGTAGTCGATGATGATAGCCGCTTCCGAACGGGTGCCGTCGAACTCGGGGATGCACTTGAATCCCGGGGCAGCGATGATGGTAAAGTCTTCGCGGAAGTCCTCGAGCTGTTCCTTGCTGGGTCTTCTCAGCAGCTGGTGGATAAACATGTTCTGGCTGGCCAGCTCGGTGACCACGCGGAACGCCTTCTGGTGCTTGGGATCTGCGCCGGCGAAGCCGTCGAACACGAATACGTCCTTGTTCTGCAGGTAAGCGACTACCTTGTTATAGATAGCGTCGGACTTCTCCTGGGAGATAGGCTTGTTGACGCTTCCCCAGGCGATCTCGTCGTGCACGCCTTCGCTGTCGACGATGAATTTATCGTTGGCGGAGCGGCCGGTGTACTTGCCGGTCTTGACCACGAGAGCACCGGTAGTGCTGAGGGTGCCTTCCCCTCTTCTGAGCGCGTGTTCCGTGAGTTCCGCCGGCGTTAAGTTGCGATAGACCGCTTTCGCGTTGATGATGCCCAGATCTGCCAGGGCAGCTTCGATATTCATTTTCTTTGTTCCCCCTTAAGGTTCCAACCGTTGATTTATCTCTTTCGGAGCAGGGCGAAAAAGAGCCTTTGCTCCTAACTAAAATAGTAAATCCTGGCGGGTGCAAAGTCAAATAAAAAAGGCGGGTCCGAAGACCCGCCGCTGCGTCTAATATTCGATCTTGCTGTCGATCTCGTCTGCGCCCTCTTCCGCGATGCACGGCAGCACCTTCGCCACGAAGGCTTCCACCTGGTGGGCACTGCGGCCGGTAAATGCCTTCGGATCGAGCAGGCTCTCCATTTCGGCTTTCGTCATGCCGAAGGAAGGCTCCTGCGCCAATTCCTCCAGCAGATCCCAGGGTTCGCCGTTCTTCATCTTAGCCGTGGCGTTCATGGAGGCGCGGCGGATGACTTCGTGCAGCTGCTGGCGGTCACCGCCCCGCTTGACCCCTTCCATCAGAATGTTCTCCGTCGCAGAGAACGGCAGGTAGTCGCGCAGCGTCTTTTCGACGATCTTCTCGTTGACGACCAGGCCGTCCGCTACGTTCTTGACAAGGCGCAGCACCGCGTCGCAGGCCAGGAAACCTTCCGGCATGGAGATGCGGCGGTTGGCGGAGTCGTCCAGGGTGCGCTCCAGCCACTGGGTCGCAGCGGTCTGAGCGGCGTTCTCCGCGTCGATAATCAGGTAGCGCGACAGCGAGCAGATGCGCTCGGAACGCATGGGATTGCGCTTGTAGGCCATGGCGGAAGAGCCCACCTGGCTCTTTTCGAAGGGTTCCTCGATCTGCCGGTCGTGCTGCAACAGACGGATGTCGTCGCCCATCTTATACGCGCTCTGGCCGATGGAAGCCAGGCAGTTAAGGATGAGGCTGTCCAGTTTTCTGGGATAGGTCTGCCCGCAGACGTCGAAGCGCTTTTCGAAACCGAACTCCGCGGCAATCTGCCGGTTCATCTCGTCGATCTTCTCTTCGTCGCCCTCGAACAGCTCCATAAAGCTGGCCTCGGTGCCGGTGGTACCGCGGCTGCCGAGGAACTTCATCTGGCCGATGACGAAATCCAGCTGCTCCAGGTCGGAGTAGAAATCCTGCAGCCACAGGCTGGCGCGCTTGCCCACGGTAACGGGCTGCGCCGGCTGGTAGTGGGTGTAGCCCAGGCAGGGCATGTCCTTATATTTCAGGCAGAATTCGGCGAGGGGCCGCATGGCTGCCTTCAGTTCTTTTCTCAGATATTCCAGGCCCTGCTTAAACAGGATGATGTCGCCGTTATCCGTTACGTAGCAGCTCGTGGCACCGAGATGGATGATGCCGGCGGCTTTGGGGGCAACCAGGCCGTAGGCGTGCACATGTGCCATTACGTCGTGGCGGATCTCCTTTTCCTTTACTTTAACGGCTTCGAAATCCACGTCGGACACGTGGGCTTCCAGTTCCTCGACCTGCTCTTGGGTCACAGGAAGGCCTAAATTGTGCTGCGCTCTGGCCAGGGCAACCCACAGCCTTCTCCAGGTCTCAGCCCTCGTCTGGGCGGAAAACAGTTTAAGCATGTAGTCCGAAGCATAGCGCTGGGACAGGGGGGATTCGTATTTATCGTACATGATCTTGCGTTCCTTTCCGCTGCTTGGAATAGTTCTATCCTTTTTATTGTAATATAAAATGCATTCCTTGGGGAAGAAAAAATGGGGACGGTCCTCTGCAAGAACCGTCCCTGTAGTTATCATTTATTGATCCGTTTATGGCTGGAAACGATCGCTTTCTGCGGGCACACCAGGACGCACAGGTGGCAGCCGACGCATCGTTTGCCGTCGAGCACAGGTTTGCGGTCGTCCGTCAGATGGATCGCCTGATGTCCGCCGTCAGCGCAGGAGATCTCGCAGCGTCCGCAGCCTATGCATTTGTCCCGGTGGAACTGTGGGAAAACGATGGTATCGCGTTCCAGAACATCGGTCGTTTCGCTGACGGAATCCACGCCAAGTCCGACCGCCTGGCTGAGGTGATCAAAACCTTTTTCGGCCAGGTAATAGTTCAGTCCCTGCTTCAGATCATCGATAATGCGGTATCCGTACTGCATGACCGCCGTAGTGACCTGTATGCTTCCCGCGCCGAGCAGGATAAACTCCAGCGCGTCCTTCCAGGTCTCCACGCCGCCCATTGCGCTCAGATGCATGCCCTTCAGAGACTTGTTGTGCGCCAATTCGGCGATAAACCGCAGAGCGATGGGTTTGACAGCGCTGCCGCTGTACCCGCCCACGGCGGATTTCCCGTGTACGGCAGGGGCAGAGACGTAAGTCTGCGGATCGACGCCGATGATGCTCTTAATCGTGTTGATGGCTGCGATACCGTTTGCGCCGCCGCGCTTGGCCGCTTCCGCTGCGGGACTCATCTTCGCCACGTTCGGCGTGAGCTTAGCCAGGATCGGGAGTTTCGTGCCGCGCCTTGCCGCTTCGGTAAAGCGCTCGACCAGCTCCGGCACCTGTCCGATATCCGAGCCGAGACCGCCGTCCGCCATGTTGGGGCAGGAGAAGTTGAGCTCGATCGCATCCGCGCCGTTTTCTTCGCACAAGCCGGCAAGTTCCGCCCATTCTTCGTCATTTTGACCCATGATCGATGCCAAAATGAATTTCTCCGGATAGTTCTGCTGCAGCCGGCGGAAGATCTCCATATTCTCCGCCACGCTGTGGTCGGAGAGCTGTTCGATATTCTTAAAACCGATGATGCTTCCGTTGTCCCCCGTGATGGCCGAAAACCGGGGCGAGGCCTCGTGGATCGGGAAGGAGCAGATCGTTTTGAACGCAGCGCCGGCCCAGCCTGCCTCAAAGGCCCTGGCGCACATGTCGTACGTGCTGGATACCACCGAGGAAGACAGCAAAAAGGGATTCTCCAGCGGGAACCCGAACAGATCGGTCCGCAGACGGTTTTCGTCTTCCGGCAGGGCGACTGCAAGATTTGGCTTCACTTCGTCGTGGACCCGGGTCAGCAGGCTGCGGATCGGCACCTGATGCGCCCGGATGCAGGCATCTTCACAGGGAGCCGCGCAGGCGGCGCAGGGGTTGACCGCAGGAAAGCTTGCCGCTGCCGCTTTTTCGGCATCAAACCAAAGGCTGCGCAGGATGCGGGCAGGGTCGAGCTTGCCGCAGGCAGCTGTGCAAGGAGCGTCTTTACACAGGGCGCACCGGATCAGTTCCGAGCGGGCGATTTGTCTTTCAAGCATTGGTGTCCTCCTTGTCGTCTCGCGTAGGTACATTCTTGCCAATATTATATGCGCAAAAGGGTTACGCCGCCAGCACATTACAGAATACAAAAAGCAGCATGGATCACTCCATGCTGCATTCCCTGTTGCTAATCTTCTGCCTCTTCATCGTCCAGTCCGGACGGAGGAATGGCAAAGGCATAACTGCCCTTTTCCTCTCCCTCTTTCGGCGGGGTCTTTCTCAATGCCCACAGCAGGCTGCGGATCTCGACCACACCGGTCTCTTCATCTGTCTGAACGTTGTAAGGGGTCACCGATACCAGAAATGCGCCGAAAGCCATTCCGGCAATGAATGATTTTTTCATGAAAGGACCTCCTGTTTCGCATCTACCCGGTTGATCGCCGGCGTCTCCACATGCTTTGCCAGATAAGTACAGTATATCACGGATACCACGATGACCACGATATGTACGATCAAATTCACAAGCTGAGAGCCATCGTCGGATGCGAGGACAGAGGTTACGTCGATGAAGCTGTGCGCCAGGATGCCGGGCAGAAGGCTCCCGCTCTTGTAAAAAACGAGCGTAAAGACAAAGCCCATGGCAACCGCGAAAACCACCTGGATGAGGGTGGCGATCAGTTCATGTCCGGTAAAAAGATTCAAAATATGCCCGAGCCCGAAGGTAACGGAGGAAACGATGATGGCTGCTTTCACGTTGCCGTCCTTCAGCATCGCCTTGAACAGGAAGCCCCGGAAGATCAGCTCTTCCGCAAACCCGACCAAAGCCATGGATACGGCGGCATAGATCAGTCCCGGCACGGAATAATCCGGCTGAAATCCGCTGAAGAGATTTAGGCAGGAGAAGATCCACAAAGGGATGAACCACAGCATGGCTCTGCTGTTCTTCGCCCAGCCGGCCAGGCCGTACTTTTCCATGAGCCCATTCTTCTTCACAAACAGGAAGATCGCTGCGGATATCACGACCAGGCCCAGCATGTGCCACAGCGAATCGAGGCCGAAACTGTTTTGCAGCGTCCCCATGCCCACCGCATAGATCACGATCCACAGGATCGCAAAGGTGAGTTCATTTTTTTTATACAGATTATTCATGTTCCTTCTCCTCCTGCGCAGCAGCGAGCAGAGCGCCGTTCCAGGCCTGTTCCAAGTGCGCTGCGATCAGTTTTTCATCATATTCCAGACCATTGTTTGCAATGATGCTGGCATAGCCATGTGCAAACAAAGCCACAGTCAGAAATACCTGCTTGGTTTTTTCCATGCTCAATCCGGTGCCCTCCTGCATGGCGGCAAGGATCGGGATCAGCTCTTCGGAATCGATCATCTCCAGCAGGCTGCTCTCCTTCGCATATCCGGACTGAAACAGAAAGCGGAACAACTGCGGTTCCTCTACAGCGAAACGGATAAAATTCAGACCGATCCCTAGGATCGGATCCTGTTCCCGCGGGATCGTCATCATATACTCTGAATGCAGATGGTCGACCTGTGCGTAAGCAGCCCGTTTCAGGGCATCGATCGTTGAAAAATGATACATGACCGGCTGCGTGGAACAGTGAAGCTGCCCGGAGACCGTCCTGGCATTGATGTTCTCATATCCGCTTTTTCTTGCGATCTCAACAGCCGCAGTTATGACCATGTCTTTCGTAATTCTTGTTTTGGGCGGCATGCGGGTATTTCTCCTATACTATATGCATAATCATCGTTATATAACGCTAATTATAATACAAATTTCTCTTGGTGTTGTCAATACAAAACAGCAGGCACTCCGGAGAATGCCTGCTGTTAAAAGCGATTCCGGATAAAAGTGTCTTATTCCCACTCGCTCTTTGAAAGCGGGACTTAAACATTTCTGTTTAGGAAATATGTTACGTACTATTTTGGCTCTCTATGTTCTCCATCGGATAGGGGCTATCCGATTTATCGTTGCCATGATGTTGCCATAGAATATTATACCACAACCAGGAAAAACCTCCTTTGGTTCCTTATCAATATCCTCTAATTCATTTGTTGAAGTTGCTAAAACGCTTCGACCGCTTTTTCGTTGTTTTCCGGATACAGATGCTTTATCTCATTGTTCCAACAATACCTGTTCCCCAGTATGAATATCATAAAGCAGCCCCTTCTCTTTCGCTTCTTTATAGCTCATGTCTGCGGGTCCGACAAAATACCCGAAAGGCGGGAAAAGATATAATTTGTACTCCTCTGATAAGTAACCCTGATATCGACCGCCCTGTCCTGCACTGATGAAATTGCCGGTATTCTTATAGAAAAGCGCAAACCCTGCGTCACTTTGGGCATAAATAAACTTTGCGTGGTCGTATTTATCATATACGTTAAAAACCTGCAGATTTTTTGTTCCGTAGTTAAATGACTGCAGATGCTTTTCTGCAAGTTCAATATCCTGTTGTGTAATTTCTTCCCGGAAAGATCGATCCCATGCAACGTAACCGGCAGCCAGCAATATTGCGATGACCACGAGCAGAACTATCTTTTGTTTCATCCAAAAGTACCCCTTTATACTCATACTTTTCGCCTATAAAACTTTGGGTTTATGCTCGGCCTGCCATACCGTAATTTTAGGAAAACAGAAAGTTCATTTTAATGATCGATCTGCCGGTTTAACCCAAGAAAAAGGCAGATCCCGCTGAGAAAAGGCATGCCATTCGCCCAAATACCCAAACTGATCATGTTCCGGGAAACAAACGGAAACCATAGAGTCATTTGAGACACACCCTTAAACCCCGGAGGTTGCTCCCATATTGCAAATTGCAAAGCCGTGCCCAGAATAGGCACAAGAGCCAGAACGCCAAGCACCAACAGAAGATAGCGCCAAGGATTCCGAATCGCTGTATTGGTCCACAGGGAAAGGATGCAGGGAAACAACGCGCCTGCGGCAGCAGTACAGATCGGGACTAGAAGAGTCTGATACAAAATGCCGGGACGCATATCATAGGTTCGGCTTCGATAATCCCGTAGCCAGGGCTGCAGCCAGATATAAGCCGCAAGACCGGCGAGCACAAACAAGCCCAGAATCAGACACCAGATCTTGTATTTCTTCTGCATGGTCTGATAAGGCGTCTTTGCAGGGCCGTAGATCAACGCGGTCACATCCGTCTGCAGGAACTCCGCCAATGTGATGAGCATCCCGATATCGGGTTCGCTACGTCCGGTCTCCCAGCTGCTGACGGTCTGGCGGGTCACATGAAGCGCCTCCGCAAGATCGTCTTGCGTATAGCCCTTCTGCGTCCGTATCGATTTCAGATTTTTCGCCACTGCATTCATAGTCCGGTTCCTTTCACAGGTTCCAGTATAATATGAACCGCTGAAATCCTCACGCAACAATTTGTTGCGAAGGTCTGAGACCTCAACACGAAATCTAACGGTTCCATTTGCTACACTCTCTCCACTATTCCCGTAGATGATGGATATCTGAATATCATGTTCACTTCATGGCATTCTGGCTCATCGACCACATCTGTTTGAACGAACCCAACCTTTTCATACATTGTTTTGGCATGGGTATTTCCCCAAATATATGTAGTCGTCATAACAGATAGTCCGTACTGCTCATGCATAAACTTGATCAATTGCTTCAATGCTTCAGTCCCCAGGCCCTGATTCTGAAACTTCCAATCAATGGCATAATCCCAAAGAAAGAAAGAACCCGGTTCAAAACGATGAAGCAACGCAAAGCCCATCAGAATCTCATCCTGTAAAATATCAAATGCAAAAACACTATCAGGGTTTTCTCTTATAACCTGACAGATCGTATCTTTAGTCGAAAGATATGTTTCCTGTTCAGGGAGCAATTCTATCTTCATGGAATTGGATGGAACGAATCGCATAAGTATTGTCATTATTTACCCCAACTGCAGGATCCCCTCGAAATACAGATACCGCAGCAATACCATAAGCGCTATCGCAACGAGCAGAACGACCAGAGCGATATTCCCTTTATACATCCACCGGTACGCATCATCTTGCGTATAGCCGGGGGAAACCATGTTTTCGAATATGATCGCAAGGATGACACAAAAAGCAACCCCATAGATGATCAGGAAAGTACGACTGTGTGCAATTATCCATAACAAAACCTGCTTCATACGCTAATCCGGGAATACCACCGTAAACGACTCGATCTTCCCTTCCTCGTCCTCGATGTACGAGCCGGTAAAAACCTGCTGTACAGTCCGTGCCTTATTCTCCATCGTCACCGTGACATTGTACGCATTTTCCTGCAGGCTGGCCTGGGTCACTTCGATCTGCACCGGATAGTGGACGCTCTGGAACGTGACCATGCAGTATTCGTCGAACCGCGAGAGCTGACGTTCCATTTCCATCTTGAACAGCGCCTTCTCTGTCAAATACGGCATGACCCGCGCATGGTAATGGTCGATCGCCTCTACAGATTCCGGAAGATCTCCGGTCTCTTCCAGAAAACGATCATACCGGTGGAACCGGTTAGGCGTAAAAAATTCGCCGAGAAAACCCCCGACGTTCTGCTGTGCAGCATGGCAGGCATACCAATCCTTGCCGTCGTAGACATACACGGTATCGTCTATCACCGCATAGGGCTGGCCCACCCATTCCGCCACGTTAGTCTGTTCGTCCTCTGATGGATACAGGTCGCGGTCTAACGCTGATCTGACCGTTCCTTCCAGTTGCGCTTCCACGGGATCTTTCACCTTCTTGTCGTACACAAAGATCTCGCCTGCGATGTTGAGCATCTTCGGCGTCTGTGCGTTCTGATAGATGCCCCAGAAAACCTTTCCCAAGATCGCAAGCACGACCAACGCAACAAGAATTCCCCAACCATATCGGCGCATAAAGGCGTCGAATCCGTTCTTCGGCGGTTCTACGTCCATGGCATGGTCAGCTATATCCTGCGCGGTCCGTTCATCTTCAGCGACCTGACGTTCCAGCTGGAAACGACCGTTGCGCTGTTTGTATTTGTCTTGCATGCCGAAGCTCATAGGTCATCTTTCCTTGTCTTTCAGTTTATCGGGTCGAATCCTTTTAGTAAACCTTTTCTACCCTCTGCAGTTCCTTGCCGTTCACATCGTAAGAGATAACAATGAAACTACCATGATCCATGGCGGCAGGCGTACCGAGCGTCATAAAACCGTTGGTTTCCAGAAAAGTATCGTAAGCAGACTGATACGAACCCCCATGGTCGCCTTCCCTCACGAATTGGAACAGAAACCAGCCGTCCTGATTGCCGATATTGCGAAGAGAATGGGTCTCTCCTTCATAAACAAACGCCAGATCGGCGCGTTTGCCTTCCGCCAGGACCGCGACTTCCGGGCTGTCGACCGAACTGCCATAGGCGACCAGCGGGACGATATAGACACCGTCCACGGCTTCTGTTTCAGTCCATAAGACATGCTGCCATTTAAGTCCGCGCTTTTCAACACCGACTTGCACATAAATTCCATCCACTTCGGCCAGTGCAGAAAGACGGCCGTCCTCCCCAAAGAACACCTGCGGATCCTGCGGGGCCAGAAAGTGTTCGCGCATCGCACGGCGGAAGGCCTGTTCACTGGTTAGTGCCGGCGTATCGAATAGAAACCATAAAAACAGCAGGCTCAAAGCAATCAGCATCACATTGCGCGCCAATATGAACTTTCGGTTTGCAGGCCGGCTCTTCATAATGCTTCCTCCTCGTCGAATCTGACGCGCAGCACAAAGCTCTTCCCCCAATGATCATATGACAGATCGATCCATCGAACGTCCGGTTCCGTATTAGCGATCCACAGGCAGGCGTAATGGCTGTTCCATCTTCTGGCGCCCATGTTCTGCAGATTGACGAACCGTTCAGGCGTATGACCATTAATCTTGTTCCACATGCTGTCGTAGAAGTTCAGCTGATCGTCTTCTGCCGTTAGGTAATACCGGAGATCCGACGGAGTATCGAGTGTAAAAGGCCCATCCACTTTCAAAACCAGCACCATGAAGTAATAATAGTTCCCGCCAAAGTCCGCCGCGACTGTCTGACAGATCATCGCACGGGTAACAGTGAAAGAATAGTCCCCCAGATAGGTGGTCTCGTTGCAATGACCTTCGCGTATCCAAGTATCTTCATCCATTTCCCTGTAAAACGCCATGGTGTTCAGGAGCGCTTCCTCCGGATCTTTCATCAGCGACCAGTCTTGATTCCGTATCCAGGGGATCACGGCGATCGTAGCTGTCATCAATAGAAAGATGAGCACGACCCGACTGATCCGCCACAGGAAGGTGATCAGAGGATGATAGACAGAGCGCAGCATACTGCTGGTCTCTGCGGGGTCTCCCATCGCCTGCAACGCAAGAAAAGATGCACGGTCTCTCGTCTCTCCCGACTCGATCAAAGCATCGCGGTGGTCTTCGTAGGAGGCACGAATCTCCTCCGCCACGGCTTTACGATCCGGAGGAAAGCGGATGTGACCTGTCGCAGCCAGGATCCATTCTTCGATGCTTCTCATGCGCCGGACCCTCCCAGCACCATCTCCACGCTGCCGGCAAAGGCCTTCCACTGCTCTTTCTGCGCGGCAAGTTCCTTCAAACCTCTGTCCGTCACATGATAATACCTGCGCTTGCGGCCGCCGGCGGTCTCCTGTTCATAGGCGGTCAGATACCCGTCCTTCTCCAGGCTGTGCAGCACCGGATACAGGGTACCTTCCTTCATTTCAAAGGCGTGTTCGGACTTCTCCGCCAGCTTCAGGATGATTTCGTAGCCGTAGGCGTCCCCTTCTGCGATGACGCTGAGCACCAACAGCTGTGTGCTGCCGGAAAGCAGACTCTTATCAAATTTCATAAACTAAATACCTCGACATTCAATGTATCCCCTAAACAGAGAATACATCGGATACCGAGGTATGTCAAGGTTCTCTCAAATACTATAATAGCAAAAACCATGGCGGCAATGCATGGCGTTGAATGATCTCCCCAAACGAAGAATATTCTCCCATTCACCCACAGAAAAAAATGCCAAAACAAGTGATTGCTATGCCAAGCTTATTATTGTATAAGAGCTTTTTCATACGGCTGACATCCTTTCATTCCCTTGGCTTTAGTCTACCAAATCACTTTCAGATATCAATTACAGGACTGTTACAGATGCTTTATCCTAATTTGTTCTTCCCAACTTATGATCGATGAGCGATGTCACCATCTCAATCGCTGCATCCGGCGTATCCGCATAGTGAGCATAAAACATCGGAT
>CACYFF010000015.1 GCA_902773665.1 uncultured Eubacteriales bacterium | reverse complement strand
AGATTCAGGTCCACCTTCTTGTCGTAAAGCTTGATGAGGCCCGCGATGGACCGGGTGTTCGTGACGCATCCGAAGATGTAGCGGCCTTTGTAGGTGCGGTCGCCGTCCGCCTCGACGGTGACGTTATAGGCCTTCAGATGCCGCATGTCCTTAATGCCCTCGTACAGATACGCCATGTGTCCGAACCGGTTCTTGGCGGTCTGCGAGGCGCTGTAGGAGACTTCCGTAAAGGCGCCGAAGGACGCGATGTAGATGAAATGCTGCTTGCCGTCGTTAAAGCTGCCCATGTCCAGCGTCTTGGGCTTTTCCTGGATAATATGCTCCGTCGCCTTGAGCGGAATAGTGGAGATGCCCAGTGTTCTGGCGAAGTCATTGGTGCTGCCCGCCGGCAGGTAACCGAAGGGGATGGGCTGGCCGTCCACGATGCCGGAGGTCACCTCGTTGAGCGTGCCGTCGCCGCCGGTGCAGACCACCAGGTCGAAGCCTTCTTCTTTGGCATGCATTGCCAGCTCGTGGCCGTGACCCTTATATTGGGTGACCGCGATCGTCACGAGATAGCCTGCGCTGCAGAAGCGTTTTACAACGTTATACATAGAAGATCCCGCATGCTTTTTTCCAGCTACGGGATTGATGATGAACAGTAATTTTTTCATAGTCTTCCATTCCTCTGAAACAGTTGAATTTATAAGGACTACACACATTGCCTAGTATACTCGGTTCTCCTTGCAAATGCAAGGGCTTTGCTATATTATTAATGGTGAATAATTATGCCCTTTTCGGGGCAGGAAAAGGAAATATACAACGTAAATGGACAACGGAAACAGAGAAAACGGAACCATGCAGGAAAAGCAAGACAACAGGAGATCTGGTGCAGGCCGGGCAGTCGCGATCCTTATCGCCCTCGGCCTCGTCGCTTTCTTCGGATACAGAGTCTATCAATACCTGAACCGGCCGGAACCGGAGGTACCGGTCGAGAGCGTCAACGTCATGGTGGAGCAGGCGATCTTGGAAGATATCGACCAGCAGGCGCCCATCACCGGCCGTCTGGAGCCGGTGGAAGAGGTCGCCATCGTGCCTCTTGCGCAGGGACAGGTGACCCGGGTCTACGTCAGCGTCGGCGATAAGGTATCGAAGGGTCAGACGTTGTTCACCATCGACAGTTCCTCCGTCGCGGCACAGCTCAACCAGGCAAAAGTAGGGGTCGATGCGGCACAGTCCGCCTACGACCGGATGCAGACGCTATACAACGAAGGCGCCGTGTCCGCCCAGGATCTGGAGTCGGTCAAGACCCAGTATCTGTCCGCCAAGGAATCCTATAACCAGGTGGCGGAAGTCATCAGCAATTACACGGTCACTTCCCCCATCACGGGCTATATCACGAGCCTCTCCGTCTCCGCCGGCAGCATCGCGGGCGGCAGCATGGCGGGGTCCGTCGCCAATATCGATTCTCTCGTGGTCAACACCACCGTGTCCGAAAACATGGCGGCGAAGATCGAAGTGGGGGACGAAGTGGACGTTTACATCGCCAGCGTCGACCGGACGTTCAAAGGCACCGTTACGACGTTCTCCCGCATTCCCAGCATAGGCACGCTCACCTATCCGCTCACCATCACGATGGAGCCGGACGAAGCGCTGTTCGCCGGCATGTTCGCGGAAGTGCACATGACGTCCGAGGCGGCGACCAACACCGTTACGGTAAGCTCCGAAGCGGTCATCATCAAGGGCGGCCGCAGCGTCGTCTGCGTCGTTGACCCCGCCACGAACATCCCGACGTTCCGGGAGGTGTCCGTCGGCATCGACAACGGCACCCGCGTGCAGATCCTCGAGGGGCTGGAAGAAGGGGAGACCGTCGCCTATTCCGGCCAGCAGTTCGTTACCGAAGGCGAAGCGGTGACGATCGTAGGGGAGTAGTCTATGAAGTTTTCTCTTGCGAAACTCACGATAAAGAGACCTGTCTCCACCATCATGGTGGTGTTGATGGTCATCGTCCTGGGCGTTTCCGCGTTCCTGGACATCCCGAAGGACCTGATGCCGGAGATGGAGCTCCCGTACGCGCTCGTCATGACGAGTTATCCCAACGCCTCTCCCGAGGAAGTGGAGAGCATGGTGACCGTCACAGTGGAGCAGGCGCTCGCCCAGGTGGAGAACCTGAGCGACATGATCTCTTATTCCCTCGAAAACACATCGGTCGTGCTCATCCAGTTCAACTTCGGCACGGACATGAATTTCGCCTCTCTCGACATGCGGGAGAAGATCTCTCTCATCGAAGATTATCTGCCGGATACCTGCTCGCAGCCCATGGTCATGAAACTCAACATGAACGCGCTGCCCACCATGCAGGTGTACGTCTCTGCGGATCTCCCCCTGGAGGAGCTGAACTCCATCGTGGAAGACAACGTCGTATCGTATTTCGAACGCTCTTCCGGCGTCGCTTCCGTTTCGGTCAACGGCGGTCTGGAGGAGGAGATCTCCATCGTCTTCAGCCAGGAGAATCTTACGAACTACGGCCTTACGCTGCAGACCATCGCCCAGATCCTTGCGGCAGAAAACATCAATCTGCCCTCCGGCAACGTATCCCGGGGCGACAGCAAGGTGATCGTCCGCACCATGGGTATGTTTACGTCTGCGGAAGAGCTGGGCAACATCCCGCTCATGACCTCGGATTACAGCAAGGTCCGCCTGGCGGACGTCGCGACCATCACCCAGGGCGCCGGCAAGCAGGAGTCCATCACCCGGATCAACGGCAAGACCGCTGTGGGTATCATGATCACGAAGCAGTCCGACGCCAACACGGTAAAGGTCTCGCAGGCGCTGAAGAAGGAACTGGCGCGCGTGCAGGCGAAATATCCCCAGCTGAACTTCATCGTCGGCTACGACGCGGCGGATTTCATCAACGCGTCCTTAAGTTCCGTCGGCCGCTCCGCCATCATCGGCGCAGTCCTGGCGGTGCTCGTCGTGTTCATCTTCCTGCGCAACGTGCGCAGCACCATGGTCATCGGCATCTCGATCCCCCTGTGCATCCTGCTCACGTTCGCGGTCATGAACTTCCGCCACATCACGCTCAACCTCGTAACGCTGTGCTCGCTGGCCATCGCTGTCGGCATGATCGTCGACAACTCCATCGTCGTGCTGGAGAATATCTATTCGACGCGCATGAAGATGGGAAGCGCTAAAGAAGCGGCGGAATACGGCACGGGAGAGGTCTTCCTGGCGATCGTGGCGTCCACGGTCACCACGGTGCTGGTATTCCTGCCCATCGCGCTGACGGACGGCCTCGCCAGCATCATGTTCGGCGATTTCTGCCTTACGATCATCATCGCGCTGCTGGCCTCGCTGCTGGTGGCGGTCACCGTCGTGCCCATGCTCTGCAGCAAACTGATGCAGGGTAACATAAGCACAGATTATGTCCGTGTCGGGCGCGTACGGTATAAATACAAGCTGCTGCCCCTGTTCAACCGCGGCCTGCAGAACCTCATCTCCTGGTATGAAGGGGTCATCCGCAGAGCGCTGAAGAAGCGGGGCAGAGTGCTGCTCGTCTGCTTCCTGGTGTTCGGTCTGTCCCTGGGGCTTCTCGCCATGGTGGGCACGGAACTGCTGCCCGCTTCCGACGAAGGCTCCATCAATATCTCCGTGGATGTTCCCTACGGCACGTCCCTCGCGACGACGGACAAGCTGATGTCCCAGGTGGAGGACTACATCCTGCAGCTGCCGGAGGTGCGGTACGTTTCGATGAATACGTCCAGCATCTCGGCGCTCTCCTTGGGAGGCGGCGCCAGCTTTACCGTAGGTCTGTGCAGCCGCACGGAGCGGGACCGCACGACGGACGAGGTCGCTAAGGATATCGACAACTTCGCGAAGAACATTACGGGCATCGACGTGAGCGCAGCCTCCAGTTCCTCCATCATGGGCATGTTCGGCGATTCCGACATCGCGATCTACGTGATGGGCAAGGATCTGGATAAACTCGAGGAAGTCGGCCGCGACATTGCTGCCAGAGCTTCTCATCTGGATCTGGTCGAAAGCGCGGAGCTGGACATCACGGAGGGAAGCCCGGAGATCAAGGTGCTCATCAACCGGGGCACCGCGAGCTTCTACGGCGTTACGGCGTATCAGCTGGCCAGCGGGCTGTCCGGCGCGCTCAACGGCGTCACCGCCACGAACGTAAGCATCGACGGGGAAGATATCGCGGTCAAGCTCTCCTTGAGCGATTACTACGCCGATTCCATCGAGAACATGAAGCAGATCGTCATCAACGGCAATTACGGTACGCCTGTAACGGTCGGACAGATCGCCAGCTTCGAGTTCGACAATTCCCCGGCTAACATCACGCGCTACAACCAGAGCCGCTACTTTATCGTGAACGCAGCCATCCAGGGCGACAGCCTGGCGGCCGCATCCGAGCAGGTGCAGGCCATGCTGGACGCCTATCCGTTCCCGGACGGCTATTCCTACGAGATCCAGGGCCTCGCGGATACGATGGCGGAGATGTTCGGCAGCCTGTTTAAGGCGCTCATCGTGGCCATCGCACTGGTGTTCCTCGTACTGGCGGCGCAGTTCGAATCCATGACCATGGCGTTCATCGTCATGATGGCGATCCCCTTCGCCATGACCGGCGCCTTTATCGCCATGTTCCTCACCGGTACGAAGATGTCCCTCACATC
This sequence comes from uncultured Eubacteriales bacterium, assembly GCA_902773665.1. Classification (GTDB taxonomy): domain Bacteria; phylum Bacillota; class Clostridia; order Peptostreptococcales; family Anaerovoracaceae; genus RUG11894. Next base: position 40,284 of record CACYFF010000015.1, on the reverse strand, counting down.
GCTGCTGGGCCTGGTGCTGCTGGTGGGTACTGTCGTCAACAACTCCATCCTGCTGGTGGAGTTCATCAATCAGAATAAACATTCCATGGGCAGGGAAGAGGCCATGGTCGCTGCCGGCAAGCAGAGGCTGCGCCCCATCCTGATGACCACGCTCACGACCATCGTGGGCATGATCCCGCTGTCGCTGGGCTACGGCGAGGGCGGCGAGATCCTGGCACCCATGGGCATCTCCATCATCGGCGGCCTGCTTACGTCCACGCTGCTCACACTCATCGTCATCCCGTGCATGTACAAACTCGTGGAGGAGAGAAGAGATGCGAGCGCGGCGAAAGCGGAGGCCAGAGCGGCGGAGATCGCTGCACTCGAAGCCAAGTGGGCCGAAGAGGATGCGAAAGGAAACTAACATGCTTTTAGAAGAAAAACGCAAAGAACTTGTCGCTATCGGCCTTCGGGCCATCCGGGAGGGCCTTACGACGGGCACCGGCGGTAATTTCTCCGTCTGTGACCGCGAAAGCGGCCTTATGTGCATCACGCCTTCCGGCATTCCCTACGTGGACATCAAGCCGGAACAGATCGTCGTCATGGACGTGCAGACCGGCAAGATCGTGGAAGGAGATGCCGTTCCCTCCAGCGAATGCGACATGCACCGCATCTTTTACAAATACCGCACGGATCTCGATGCGGTCATCCATACGCACACGACCTACGCCTCCACCTACAGCTGCTTCCGGAGACCGCTGCCTCCGATCCATTACCTGGCGGCTTTCGGCGGAACGCATGTAAACTGCGCGGAATATGCCACCTACGGCACAGTGGAACTGGCGAGAAACGCGTTCCGGGCGATGGAAGGCGTAAAGGCGGTGCTTCTGGCCAATCACGGGCTGCTTGCAGGCGGTAAGGACTTAAACGAGGCCTATAACATTACGGAAGAGCTCGAATTCTGCTGCAAAATGGTATGCAATGCGATGGCCATGGAAGCCAGCGGATACAAGCCCGTACAGCTCCCCCAGGATGAGATGGACCGCATGGTGGAGCGCTTTAAAGGCTACGGCAAAGTGCACGAGAAGCACGAGGAGATCTGAATGAGACCCAAAGCCTTCGTCTCCGCGGAGATGGACTACGAGATCGCAAAACAGCTCGAGGATGTGCTGGACATCACCTATGACTGGGGCAACGCCGTCCTGAGCGTCGAGCAGATGAAGCATGCCTGCGCGGATAAAGACATCATCATTACGAGCTACGATCCCGTTACGAAAGACGTGATCGACGCTGCGCCGAACTGCGGACTCATCGTCTGCACGCGGGCCACGCCCGTCAACGTGGATACCGCCTACGCCAGAGAAAAGGGCATCAAGGTGAGCTACGCCGTGGAGCGCAATTCCGACACGACGGCGGAATACACCCTGGGACTCATGCTGGCGGTCACCCGCGGCATCGGGTTCGCCTACCGCGATCTGTGCGAAGGCAAGTTCGCCGCGGACGACATCGGCAGCCACGGCAGCGAATCCGCGAAACGCGACGTTACCTGGTCCACGGGAGAGACCAGCCCCTACACGTATTACAAAGGCTATCAGCTGAAGGGTCACAGCGTCGGCATCCTGGGCTGCGGCAGCATCGGCATGCGCGTCGCGAAGCTCTGCGACGCCTTCGGCATGAAAGTCTACGGCTGCAGCCGCTCTCTTACGAAAGAGAACGCGCCGGCTTACATGGAAGTCTGCGAAAGTCTGATGGACATGGCGCCGAAGGTGGATATCCTGACGGTCCATCTGAAGGACACGCCGCAGACGGAGAATATCGTAAATGCGGACGTTTTCCGCGCCATGAAAAAAACGGCTTATCTCATCAACGATTCCAGAGGTTCCGTCGTGGACGAGGATGCTCTGATCGAGGCTCTGCGCAATGGCGAGATCGCCGGCGCCGCCATAGATGTGTTCCGCGAGGAACCCATCCCCAGATCCCACCCGTATTTTGAAATGCGCGACCGGGTGCTGGTGACCCCGCACATCGGCGGAGCCACCTGGGACGCCATTTCCAATCACACCAGGGAATTCGTCACCGATGTGATGCATTATATCAACGGCGAAGAGTTGGAATATGAGTATCGAAAGTAGGAGGTGCACATGCAGTATTTTCTGGTAATGGATGCAGGAACCACAAGCATCAAGGCCGGTCTGATCTCGATCGACGGTAAATTTGCGGATATTCAGAACGAGCCTGCCCAGGTCCTGATGCCCTTCTCCGGCGCGTCGGAAATGGACATGAACGACGTGTGGGAAGTGGCGAAGAAGGTCATCCTCAAACTGAAGGCGAACAACGAAGCGCTTTGGCCGGAAGTCATCGCGGTCGGTCTCTCCGCCCAGGGCGACGGTCTGTGGGCGATCGACGACAAGGGCAGACCTGTCCGCAACGCCATGCTCTGGAACGATACCAGAACGGTCCTGGATTATGAATCCTTAAATCCGACGCTTCTTGCGAAGAATACGACAGCCATGTTCCCCGGCGCCAACATCGCGGAGCTTACTTGGCTCAAGAAAAACGAACCGGAAAACTACGCGAAGATCGCCTGGATCTTCCACTGCAAGGACTGGATCAACTTTAAGCTCACCGGCCAGATCGGCACGGACGCTTCCGACGCTTCGACCTCGCTGATGAACATCTACACGAAACAGTACGACGAAGAGATCCTGGATTGGCTGGGTCTGCCGGAGATGAAGGGAAAATTCGCTCCCATCTCCACCTCCGACGAGATCATCGGAACGATCTATCCGGATGCGGCGGAAGAGCTGGGTCTTCGTGTCGGCACTCCCGTCATCGCGGGCTGCCTGGACGTGCTGGCCATCGCTACGGGCTGCGGCCTGATGAAGGGCGGCCAGAGAGGTTCCATCGTCGGCACGACGCTGGCGAACTATGTCGTGATGGATGAAGAGACCGCGAGAGGCTGCATCGCGACCAACGGCTCCATCCTGTGCCACACGAAGAAGGATACCTACATCCGTCTGATGGCTGCCACCGCAGGCGCTTCCGCCATGGACTGGATGAGACGGACGATCCTGGACGGCGAGGATTTCGCGAAGACCGACGAAGAACTGGCGAAGATCCCCATCGGCGCCGACGGCGTCATGAGCACGCCCTATATCAACGGTGAGCGCGCGCCTTTTAAGCTGAGCTCCGCTTCCGCGGGCTTCTACGGCATCCGGGCGCACCACACGAAGTATCATCTCGCGAAGGCCAGCTTCGAGAGCATCGCCATGGCCATGGCGGACTGCTATGCCAACCTGCCCAAGGGCGACGCGGAACTGTATCTGGCGGGCGGCGCGGCCAAGAGCCAGTACATCTGCCAGATGCTCTGCGACTGCATGGGTGCGGTCACATACCGCTTCGAGGAGAAGGAACTGGGCCTGATGGGCATCTACCGGCTCATCCTGGACGCCCTCAAGATCTCCCAGTCCGTTACGGCAAACACCGACAAGTTCGAGCCGAACATGGAAAACCATGAGAAATATATGGCACTGTACAAAGAATACTGCGTCCTGAAGGACAGCATGATGCCGTTCTGGAGATCCAGAGCAGCGGAAGAATAAGGAGGAAAGACGATGTCATTGCTCATCAGAAACGCCAATATCGCGACCATGGACAGCGAGCAGCCCAGAGCGCAGGCTGCCGTGGTCACGGGTAAGTATTTCGCCTACGTAGGCACCGAAGAGGGCGCGAAGGAGTATATCGCAGCCCATAACGACGGCGTCTGCGAGGAAGTGGACTGCGGCGGCCAGCTGCTGCTGCCCGGGTTCAACGACTCCCACATGCACTTCCTGCACTACGTAAAGACCCGCATCCACGTGGATCTCGTGGGATGCACGTCCTTAAAAGAAGTGCTGGACCGCATGAAGGAGGCCTATAAGACCTTCGACAAGAGCGACGGTCTGTGGTTCGTAGGCGAAGGCTGGAACCAGGATTACTTTACGGACGAGAAGCGGTTCCTCACGAAGGACGACCTGGATACCATCACGACGGACTGGCCCATCATGATCCAGCGCACCTGCGGACACGTGGGCGTGCTCAACTCCAAGGGTATCGAGATGTTCGACATGAGCCAGGGAGAAGGCCTGAAGTACAAGGAATACGCGGAAGTCGGCCCCGACGGCAAGCTCAACGGCGTCATCAAGGAGAACCTGTTCGACTACATGAAGACCACGCTGCCCGCACCGTCCCTGGAAAAGCTGATGGATCTGATGGAGAAGCACCAGTACGATCTGTTCGAGAAGGGTCTTACGTCCGTCCAGTCCGACGAGGGCAACTACACGCCGGCAGGCCGGTACCACGATCTGCAGAAGCTGATGAGAGAGCGGGCGGAGAAGGGAACCTTTAAGCTCCGTCTGGCTTCCCAGATGCTGTACTTCAACGCGGAGAAGCTGAAGTGGGCGTTCTCCGAAGGCTACGACACGTCCTTCGGCAACGACACCGTCAAGATCTCCTGCACGAAGCTGCTGTCCGACGGCTCCCTGGGCGCCAGAACGGCTCTCATGAGAAAGCCCTACGCGGACGATGCTTCCACCACCGGTCTCGCGCTGTGGACCCAGGAAGGACTCAACGAGATGGTGGAGATCTCCCAGCGGCAGAACGTGCCTGTGGCGGTCCACGCCATCGGCGACGGTGCTATCGAGATGGTCATCAACGCCGTGGAAGCGGCCCAGAAGAAGTATCCCCACGTGCATCCCCGCCACACCGTGGTGCACAGCCAGGTGACCGACAGAGCGATGCTGCAGCGCATGAAGGATCTGGGCATCTCTGTGATGGTCCAGCCCATCTTTATCGACTACGACATGCACGTCATCTACGACAGAGTGGGCAAGGAACTGGCGGAGAGCTCCTACGTGTGGAAGTGGTACAAGGAGATGGGCATCCACATGAGCTTCGGCACGGATTGCCCGGTGGAATCCTTCGAACCGGTGCAGGGCATCTACTGCGCGGTCACGAGACTGGCCAAGAACGGGGACGGACCGTACCTGCCCGAGCAGGCGCTGTCCGTGGAGGACGCCATCTACGCCTATACGGCGGAATCCGCCTGGAATACGGGCGACGAAAACATCAAAGGTAAGGTAAAGGCTGGCATGCTTGCAGACTTTATTACCATGGACAGAGACCTTTATACCATCGACCCCAAGGACATTTTGAACGCGAAGGTGACGCGTACCTTCGTGGGAGGAGAAAAGGTTTACGAGAGGTAAAAAAATGAGTAAAACAGCATTTCTGAACGGTAAAGTTTACGTGGACGCAGGACATTTCGAACAGGCAGTTCTGCAGGAAGACGGCATCATCAAGGCCGTGGGCACCAACGGAGAGATCCTGGGCCTGTGCGACTGGGAGACCGAAAAGATCGACTGCGGCGGCAAGACCGTCATCCCCGGTCTCAACGACTCCCACATGCACCTGCTGATGATCGGCGAAGTTCTGAACGAGCCTCCCATCGGCGGCTGCAAATCCGTCGAGGACATGGTCGAGATCTGCAAGAAGTTCGCTGCGGAGAACCCGGATGCGATCCGTCAGGGCATGCACGGCCAGGGCTGGAACCAGGATCTGTTCGAAGAGGGTAAGGTGCGCCTGCCCAACCGGGACGACCTGGACCAGATCTCTACGGAATACCCCATCATGCTGGAAAGAGTCTGCGGTCACACCTGCGCCCTCAATTCCAAGGCGCTGGAGATCCTCGGGATCAATGACGATACGCCAGTGGACTTCTACGAAGGCGGCACCATCGAACGGGATGCAAATGGCCGGGTCAACGGCTACGTAACGGAGAACGCGGTATACGAAGTGCGCAAAGTCGTTCCCTCCGCCGACCCCGCCGGCATGAGAAAAGAGCTGCTCTCCGCCATGAGATATGCGACGGAGCACGGTCTTACCTCCGTGCAGTCCAACGACCTGGGCTTCATGATCCCCAACTCCGACGAGAACTTTAAGGTATACAAGGATCTGTACGACAACAAGGAAGCTTCCATCCGCTTCCGCCATCAGGTCTGCTGCCTGCTGGAGAAGGATCTGGACGAATTCCTGGCAGGGGAATACGCCAACCGGCAGATCTACGACAAGTACAACGGATGGCTCACCTTAGGACCCCTCAAGATGTTCAAGGACGGCTCCATCGGCGCCAGAACGGCTCTGATGAGAGAACCCTACGTCGATGACCCGACCAACTACGGCATCGACTCCCTGGAGCAGGGCCTGATGGAGACGCTGGTGAAGAAGGCTGCTGCCAACGGCCTGCAGTGCGTCACCCACGTCATCGGCGACCGGGCGGTGGAACTCACGAACCAGGCCTACGAAAAGGTTCTTGTGGACGGCAAGAATCCGCTGAGAAACTGCCTCATCCACTGCGAACTCACCGGCATGGATCTGCTGGAATACATCAAGAAGACCGACACCCTCATCGCTTATCAGCCTGTCTTCCTGCAGGGCGACCAGTACACGATGGCCACCCGCTTTAAGCCGGAGCTCATCAGGACGTCTCTTGCCTGCAAGACCGTCATCGACATGGGCATCCACGCGTCCTACGGTACGGACAGTCCGGTGGAGGACTCCAACCCCTTCGCCAACATCTACTGCGCCGTCAACCGCAAGGACCTCACCGGAAAGCCCGAGGAAGGCTGGAATACCCAGGAGTGCGTTACCGTGGAGCAGGCCATCGACGCCTACACCGTGGAAAGCGCCTACATGGAATTCGCGGAAGAGTACAAGGGCCGCATCAAGCCCGGCTATTACGCGGACCTGGAGATCCTGGACACCGATATCTTCACCTGTGACCCCATGGACATCATCCATATCCTGCCCGAACTTGTGATGGTAGGCGGAGAGATCGTCCTGAGAGATAAGATCTATCAGAAGTAGGAGGCATTCAAATGCGCAACAAAGAAAAGCTTCAGAAAGCGATCGAACTGAGACACGAGATTCATCAGAACCCGGACCTCTCCAACGAGGAGAGACCCACCTACGAGCGGATCATCAAATTTCTGAAGGAGAATGCGCCGTCCATCGAGATCGTGGATAAGGGCTACTACGTGTACGCCATCTACCACAGCGAACATCCCGAGAGACCCCGCATCGCGTTCCGTACGGAAGTGGACGCGCTGCCCATCGAAGACCTGATCGACGAGCCCTACAAGAGCTGCAAGCCCGGCGTGGGTCACAAGTGCGGCCACGACGGTCACGCCGCCACCATGTGCGCGCTGGCCATGGAGCTGGACGAATTCGGCGCGGAGCGCGACGTCTACATGATCTTCCAGCCCGCTGAGGAGACCGGTGACGGCGCCCGCCAGTGCACCGATTTTATCACCGACAATAACATCGCGGAGATCTACGGCATGCATGGCAGCATCGACGAAGACTACGGTGTCGTTCAGACCAAGGCCGGCCTGATGAACTGCGCCTCCGAAGGCATGTGCATCGAATACAAGGGCGTTTCCACCCACGCTTCTTTGCCGGAACTGGGCAAGAACCCGACGCTGGCGCTTGCGAAACTGGCGCTGTACTGCGACGAGCTGGAAAAGTCCGAAGGCTATAAAGGCCTTATCATGTCCACGGTCTGCTACATGCGCTCCGGCGATCCCGAAGCCTACGGCGTAGCGGCCCACAAGGGCTGCTTCCAGGTGACCCTCAGAGGGTCCATCGAGGCCGAGATGGTAGACCTGGAAAAGAAGGTCGAAGCCAAGGCGAAGGAACTGGCGGAGGAATACGGCCTGGGTATCGCGATCTCTTACTCCGACCGCTTCCCCGAGACCGTAAACGATCCGGACTGCGTGGATAAGATCTTCGAAGCCTGCAAGCGGATCGGCGTACCTACGGCGGTCCGTCCCGCAGCGGAGAGAGGCTCCGAGGACTTCGGACATTTCGCGAAACTCACGAAGGGCGCCATGTTCTTCTACTGCTACGGCAAGGACAACCCGGATATGCACTCCACGGAATTCAACTTCCACGACGAGATCATCGACCGGGTGATCGATATCTACGACGAACTCATCAAGATGTACTAGGAGGCAGCTATGAGCAAGACAGCATTCTACAACGCGAAAATCTATGTAGAGAAGGGCGTTTATGCAGAAGCGATCCTGCAGGAAGACGGCTGGATCAAAGCTGTCGGCACGACCGGCGAGATCCTCACTCTGGCCGGCTACGACGCGGAGAAGATCGACTGCGGCGGCAAGACCATCGTTCCGGGGTTCAACGACTCCCACATGCACATCCTGCAGGTGGGCATGGCGATGAACCAGCTGGACGTGAGCGGCTGCAAGAGCGTCGAAGAGATCGTTGCGGCAGGCAGACAGTATCTGGCGGATCACCCCGACTGCCAGGGCCTGTTTACGCAGACCTGGAACGACGACATGTTCGATCCGGACAAGAAGCGTCTGCCCGATAAGCACGACTGCGACGCCATCTCCACCGAGATCCCCGTGTTCCTGGGCCGCATCTGCGGACACTCCGCGGCGGTCAACAGTCTCATCCTGGAGAAGATGGGGCTGGATAAGGATCACCACACCATTCCCGGCGGCGAAGTGGTCTTAGGCGAAGACGGCGAACCCAACGGCTACCTGTTCGAGGCAGCGCAGGCGGAAGCCCGTCTTACGATCCCGCAGATGACCGTCGAGGAAGCGAAGAAATATTATCTGATGGCCATGGAATACGGCGTATCCCACGGCATGACCACCACCCAGTCCAACGACTACACCACCGTTGCACCGAAGGAGATCGTCAAGGCGGCTCTGGAAGGGCTGTACGGGGCAGGGGAAGCGCCCATGCGCTATGTTGCCCAGTGCGGCTGCGAGAACATGAAGCAGGCAGAGGAGTTCGTCGCCGAAGACTGGGGCAGAAAAGTGGGCATGATGGAATACGGCCCCGCCAAGATGTTTAAGGACGGTTCCCTGGGCGCCCGCTCCGCCATGATGAGAAACGGCTATGCGGATGCGCCGGGCGTTATGGGCGTCGACCGCATTCCGGACGACGAGCAGATGGCCATGATCCAGTTCTTCCAGGACCATGGCGTTACGATCGCGACCCACTGCATCGGCGACGGCGCCATCGACGTGACCCAGAAGATGTACGCCAAAGCTGCCGGCACCGAGAACAAGTACCGTCACAACATCATCCATTATCAGATCACGGATATGGATATGGTGAAGTTTACGAGAGAGCACAACATCCTCGTGTCGTACCAGCCCGTATTCCTGCAGTACGATCTGCACATCGTGGAGAGCCGCTGCGGACACGATCTGGCCATGCAGTCCTACTGCTTTAAGACCGCCCACGACATGGGCATCCACGCCTCCTACGGCACGGACAGCCCCGTGGAAGACTGCAACCCGCTGGCGAACATCTACGTCGCCGTCACCCGCAAGGACTTTAAGGGCCAGCCGCTGGAAGGTTGGAACCCGGCGGAGTGCGTAGACGTGGAGACCGCTGTGGACGCCTATACCTATGAGAGCGCCTATGCAGAGTTCAAAGAGGGCGTGAAGGGCCGCATCAAGCCCGGATTCTACGCGGATCTGGTCGTCCTGGACAAGGATATCTTCACCTGCGATCCCATGGAGATCAAGGATGTTCTGCCGGTGCTCACCATGGTGAACGGCAAGATCGTTTACAGAAAGTAGAGTTATGTAGCCATACAGGACCCGGCCTTGTCCGGGTCCTGTTTTCACAGAAAAGGGGGAACGTGCAATGAGCAAGACCTTATTCTACAACGCAAAAGTCTACGTCGAAAAAGATACCTTTGCCCAGGCCGTCTATCAGGAGGATGGGTGGATCAAAGCCGTCGGCAGCAACGAGGATGTCTGCCCGCTGGCCGCGGAGGACGCGGAGAAGATCGACTGCGAAGGCCGCGTGCTGGTGCCGGGGTTCAATGACTCCCACATGCACATGTGCTTTACCGGCCAGAACATGCTGGTGCCCGACCTCTCCAAGGTGAAGAGCGGCAAGGAGATGGTGGCGGTCATCAAGAAATACGTGGACGAGAACCCGGGGATCAACGGCGTGTTCTCCCAGAGCTGGGACCAGAACCGCTGGGACGATCCGACCATTCCCACCTGCAAAGACCTGGACACGATCTCCACGGAGATCCCCATCGTGCTCAACCGCTCCTGCGGTCACATCGGCGTTTCCAACAGCTACGTGCTGAAGAAACTGGGCATCGATAAGGATCACAAGACCTGGGAAGGCGGCCGCATCGACTGTTTCGAGGACGGCACGCCCAACGGCATCATGGCGGAGACGCCGAATTTCGCGGCCCGCATGTCCGTACCGCCCATCACGAAGGAGCAGGAAAAGAAAGCCCTCGTGATGGCCATGGAATACGCGGCGGCCCACGGCATGACCTCCACCCAGAGCAACGACATGGGCACGATCATCAAGGACCATGACTATTGCTTCGAGATCGTCGACGAGGTGTTTGCGGAAGGCAAAGGCCTGGTGCGCTACCACTCCCAGACCCTGGTGGATACGCCGGAGGAACTGAAGGAAAAGGTAAAGAACCCCAAGTATTACAAGGGCACCTTCCACGACGGATGGTTTACCATGGGCCCCTTAAAACTGCTGAAGGACGGCTCCTACGGCGGCCACTCGGCTCTGATGAGAAGGGACTACGACGACCAGCCCGGAAACCGGGGCGTGGAGAATATCCCCGACGACAAGATGTACGAAATGGTGAAGATCGCCAACGAAAACGGCGTCGGCTGCGCCATCCACTGCATCGGCGACGGTGCGCTGGAGAAGGTGACGGACTGCTACGCGAGAGTCCAGAAGGAACTGTTCGGCAATGCATCCCAGAACCCCTGCCGCAACGCAATCGTGCACTGCCAGACCATGGACGCTACGCTGCGTCAGAAGGTGAAGGATGCCAACATCCAGGCCATGTACCAGCCGGTCTTTATCCGCACGGATATGTACGGACTGGAGGAACGCATCGGCAAAGCCATGTGTTACACCTCCAACTCCCCGAAGACCATGCGGGCCATGGGCATCCACGTGTCCTACGGCACCGACTCTCCCGTAGAGGACTGCAACCCGCTGGTGAACCTCTATGTGGCGGTCACCCGCAAGGATATGGCCGGTAAGCCCGAAGGCGGCTGGTATCCCGACGAATGCGAAGACGTGCAGACTGCGGTGGACGCCTACACCATCGAGAGCGCCTGGGCGCAGGGCATGGAGGACGTGAAGGGCCGCATCAAGCCTGGCTTCTACGCCGATCTTACGGTGCTGGACCACGACATCTTTACCTGCGACCCGATGGAGATCAAGGATACGCTGCCGGTGCTCACCATGTGCGGCGGCAAGTTCACCTACAGAAAGTAAGAGACCATGAGCAAGACAGTTTTCTATAACGCAAAAGTGTACGTGGAAAAGGGCGTCTACGCGGACGCCCTCTATCAGGAAGACGGCATCATCCGGCTGGTGGGCGGGGACAAACAGGTGCTCACTGCCGCAGGTCCGGACGCGGAGGCGATCGACTGCGAAGGAAGGACGATCATTCCTGGGTTCAACGATTCCCATATGCACCTTGTAAACCTGGGCAAACAGATGATGGTGCCGAATCTGGCAAAATGCAAAGACCTGGAAGACATCATCCAGACCTGCCGGAAATACCTGGAGGAGCACCCGAACTGCAAAGGGCTGCAGTGCCAGGGCTGGCGGGAGGACGAATGGCCGGAAGGGCACAGAAGGCTGCCGGATAAGCACGATCTGGACCGCATCTCCACCGAGATCCCCGTGGCCATCGTCCGGGGCTGCGAACATGCAGGCGCCGTGAATTCCGTGCTGCTGGCGAACATGGGTTTGGATAAAGACCACCATACGATCGAGGGCGGCGAAGTCGTCCTTGGAGAAGACGGCGAGCCGAACGGCTATCTGAAGGAAGCTGCCATCCGCGCCATCTACGGCTATATCCCCAATCTGTCCGACGAGGAACTGGAGGAGGCCATCCTGACGGCGATGCGCTACTGCGCTTCCTGGGGCATCACCACGGTGCAGAGCATGGATCTGGGCACCTATCTGCCCAACTGGACGCCCAATTACCGGGTGCTGAAGGGCATTTACGAGAAGGGCGAGGATCTGGTCCGCTATACGGGTCAGACGTCCTTTGCGACGGTAGAAGATTTCAAGGCCTACGTGGACGGGTCCTATGGCAAGACGGCCGACGGCTTCCCGTTCAAAGAGGTGATCGCGGATGACCGCATGCACATGGGACCGTTAAAGCTGGTGCGCGACGGCGCTCTGGGCGCCCGCACGGCCATGATGCGCCGCGAATATTGCGATGACCCGGGCAACTACGGCATCGATTCCATGTCGGACGAGTCCTATCAGGCCTATGTGGATGTAGCAGCTGCGGCAGGGCTGCAGACGGTCACCCACTGCATCGGCGATGAGGCCATCGAGCGCTGCACGAAGCAGTGGAACAAGACCGGCAGAAAAGATCTGCGCTTCGGCGTGGTGCACAATCAGATCACAGACGTTCCGCTGCTGCAGTTCTTAAAGGATTCCGGCTGCGTCGTCGCCTACCAGCCCATCTTCCTGGACAGCGACATGCACGCGGTGGAGAGCCGCTGCGGCAAGGAACTGAGTTCCACGTCCTACGCGTTTAAGACCGCCCGGGAAATGGGGCTGCGCTGCTCCTACGGCACGGATGCGCCGGTGGTGGATCCGAATCCCTTTGACAATCTCTACTCCGCGGTGACCCGCAAGGATCTGAAGGGCTGGCCGGAAGGGGGCTGGAACCCCCAGGAGTGCGTGGACCGGGAGACCGCCGTCGACTGCTATACGGAGGACAGCGCGTACTTTGAATTCCGGGAGACCGTAAAGGGACGGCTGAAGCCCGGCTTCTACGCGGACCTCACCGTGCTGGACAAGGACTTCTTTACATGCGCGGAGGACGAGATTCGGGGCATCCGTCCCGTGCTCACCATGTGTGCCGGGAAAATCACGTACAGAGAAAAATAGTGTTATTAACAAATCCTTTCGACCATAAATCCCCAGCAGTTTCGGTGCTGGGGATTTTACTTTGAGACTGACTCTTTGAATCTGTCGGGTTGAGTTTTTGAAATCTATCGGATTGAAAATAAAAAATTTATCGGATTGAATTTGCAAGATCCATCGGGTTGTGATATGCTTCAACGCAAGAGGTGATGCATATGACCGGGATCATGAACAAAGAGAAATACATCCCACGTATTATCGACGCTGCGGTGGAGAAGTATCTTGCTGCGATGGGAGCTGTTTGTATTGAGGGCCCGAAATGGTGCGGGAAGACTTGGACATCCGCTTTCCATAGCAACAGCGAGTTTTTGGTCGGCGATCCGGATAATAATTTCCAAAACCGTGCACTGGCAGAGGTTTCTCCCGCCTTGGTCCTGGAAGGCGAGACGCCGCGTCTGATCGACGAATGGCAGGAGGTTCCCCCGCTTTGGGACGCAGTACGCTATACCGTGGATCAAAGGGGTCAGAAAGGTCAGTTTATTCTGACAGGCTCTGCCACACCGAAACGCAAAGGCGTGCTTCACAGTGGTGCCGGTCGGATCGGCAAACTGCGGATGCGCCCGATGTCTCTCTATGAGTCCGGAGATTCCAGCGGTAAGGTCAGCTTACAGGATCTATGCGAAGGAAAACTGACCCCGGCTATTACTGGCGATGTCGATCTGCGTACACTCGCCCGCCTGACGGTGCGCGGCGGCTGGCCGGGAAATCTGGAAACTGACAGCGCAGATATTTCGCTGCTGCCCAATGAGTACCTGAACGCTGTGATCGACGACGATGTGAACCGTATCGATGAGATCAGGCGCGATAGTCGTAAGATTCGTCTGCTGCTGCGGTCTCTTGCGCGCAACGAGAGTACGACAGCTACCAATCGGACATTGAAAAATGATATTAAAGAGATCGACGACGAGGATATCGATGTGGAGACCGTCGCGACTTATCTGGATATTTTCAACCGGCTGTTTCTCACGGATAATCAGCCGTCGTTCTCGGCAAAACTGCGTTCTTCCGTTCGGGTCAAGCAGGCAGAAAAAAGGCATTTCTGCGACCCTTCGTTGGCTTGTGCACTGCTGAACGCAACGCCGGAAAAACTGATCGGTGATCTGGAGACCTTTGGTTTTCTTTTTGAGTCATTGTGTGAGCGCGATCTGAAAATCTATGCGGAATCCTTTGGCGCATCGCTCTATCATTACCAGGACTATGCGGGCAATGAGATCGACGCTGTGATAGAACTGCAAGATGGCGGCTGGTGCGGCATCGAGATCAAACTCGGCGCGAACAAAATCGAAGAAGCCGCAGCTAATCTGCTTCACATCCGGGATGAGGTCGTCAAAGATGGCAGTAAAGCCCCCTCGGCTCTGATCGTGCTCTGCGGGCTGTCTCATGCAGCCTATCAACGTCCGGACGGCGTTTATGTTATCCCTTTGACAGCGCTGAAGAACTAGAAGTCGAAGTGATATTTACTAAAGCGATGGATGAAACAGGTTATGGGAGGAAAAGCCATGACAGACGCACAGCAGCGGGAAGCCGCAAGACAGTTCATATACAGATGGCACGGGAAAGGAAAAGAGGACGAGGATGCCAGGTCCTACTGGATCGAGATCCTGACAGATATTCTCGGTGTTGAACGGGTCACCGAACGGGTGGAATTCGAAAAGAAGGTCGTGGGTGCGGACGGCAACACGAAGCGTATCGATGTCTATATCCCCGAGACCCATGTGCTGATCGAACAGAAATCCCTTGGCATCGCGTTGGACAAGCCGCAGGTGGGTCACAACGGGCAGACCCCTTACGAGCAAGCCAAATATTACGATAATTACCTGCCCCACAGTGAGAAGGCCCGCTGGATCGTTACGTCCAATTTCGAGGAGATCTGGATCTACGACATGGATGCCAAGGTGCCGGAGCCTCGAAAGCTGGCGCTCGACGAGATCTCCCACAAGTTCCACATGCTGGACTTTCTCGTAAACCGGGAGACGAAGGAGATTTCCGACGAGATGAAGGTCTCGCTGGATGCCGGCAAGATCGTGGGGGAACTGTACGAGGCGTTTCTAAAGCAATATAAGAATCCGGATGACCCGCAGATCCTCAAAAGTCTCAACAAACTCTGCGTTCGCATAGTCTTTTGTCTGTATGCGGAGGATGCCGGTGTGTTCGGCCGCAAGAATCTGTTTCGGGATTACATGACTCAGTTCAACGTGCAGACAGCCCGCAAGGGACTGCGCGATCTGTTCCGCGTGCTCAATCAGAAGGCAGCGGAAAGAGACCCGTATCTGGCGGATGATGATCCGCTGCTAGCGGCGTTCCCTTACGTAAACGGCGGCTTGTTTGCCGACGACGAAATTAATATTCCGCCATTTACGGAGGATATCTTGGACCTGCTGGTGCGCAAAGCCAGCCACGATTTCGACTGGTCCGGCATTAGTCCCACGATCTTCGGTGCCGTGTTCGAAAGCACTTTAAACCCGGAGACCAGAAGGGCCGGCGGTATGCACTACACCTCCATCGAGAACATCCACAAGGTGATCGACCCGCTGTTTCTGGACGACCTGAAGGCGGAACTGGCGGAGATCTCCGGCATTGCCGTAGCTCGAACGAAGGAGAAAAAGCTGCGGGAATTCCAGGATAAACTGGCTTCGCTTTGCTGGCTTGACCCGGCAGCAGGCAGCGGCAACTTCCTGACGGAGACCTATCTCTGCATTCGCCGCCTGGAGAACGAGGTCATTCGGTTGCTGCAGGGAGACCAGGTAGTGCTGGGGGAGGCGATCAATCCCATCAAGGTATCCATCAGCCAGTTCTACGGCATCGAGATCAACGATTTCGCGGTGACCGTCGCCCAGACGGCTCTGTGGATCGCAGAAAACCAGATGATGCAGGAGACCGAGAGCATCGTCCACATGAACTTCGATTTTCTGCCCCTGAAGACCCATGCCAACATCGTGGAAGGCAATGCCCTGCGCCTGAATTGGGACGATGTCGTGCCCAAGGACAGGCTGAATTACATTATGGGGAATCCGCCGTTTGTGGGAGCGAGATTGATGAGCGCATCTCAAAAAGGTGATGTGCTCACCGTGTTCGGCAAGGATTGGAAAAACGTCGGAAATCTGGACTATGTATCTTGCTGGTATAAGAAATCCGTGGATCTTATAAAGGATACGAAGATTCATGCCGCGCTTGTTTCGACCAATTCTGTGACCCAAGGTGATTCCGTTGCGACATTATGGAAACCTCTTTTCGAAGAAGGCGTCCATATTGATTTTGCTTATCGTACTTTCCGCTGGGACAGTGAGGCTGCAATAAAGGCTCACGTACATTGTGTGATTGTGGGGTTTAGTACATGTGAAACACAAAGTTTACACCACATTTATGACCATGAATCAGCAATTGTAGCCAAAAATATAAATGCATATTTGATCGATGCTCCAGATGTCTTTGTAATCAGTAGATCTACCTCCATTTCGAATGTTCCGAATTTAATGATTGGTAGTCAACCAATTGATGATGGTAACTATTTATTCGATTCGATTGAAGAAGTAAATGATTTTATTTGTAAGGAACCACAATCTAAAGAATATTTCCATTTATGGTATGGGTCACGCGAATTTATAAATAATTCACCAAGGTATTGTTTATATCTCGGAAATTGCAGTCCTTCGGAATTAAAAAAGATGCCAGAATGCCTTAAACGCATTGAAAAGGTTAGAAATTTTAGACTCAAAAGTAACCGAGGGAGCACGAAAAAAGCGGCAGAATATCCTGCAAAATTTGGATTAACAACCATACCTGATACAAACTTTATAGTTGTTCCAAAGGTGTCCTCTGAAAATCGAAGATATATTCCTATGGGCTTTATGACCCCTGATATATTATGTAGCGATTTGGTTTTTATTATTCCAGATGCTGGTTTATACCATTTTGGTGTTTTGGAATCCAATGTCCACATGTCATGGATGCGTGCAGTCTGCGGAAGACTGGAAATGCGATACCGCTACAGCAAAGACATTGTCTACAACAACTTCCCCTGGCCGGATCCTACCCCGGAACAGAAGGCGAAGATCGAGCAGACAGCACAGGCCATCCTGGACGCCAGAGCGCTCTATCCGGAGGCTTCGCTGGCGGATCTTTACGACGAGCTCACCATGCCGCCCGAGCTGCGCAAAGCGCACCAGGCCAACGACCGGGCTGTTATGCAGGCCTATGGCATGCCCATCAAAGAGACCGACGAGGCTGCCTGCGTTGCCTGGCTCATGCGCCTGTATCAGGAGAAGGTAGCGGAACTGGAGAAGTAATGCGCTCCACCGGCCTCTGCGCAGGGTCATAATAATTATTGACATAAGTCAGAAACGGGCGTATCATCATAACTGACATATGTCAGAAAGGAGAGCCCATGCCAAGACCGACCCGATGCCGCAGAATCGAACAGATGCCCGTCTACCGGAGCTTTTCTCCGGATGATGTGACCGAGGCCGAGACCGTGCGCATGACGGTGGATGAGTACGAAGCATTGCGCCTTCTGGATGACGAAGGTTTAACGCAGGAGGCCTGCGCGGCCAAGATGAATGTCGCGCGGACCACCGTTACGGCGATATACGACAGCGCCAGAAAGAAGATCGCGGATACGATCGTCCGCGGAAAACGCCTGGTGATCGCAGGCGGCCGCTGTGAATATGCGCCGGTAGAGATCGACCAGCCCATCAGAGAGAAAGGAAACGATACGATGAGGATCGCAGTCAGTTATGAAAACGGAGAGATTTTTCAGCATTTCGGGCATACCGAGCAGTTTAAGCTGTACGATATCGAGGACGGTAAGATCGCGGCAGAGCAGATCGTAAACACCAACGAAAGCGGCCACGGCGCGCTGGCAGGGTTCCTGAAAGCCGTAAAGGCGGATGTCCTGATCTGCGGCGGCATCGGCGGCGGTGCACAGGCAGCTCTGCAGGAGCAGGGCATCGAACTGTGCGCAGGCGCCAACGGCGATGCGGACGAAGCGGTACAGGCGTATCTGCGCGGCGAGCTGATCAATACCGGCGCGAACTGTGACCACCACGATCACCACGGGGAAGGTCATGATTGCAGCGATCACGGCTGCGGGGAACACGAATGCGGGAGTCACGAAGGCGGCTGCGGTGGATGCCACAGTCCCCGGATGGAAGGTCCGAACGTGGGCAAAAAAGTCCGCACCCATTACCGCGGCACCTTTAACGACGGCACCCAGTTCGATTCCTCTTACGACCGGGGTGAACCCCTGGAATTCGTCTGCGGCGCAGGGATGATGATCCCCGGATTTGACAAGGCCGTCGCGGACATGAAAGTGGGCGAGATCCGCAAGGTGCATCTGATGCCGGAGGAAGCCTACGGCATCCGCGATTTGAATAACGTCTTTACGCTGGAGATCCAGCAGCTGCCCGGTTCCCAGGATCTGAACGTAGGCGATCGGGCCTACCTGCAGACGATGGACGGCCGTCCCTTCGAAGTGGAGGTCATCGCGAAGGACGACAAGAACATTACGCTGGACGCCAACCACGAGATGGCCGGCAAAGAGCTCAACTTCGAGATCGAACTGGTGGAAGTAGAGTAACTGAGATCACAGATAAGGAGGCAATCTATGGATAAGACACTTTTCGACAAGGCGGTGGAACTCCGGCACGAGATCCACGCGCATCCCGATCTTTCCAATCAGGAAAGACCCACTTTCGAACGGATCATCGCATTTCTGAAGGAAAATGCGCCGTCCATTGAGATCCTGGACAGAGGTCACTATGTGCTGGCCCGCTATAAGGCTGCCGATCCGAAGAAGCCTCCCATCGCTTTCCGGGCGGATGTGGACGCTATTCTGGTGTACGACGACATCGATAAGCCCTGGAAGAGTACCATCGATGGCGTGGGTCACAAGTGCGGCCACGACGGCCACGCGGCAGCCCTCGCAGCCCTGGCCATGCAGCTCGACAAGGACGGCGCGGACAGAGATGTCTACATGATCTTCCAGCCCGCCGAGGAGAACGGTACGGGATCTGCCATGTGCACGGACTTCCTGACCGAATTCGGCATCGCCGAGATCTACGGCTTCCACAGCCAAGCGGGAGCGCACAAATACACCGTCATGCTGCGCGACGGGCTCTACTGCTGCGCCAGCAAGGGGATGACCATCACCATGACCGGGTCACCCGCCCACGCAAGCCAGCCGGAAGACGGCAAAAATCCATCCGAAGCCATCGCCAAAACGGTGCTGGCTGTCTCGAAGATCGCGGACCAGGCCAACTATAAAGGCCTGGTGCTTGCCACCATCGTGCAGATCGACGTAGGCGAGAAGGAAGCCTTCGGCGTAGCCGCCTCCAAGGGCAAACTGCTGATGACCATCCGCGGCGAGATCGAGGCGGAGATGGATCTGCTGCAGGCAAGGCTCGAGGATGAAGCCATGAAGAACGCCGCGGAATACGGTCTGGCCTGCCAGTTCAGCTACTGTGACGCGTTCCCCGAAACGGTGAGCACGCCTGCCTGCAACGAAAAGCTCCGCAAAGCCTGCGACGCCTTGGGATACAAGTGGTGGGACCGCCCGATGTTCTACCGGGGATCCGAGGATTTCGGCAACTTTACGAAGGTCGTGCCTGGCGCCATGTTCTTCATCTCCAACGGCGAGGATGGCGAATGCGACGGGTGCCATACGCTGCATTTCGACTTCAACGACGAACTGATCGACATGGTCGTGAACATCGAGATGGAACTGATCCGCGCATAATACCCATTTAATGTAAATTGTATCCATGTAAATAAATTGCACAAAATATCGTAAATCGTATACAATTTCTGCCCGTAGTGATATACTGTAAGAGCACAGAACTACGGGCATTTTTATGCCTTCGCTATAGTAAAAAAAAGAAAAGGAGAGACAAATGATCCAGCTGCATGAACAGGGCGTCTTCCTCGTAGACGGCAAGCCTTGCGATCAGGGCTTAGAACCGAAGGAAGAGGCCAAGAAGAAGACCATCGCTTACGGTATTCTTCAGGCTCACAACAAGTCCGGCGACCCGGAGAAACTGCAGATCACTTTTGATGCCATGGTTTCTCACGACATTACCTATGTCGGGATCATCCAGACAGCAAGAGGCTCCGGCCTGAAAGAATTCCCCATGCCGTACGCTATGACCAACTGCCACAATTCCCTTTGTGCAGTAGGCGGAACGATCAACGAAGACGACCACGTGTTCGGACTTTCCGCGGCCAAGAAGTACGGCGGTATTTATGTTCCGGCCAATATGTCGGTCATTCACTCCTATGCGAGAGAGGAAATGGCTAAGTGCGGCGCCATGATCCTCGGCTCCGACTCCCATACCCGCTACGGCGCTCTGGGCACCATGGCTGTCGGCGAAGGCGGCCCCGAGCTCGTAAAACAGCTTCTGAAGAACACTTGGGACCTCAACTATCCCGAAGTCGTTCTCGTGTATCTCACCGGTAAGCCCAGAAAGGGCATCGGCCCCCACGACGTGGCCATCTCCCTCGTAAAGGCAACATTCGCCAACGGTTTCGTCAAGAACAAGGTGCTGGAATTCGCAGGCCCGGGCCTCAAGTACCTGCCCATCGATTTCCGCAACGGCATCGACGTTATGACCACCGAGACCACCTGCGTCTCCTCCATCTGGGAGACCGACGAGATCACCGAAGGCTTCTTCAAGGCGCACCAGAGACCGGACGACTACAAGAAGCTGCAGGCAGGCAACGGCGCGTACTACGATTCCATGATCACCATCGATCTCGACAAGCAGGAATCCATGATCGCTCTGCCGTTCCATCCCTCCAACGCCTACACCATCCACGAATTCCAGGCCAACGCCAAGGAGCTCCTGGCGGGTGTCGAGGCAGAGGCTGCCAAGAAGTTCCCGAAGGCCCACATGGATCTGCAGTCCAAGGTCCACGAGGACGGCGTCTACGCAGAGCAGGGCATCATCGCAGGCTGCTCCGGCGGCATGTTCGACTCCATCGACGAGGCGGCCTGCATCTTAAAGGACAAGAGCACCGGCAACAGCTACTTCTCCATGAGCGTCTATCCGACATCTGTTCCCGTATCCCTGGAACTCACGAAGATCGGCGCCACCCAGACCCTGATGGAAGCAGGCGTCGTCATCAAGCCGTCCTTCTGCGGACCGTGCTTCGGTGCCGGCGACGTACCTGCCAACAACGGTCTGTCCCTGCGCCACACCACGAGAAACTTCCCCAACAGAGAAGGTTCCAAGCCCGGTGAAGGTCAGATCTCCGGCGTCGCTCTGATGGATGCCCGCTCCATCGCTGCCACCGCAGCCAACGGCGGACGCATTACCGCTGCGACGGATATCGACTACGAATACACCCCGCACGAATATCACTTCGACAAGGAAGTCTACAACAAGAGACTGTACTACGGCTTCGGCAAGGCCGATCCTTCCGTGGAACTCATCCTCGGACCGAACATCACCGACTGGCCGAAGATGTATGCGCTCACCGACAATATCATGCTCAAGCTGGCTGCGGTCATCCACGATCCTGTGACCACCACGGACGAACTCATCCCCTCCGGCGAAACGAGCTCCCTGCGGTCCAACCCGCTCAAGCTCTCCGAATACGCGCTGTCCAGACGCTGCCCCGAATACGTCGGCAAGTCCAAGGCTATCGCGGCCCAGGAGAAGGCGAGAAGAGAGGGCGGCGACGTAACGGCTCTCAAGGAAGCGCTGGCAAAGGTCGGTGACGCCGACGAACTGCTGAAGAACACCCAGTTCGGCTCCTGCGTCTTCGCCAACAAGCCCGGCGACGGTTCCGCCAGAGAACAGGCCGCGTCCTGCCAGAAGGTGCTGGGCGGCTTCGCCAACATCTGCTACGAGTTCGCCACCAAGCGCTACCGCAGCAACTGCATCAACTGGGGCATTCTGCCGTTCACCATCGATCCGGAGACCAAGTTCGACTACGAAGAAGACGACTACGTATTCGTACCCGGCATCCGCAAGGCTGTGGCCGAAGGCATCGAGGACATTCCCGCCAAGGTCATCTGCAAGGATGGCGTCAAGGACATCATGCTCCACATCAAGGGTCTCACCGAAGACGAAAAGACCATCATCCTGGAAGGCTGCCTCATGAACTTCTACGCAGCCAAGCTGAAGTAATTTTCTGAGCGAGGAGGTAATATCCCAATGGAAAAGATCAAAATGACGACTCCGCTGGTCGAAATGGACGGCGACGAAATGACCCGGATCATCTGGAAGATGATCAAGGACGAACTGCTCGAACCCTTCGTGGACCTGAAGACCGAATACTACGATCTGGGCCTGATGGAAAGAGACAAGACGAAGGACCAGGTGACGAAAGATGCTGCCAACGCCTGCAGAAAGTACGGCGTCGGCGTCAAGTGCGCCACCATCACCCCCAACGCCCAGAGAATGACCGAATACAACCTCACCGAGATGTGGAAGAGCCCCAACGGCACCATCCGTGCCATCATGGACGGCACCGTGTTCCGCGCGCCCATCCTGGTAGACTTCATCAAGCCGGTCGTCAAGAACTGGAAGAAGCCCATCACCATCGCCCGTCATGCGTACGGCGACATCTATAAGGCCGTAGACTACAGAGTTCCCGAAAAGGGCCAGGCCAAGATCTCCTTCAAGGGCGAATCCGGCGAGGAATGGGAATCCGTCGTTTACGACTTCGAATGCCCGGGCGTGCTGCAGGGTCTGTACAACAAGGATTCCTCCATCGAATCCTTCGCCCACAGCTGCTTCAAGTATGCCATCAACACTAAGCAGAGCCTGTGGTTCTCCACCAAGGACACCATCTGCAAGAAGTACGACGGCCAGTTCAAGGCCATCTTCCAGCAGGTCTATGAAGAGTGCTATAAGGAAGAGTTCGAAAAGCTGGGTCTGGAATACTTCTACACCCTCATCGACGACGCCATTGCACGGGTCATCCGCAGCGAAGGCGGCTACATCTGGGCCTGCAAGAACTACGACGGCGACGTTATGAGCGACATGGTCTCCACCGCCTTCGGTTCTCTGGCCATGATGACCTCCGTGCTCTGCAGCCCGGACGGCAAGTTCGAGTACGAGGCTGCCCACGGCACCGTCACCCGCCACTACTACAAGTATAAGGAGACCGGCGAGATGACTTCCACCAACCCCATGGCGACGATCTTCGCCTGGAGCGGTGCACTGCGTAAGAGAAGCGAGATGGACGGCCTGGCCGATCTGCAGAACTTCGCGGATCAGCTGGAAGGCGCCTGCTTCGACACCCTGTACAGCGGCATCATGACGAAGGACCTGGTGGGTCTGGCAGAAGGCATCGACGCCAAGGCCGTTACCACCGATAAGTTCATCGCAGAGATCAGAAAGAATCTCGAAAAGAGACTCGCATAAGGAGAAGTTGCATGAAATTGATTCATAAAGCGATGGCGGGCACCATGGAGTCTTCGGACATCATGATCACCATCGAACCGAAAGAAGAGGGCGGCATCCAGCTGGAACTCACCAGCTCCGTGATGCAGCAGTTCGGCCGGCAGATCGAGGCGGTCATCCGGGAGACCCTGAAGGGCCTGGGCGTGGAAAACGCACTGGTGACCGCGGCAGACAAAGGCGCCCTGGACTGCACCATCAAGGCGAGAGTCAACTGCGCGGCGTTCCGTGCAGCGGATAGCGAAGAGTACGTATGGGAGGCGAAGTAAGATGAGAGAAAAGAAACGCCTCAGAAGATCCATGATGTTCGTGCCCGGCAACAACCCCGGCATGATCCGCGACTGCCACATCTACGGCTCCGACTCCATCATGTTCGACCTGGAAGACTCCGTCTCCATCATGGAGAAGGATGCGGCCAGATTCCTGGTCTACCAGGCTCTGCACGACCTGAAGTACGGCAAGAAGGAACTGGTGGTCCGCATTAACGACCTGAACTCCGGTCTCGGGGTCAAGGACCTGGAAGCCATCGTAAGAGCCGGCGTCCACGTCGTCCGTCTGCCGAAGACCGATTCCGCCCAGGACGTCATCGACTGCGAAAAGGAGATCGCCCGCATCGAATCAGAGGCCGGCATCCCCGTCGGCACCACCCTGATGATGGCGGCCATCGAAAGCGCCAACGGCGTGCTGAACGCCAGAGAGATCGCCCACGCCTCTGACCGTCTGATCGGTATCGCGCTGGGTGCGGAAGACTACGTAACGGACCTGAAGACCACCAGAAGCGACGGCATCGAGCTGCTGTTCGCCCGCTGCATGATCCTCAACGCGGCCCGCAGCGCCGGCATCGACGCGCTGGACACGGTCTACTCCGACGTCAACAACGAAGAGGGATTCATCGCGGAAGCGACCCTCATCAAGAAGCTGGGCTTCGACGGCAAATCCGTCATCAACCCGCGCCAGATCGAACCGCTGCATAAGGTCTTTATGCCCAGCGAAAAGGATCTGAAGAAGGCGCAGGCTGTTATGGGTGCCTACGAAGAAGCCATGGCGAAGGGCAGCGGCGTTGTCGCGCTCAACGGCAAGATGATCGACAAGCCCGTCGTCATCCGCGCCCAGAGACTGCTGGAACTCAACGAACTGGCGGGCGTAAGAGAAGTGGAGGAGATTTAAAATGGCAGAAAAGAGTTTTGATTTTGCAAAGATCCCCCACATCGGCGAGATCGCCTGCAACGGAGAGTTTAAAGCGACGAAGGAACGCAATACTGCGACGTTCGCGGAGAAGTTCGAGCATAAGAACAAAGTCGTAGACAGCCTGGAGGAAGCCATCAAGCTCTCCGGACTGAAGGACGGCGACACCATCAGCTTCCACCATCATTTCCGCAATGGCGACCACATCATCAACCAGGTCGTCGATAAGCTGGCGGAGATGGGATTTAAGAATCTGACCCTGGCATCCAGCTCCCTGGCGGCGGTCCACGCGCCCCTCATCGAGCATATCAAGGCCGGCGTCATCACCCACATCGAGACCTCCGGCATGCGCGGCGAACTGGCGGAAGCCGTTTCCCGCGGCCTGATGGACTTCCCTGTCGTATTCCGCTCCCACGGCGGAAGAGGCGAGGCGGTTGCTTCCGGCGAGCTCCACATCAATGTGGCGTTCCTCGGCGCTCCCTCCTGCGACCCCTTCGGCAACGCCAACGGCTACAGCAGAGACGACGACGATTCCATCATGTGCGGCTCCATGGGCTACGCCCGTCCGGACGCCCATATGGCGGACACCACCATCATCATTACGAACAATCTGGTGAAGTTCCCGAACACGCCCTGCGCCATCCCCGAATCCGACGTGGATTACGTGGTGGTCGTGGACGACATCGGCGATCCGAAGGGCATCATGAGCGGCGCCACCCGCTACACGAAGAACCCGAAGGAGCTCATCATCGCCAAGACCGCGGCGGAAGTCGTAAAGGCTGCCGGCTACGTGTACGACGGATTCTCCATGCAGATGGGTTCCGGCGGCGCGTCTCTGGCTACAGCCCGCTACCTGCGCCAGATGATGATCGACGAAGGCATCAAGTGCCGGTTCGCGCTGGGCGGCATCACCGGCCAGATCACGGCCATGCACGAAGAAGGCCTCATCGAGAAGGTCCTGGACGTACAGTCCTTCGATCTGGACGCTGCCAAGTCCTTAAAGAACAACCATTTCCATCAGCAGATCGATGCGCCGACCTACGCTTCCTATAGACGCGAGGCGGCCGTCAACCAGCTGGACTTCGTCATCCTGTCCGCGCTGGAAGTCGATACGGACTTCAACGTCAACGTGCTTACGGGTTCTGACGGGGTCATCCGCGGCGCCATCGGCGGTCATCCCGACACAGCGGAAGGGGCGGCGCTGTCCGTCATCGTCTGCCCGCTTACGAGAGGCCGCATTCCCTGCGTCGTTCCCAAGGTCAACACCGTCGTGACCCCGGGCAGCGTCGTGGATGTGGTCATCACCGACCAGGGTGTGGCGGTCAATCCGAACCGTCCGGAAGTTGCCGAAAAGCTGATCGCAGCCGGTATTCCCGTGGTCTCCATCGAATCGCTGGCAGAGCGCGCCGAGCACATCGTCGGCAAGCCCGATCCCATCAAATTCAAGGATAAGATCGTGGCCGTCGTCATGTACCGCGACAACACCGTCATCGACGTCGTAAGACAGATCGACGAGGACTAAGGCTGAAAGAGCAAAGAAAAAAGAGGGTGCCTGCGAGGGCATCCTCTTTTTCTTCTTTAAGAAAGGGACTATTTCGTGTATTTCCGGATAAATGCGACGGTATCCCCATGCAGCGCGACGGGAATCTCCGGCGCATCCGCATCCGGGCAGACGTAATTGTCGTGCGTGTATCCTTTGTACTCGAGGAATTGCACGTCGCCTTCGTATCCGATGGTCTTCAGAGACGCCAGATAGAGCTGCGTCTGCAGCGCCCGGTTTGTCAGGTCGACCTCTGCGAGGGTCACGAGCTGGGGCACCGGTAAAGATTTCAGATAATACATAGGCGCCGCGTCGTCGATCAACGTCAGTCGCGGATCCCTGCCTCGTGCGAACAGCACGCTGAAGTGGCTGGTCGGCTGGCCGCTGGCAAAGATGCAGCCGGCGAAGTCTGCGGGGTCCATGCCATAGGGCTGCAGCACGCTCTCGTCGAACAGTAGCATCATGGACAGCCAGGCGCCGGCGGAGTGACCGCCTAAGAACATCTTTCCGTTATAAGGAACGTATTCTGCCAGATGATCGCGCACCCAGGCCATGGCGCAGGCGGAATCATCGAGAAACCCGCGGAAGACGCCGTCCGTGTCGTCGCAGAAATGCGGGTCCGGCGCGACCGGAAATCCTTCGAATTCCGGGTACAGCCTGTAATTCGGCGCCGCGACAGCGATGCCTTCCTTCGCCAGTTCCGTACAGTATTCGATATAGTTGCTCTTTGTCCAGTGATAATGCAGAAATCCGCCGCCATGGAAGAACACCAGGACCGGGCAGTCTTCTGCGCCGATGGGCAGGTACAGGTCCAGCGTTTGGGAATCCGCGCCTGACGGCTTTCCGCCTTCGCGGTACAGGACGTCTTTTATGGTCTTGATCTTGTAAGCCATGGTATGATCTCCTTTGCCTGTCCAGTATATCATAAAGATCCGCAGACCGGTCTCCGCTCGTTGACATTTCCCTTCACTCTGCTAAACTGCAAATGGTAAGGAAGGTTATTCATGGAACGCGATAATAGAAAAGACAAGTTTAGAAAGGCATTGAACGTACTGCTTGCGATCGCTGTTTTCGGCGCGTGGGGGCAGATGGTGTTTTCCGGAGAAGGCACGCTGGCGGATTTGGGCCTGAGCGGTCTGACCGCCGTTTCCCTGGGACTGGGATAGCTGTTTCGAAAGGTGAGGTTTCGCAGATGAAAACAAGAACGAAACAACTGATCACTGCGGGTGCAGTTCTTGCTCTCATCCTTGCTGCGGCCCGTTTTCTGCCGAAAGGATTGGATAAGGCGGTCTGGACCCATAAGAGCGACCCGAAACATGTTACCATCATCAACTACGATGCAGGCAAACCGCCTGCTGTGGGGGTCACGCTGGCGGAAGAGCGAAGCGCGGAGATGATGGAGCAGCTTTCCGCTCTGCACGGAAGATACGCAGGACGGGACAGTCAAATGAACCTGGATTATGGAAAGGCGCAATATCTGCTCCGCTTTGAGACCATGGAACTGGGTGAACCGAATTATACCGGCGAAAGCGGATTCGCCGTGGTTGGCCAAAAAAGCGATCTGACCGTCGGGCTGGATGATGGGAAAACGGCCATCTACAAGCTGGGCGAAGCGGATCATCAGGGTCTATGCGATCTCTGCGATTCCTATCTCTACCCGGAGGGCGGATATCCGGGACTTGCGTTCCTGCAGGAGTTCTTCTCCGTGAAACGGGACGGCCGCTGGAGCATCTGGGAGGCGGCGCTGCTCTCTTCTTATTCCGGGGCAATGGCGGAAGCAATCGAACCCTACCACGAGGGCCTGTCGCCTTACGTAACGGCAGAGATCCTCAAACGGATCGAACTGGGCCGCTATCTGTCCCGCATGGAGCTCTCCTGCATGGCGGAAGCGCGGGATTGGGAGATCCTGATGATCCGCATGGACGAAAAGTCCGTACCCGGCAGCTACAACTACTGGGTCGATCTGCAAAGTACGGAAGAGCCCGCCGTTTACAAGACTTTCTCCGGCAGCTACGTGGTGAACAAAGAAGGCCTGGTGAGCAATTTCTTTATCGATCTGGAAGAATAATTTGCATTCCCATGTCGCATTCCGGCATGGGAATGCGTATATATGGGTGAAAGGGAAACGATAGCCCCATGCTGCAGCTCTATCTGTCGCTCCTGGATACGCAGGCGGAAAAGGACAAGTTCATAACGCTTTACGAGTCCTACCGGGATCTGATGTTTTACGTGGCAGGCTGCTACCTGAGCAGCGATGCGGATAAGGAGATCGCGGTGGATGGGGCGCTGCACGCGCTGCTCGGCGTGGTCAATTCCATCGATGACCCGTCCAGCGCCAAAACGAAAAATCTGGTCTGCTTGATCGTAAAGCGCAAATGCATCGACCTGCTGCGCCGGAAGAGCGGAACAGTAGAGGAAGATTGGGAAGCGATCGCAGAGCAGGCTGCGTCAGGGACGGATCCTGTGCAGGGATCCTCGGAAAACAGTCTGACGGATGCCATCCTGTCCATGAGCGAGACCGGCCGGGAATTCCTGATCCTGCGGTATTACCACGGCTACACCACGGCAGAGATCGCTGGGCTGCTGGGAATCGGGCGAGACGCGGCACGGAAAAGGCTGGAGCGGGCGAAAGCGGAACTGAAGGGGATCTTGGAGGCGGACCGATGAGCGGAAAAGGGGCGGCTGAACTGACTGCCGCAGGAAAAAACTATACATTTTCCGATCTGGCGCTGGCCTGCGAAGCTGCGGCCGCTGCAGCCGCAACGGATCTGCCGGACATTCTGCCTGCTGCAAGCGTTTCCGAAGAGTTTGCTGCGGGAGTGCGGCGGATGCACAGCGCCTACCGCAGAAAGCTGCTGCGGGCAAAGATCCTTCATACGGCGGCCGGCATCGCGCTGGCGCTGCTGTTTACGTTTTCTGCGGTCATCACGGCCAACGCCAATGCCAGGGAAGCGTTCCTCACCTGGTGGACGGCGACCGTTCCTGGCAGCACGGCTTACTGGTTCGAATCGGAAGATGCAGGCGATGCCGGGCGGTATGCGCTGGACTGGCTCCCGGAGGGGCTAAATGCCGTGCAGCGCACCCAGAGCGAAGGTTTCGGAAGCATTGCATATAAAGGCGGCGGTCATATACTGGTCTTCGAGTACTTCCTGGGCGACGGAAGCGGTGCATATCAGGTCTTCGGCACGTCGGAAGGTGTTCCGGCGGAGATCGGCGGTCTCGCCGGTAGGCTGTATGCGGAGGATGGAAGGGTCAACCTGATCTGGGCGGATGAAACAAAAGGCATCGTCTTTACCATCAGCTCGGATCTGGATGCGCAGACGGTGCTGCGTGCGGCGGAAAGCGTCCGTGAAGGGGGCCCGGAAAGGGAATAAAGTGAGAAAGATCATGAAAAGAACGATCGTACTTATCATTGCAGTGCTGGCCGTCTGCACGGCGGCGATCTATGCGGCGGTAGCGGGGGCTGCCGCCAAACCGGTGCTGTCCTTCGACGGCAGGACCGCTCTGTGCCGGTTCAGCCTTTCTGCTTCCGGCGATCCGCTGAAGGCCGTTTTGGAACTGCGCTGCGGGGAGATGCTCATCAAGTCCTGGGAGGCGGACGGCGAAGGCTATCTGCTGATGGAGGGCACTGCCCGCGTGACCCCGGGAGAAACCTATGAACTCTCCGCCGGCGGCAATATCGGAGGAAAAGCCTTTAAGACCGTAACGGTCTCTGCGGTCTGCCCGGCTGGATCCGGCAATGCGCCGGTCTTCCTGGACCCACAGCAGCGGGACTGGGAGAAAATCTCGGCTGTTGCAAAGGCTTTGCTGGAATTGGATGAGCGGGGGTATTGCAGCGCATTGGAATACATGGGACTCGTGCTGCCGCAAGGATATCAGGAAGATACGGAGCAGGCGGCTAAAGTCATCACCCATCTTTTGCAAAATGCGGCGGAAGGCAACTGGGGCGCCTACGACTACACGGAACTGGCAGAATTGCAGGAACGCGTCCTGGACGTGCTGGAAAATCAGAAAAGCTTTGCCGGCGAAGGGGCTTATGAGGACAAAGGAGGATCGGAAGATCCGTCTTCAGATGCCGATCTCGCTGCCGATGCTCCCGGTTTTGTGTGGCCGCTGGATGAGATTACGATATCCGCGGAATTCGGACCGTTCTGGTATTCTACAGAAGAGATGCCCGCATTGCATACCGGCTTGGACTTAAAGTCGGATAAAGGAGAAGAGATTCATGCTGCGCAGGCCGGAACTGTCGTGTTTGCCGGTTGGGATGGATCTTACGGTTATCGGGTTGCCGTTTCCCACGGAGCAGGACTGGAGACCTGGTATGCCCACTGCAGTGAACTGCTTGTTGAGGAAGGCGATGCGGTAGAGCAGGGGCAGACGATAGCGCTGGTCGGGGTCACCGGGTATTCCACCGGCCCCCATCTGCATTTCGAAGTTCGCCTGGACGGAGAGTCGGTAGACCCGATGGACTACCTGGAAGGAGACGGGCGCATCGGGGCAAACACGGGCAAAGCCGCATTTCAGGAATATCCGGGACTCGAAAAGATGGACTTCGAGAAGAGCACGCAGGGCCTGCTCGCGAGCGGATTGGATGCGGAGTATGTGCAGTGGACGCCTGATGAGGATCGGATCGGCGGCGGATGGCTGTACTTTGTGAACCCGCGATTTGCGCATCCGTATTTTGAAGGGGCCACCGTGGAAGGATCCGCCCAGTGGGAACCCGGTCCCTACAGTTTTTCCAAATACACGATGCTGTCCTTTGACCTTACCAAGTGCAGCGTGCCCGCCAGAGCCAGTACCGGACCGACCCTGGGCTGCCTCGTGGATCTGGCCGGAAACCGCATCGTAAGCAAGTCCGGGGTCCCCTGGGACGGCGAGGAGATCGAACTGACGGACGAAGATATCCTGCAGATCGCGGCATACTTCAGCTTTGTGCTGAAGGGCGCGCAGGATGCCTGGAGCGAACTCGCCGAGCAGCCGGACGAAATGAACTAAAAGAGAACCGTCCCCAACGGTGCACGATTACAAGATCCCGGGAAGAAATGCGGAAATATTGGACAGCGTAGATACACAAAGAATAGACACAAACGTCTGTTAAGACACATAAATGGCCTCGAGTGCGGCGTAATTGCGTTGCACCACGGGGCTTTTTTTAGTAGAATTAATTCAGTGGAAACAAGCACTTTCTAGAAACAATTACGATAAATTTGGGAATCATTTATGATAGAGATCAGAAAAGTCGAGCTTTCGGATATGCTTTCCTGCCGGGAGACCCGGGCGGCAAAACAGAGAAAACTCATAGAACAATATAAGAGACCGGTGGTCTCCCTTTCCATGAACATCGCAGGCGACGTGAAGAACACGCCGGCGATCTCCATGCTGCAAAAGGATGGGGAAGCGGAGTTCCGGCAAGCTGCGGAAAAAGCGGAGCTTGCCCTGCTCTTCGAAGAGCGCATCGACGCGTTTACCGGTCCGGAGAGCCTGCTGGTGTTCGACTGTGAAGATGCACAGCGTTTAAAAGACCTCGGTGTCGCGATCGAAGAGGAAACTCCCTGGGGACGCCTGTTCGATATCGATGTCATCGGAACGGAAGGAGAAAAACTGTCCCGGCCTGCTCCCCGCCGTTGCATTGTCTGCGGCGGACCCGCGGCGGACTGCGCCAGAAGCAGGGCGCACGGCCTGGACCAGATCAAAAAAGCGACGGACGAACTGATCGCGCAGTACCTGGGAGACAGCCTCGGAACAGCGGCAGCTTCGGCTCTCGTAAAGGAAGCGGCCCTTACGCCCAAGCCCGGTCTCGTGGATGCTGCGAACAACGGCGCCCACAAGGACATGGACCTGGATCTACTCCTGACTTCAGCATCCGCGATAAGGCCGTTTTTCGCCC
Organism: uncultured Eubacteriales bacterium; assembly: GCA_902773665.1. Classification (GTDB taxonomy): domain Bacteria; phylum Bacillota; class Clostridia; order Peptostreptococcales; family Anaerovoracaceae; genus RUG11894. The sequence continues at coordinate 8,261 of CACYFF010000015.1, read as the reverse complement.
AAATGGCGGGTTTTTCTGCGGCTTACGGGTTGGATATCCAAACGCTCATAAAGATCGGTAAAAACGCCGAAAAAGCCATGTTTGCGGCCACGAAGGGGGTCAACGCCCACAAGGGGGCGATCTTCGCTTTTTCGCTGTATTTGGCTGCCGCGGCGGACTGCCTGATGCGGGGTGGTGACCCCGTGGAAAAGGTGAAGGAACTGGCTGCGGAAAAGGTGGCCAAAGCGGCGCCCGCGCCACCCACCCACGGAGACGCCGTACGCGCCGTATACGCAGGTTACGGCAAAGAAGGCGCTCTGGCGGAGGCCTGCAAGGGATTTCCTATGGCGCTGCTCGCCGCTCAGACGATCTGCGAAACGCAAGATCCACTGTTGGCGCTGTGCCGGGTGATGTCCCAGTTGACCGACAGCAACCTGCTGTACCGGGGCGGCGTAAAAGGGCTCAACTGGGTAAAGGCAGAAGCCGCCAAACTGTGCGCGATGGAGGCGCCGCAGCGTTTGGATGCGCTGCGCCGCATGGACGAAGAGTGCATCGCCCGCAACCTGTCCCCCGGCGGGGCCGCGGATATGCTGGCTCTGGGCATGTTCCTCGCAGAACTGCCGTTGTAGATTTTATTTTAAAATATGAGAAAAAAGCGGTGACGCTGTTTGAAAACGGCGAGGTCGCTTTTTATTGTGTTTTGATATTGACAAGTTAGCGTTTGCTAATTTATAATCTTGTTTGCTGAGGCTAACTCCAAGGAAAGGTTGGAAACAAATCCATGAATCATTCTATCCGCTTAAATGAATTAAAGCCGGGCGAGTTCGGCCGGGTCACGAAAGTCGGAGGAGAAGGCGCGCTGCGCCAGCACTTCCTCGATATGGGCGTGACCCCGGGCACCGTCCTGGAAATGATAAAACTGGCGCCCATGGGCGATCCCATGGAACTGCGCCTGCACGGCTACGAGCTGACGCTGCGCCTGGCGGACGCGGAGCAGATCGAGATCGAAGCGGCGGACGCGCCGGTCTGGAAGACTGCCTGCGGCGTCTATAAAGACATCGAACATCCGGGTCTCGGCGAATACGGCAAGTCCCATGAAAGAAAGACGGAGCATCCGCTGCCGGATTCCGAAACGCTCACCTTTGCCCTTGCGGGCAATCAGAACAGCGGAAAGACTACGCTGTTCAATCAGCTCACCGGTGCCAACCAGCATGTCGGCAACTTTCCCGGGGTCACGGTGGACAGAAAGGACGGCGTCATCAAAGGACATCCCCAGACCCTCATCACGGATCTGCCCGGTATCTACTCGCTCTCCCCGTATACCAGCGAGGAGATCGTCTCCCGGGAATTCATCCTGGAGGAGAAGCCCAAAGGCGTCATCAACATCCTGGACGCTACCAGCATCGAACGCGGCCTGTATCTGACGATGCAGCTGATGGAACTCAACGTTCCCATGGTGCTGGCGCTCAACATGATGGACGAGATGCGGGGCAACGGCGGATCCGTCGACATCAACAGGATGGAAGCTCTGCTCGGCATCCCCGTCGTTCCGATCTCCGCCTCGAAAGGAGAGGGCATCGAGGAACTGGTGGACCACGCGCTGCATGTGGCGAAATATCAGGAGCCGCCCGCCCGCAACGACTTCTGCAGCGAGGACGAAAACGGCGGGGCCGTGCACCGGGCCATCCACGGCATCGTTCACCTGATCGACGACCACGCGGCAGCCGCAGGCGTTCCTGCAAGATTCGCCGCCACGAAGATTATCGAGGGCGACAATGCGCTGATGGACCGCCTGGGCCTTACGCAGAACGAAAAGGAGACCATCGAGCACATCATCCTGACGATGGAAGAGGAGAGAGGCCTGGACCGGGCCGCCGCCATCGCGGACATGCGCTTCGGTTTTATCCAGAACCTGGTGGCGCAGAGCGTCGTAAAGCCCCGGGAGAGCAAGGAGCGGGAGCGCAGCGAGCGCATCGACCGCATCCTGACCGGAAAATGGACGGCATTTCCCGGCTTTATCGCCATCATGGGCGTCGTATTCTATCTGACGTTCTTCCTCATCGGTCCGTATTTACAGGACCTGCTGGATGCCGGAATTACCAGAATTGCGGATTCTGTCGACCAATGGATGACCGCCGCAGGCGTCTCGGACGTCCTGCACGGCCTGGTGGTAGAAGGCATCTTTGCCGGTGTGGGAAGCGTCCTGAGCTTTATTCCCATCATCGTCATCCTGTTTTTCTTCCTGTCCCTGCTGGAAGATACGGGATACATGGCGCGCATCGCCTTCGTCATGGATAAACCGCTGCGCAAAGTCGGCCTTTCCGGCCGTTCCATCGTGCCGCTGCTGATCGGATTCGGCTGCACGGTGCCGGGCGTTATGGCGTCCCGGACCATGCCTTCGGAGCGTGACCGCAAGATGACCATCATGCTGACGCCTTTCATGAGCTGCACGGCGAAACTGCCGATCTACGGCTTCCTGGCTGCCGCATTTTTCCCGGCCCATAAGCGGCTGGTGATCGTCGGCATCTATGTGCTGGGCGTGCTGGTAGGGATCATCGCGGCGATCGTATTGCGGCGCACGATGTTCCGCGGCGAAGCGGTTCCCTTCGTGATGGAACTGCCGAACTACCGCCTGCCCGGCGCGAAGAACGTGCTGCGGCTGCTGTGGGAAAAGGCCAAGGACTTCCTGCAGAGGGCCTTTACGATCATTTTCCTGGCGAGCATCATCATTTGGTTCCTGCAGCACTTCGACTTCGGTCTCAACATGGTGGATGACGCGGAAAGCAGCATCCTGGCTGCCGTCGGCGGTGCGCTGGCTCCCATCTTGGCCCCGCTGGGCCTGGGAAGCTGGAAGTATGCCACGGCTCTCATCACCGGCTTCCTGGCCAAAGAGAGCGTCGTTGCGACCCTTACCGTGCTCTTTGGAGAGGGAACAGCCATCGCGTCCACATTGTCGACCCCCGCAGCTTCGGCGCTGCTGGTGTTCTCCCTGCTCTACACGCCTTGCGTTGCGGCGATCTCCTCCATCAAGAGAGAGCTAGGACACAAGTGGGCGTTGGGCATTGTCGTCGGACAGTGTGCCGTGGCTTGGGTTTGTGCCCTGATCATGAAGTTCATCGTTGGACTCATCCTTTAGATAAAAATGCAAACAGCGGACAAATTCCTCGGAATGCGTCCGCTGTTTTATTGTATAATAATCGTATACATATAAGTCTTCATTCCGTAACGTATCGGTCGTCTTATTTTAAGGAGGCAATCTATGAAGATCTATCCTGAATACGTCGCAAAAGACCGCGTGATGCAGCCGGGCCAGGAAGGTTCTGCTGTGGACGCCCTGGACTTCGTCTGGAAGGGCAGCCGCATCCTCGGTCAGATCTATGTTCCGGTTCACACCCCCGGCGAGAAGCATCCGCTGGCCATTACGCTGCATGGCTTCCCGGGATATACCAATAATCAGGACCTGGACCACGCCCTGCGCAGAACCGGCTTCGTAACGGTACATCCGTTCGCGCCCGGCGCCTGGGGCAGCGAAGGCTACTACACCTTCGACGGCCTCGTGGAATGCGCCATGGCGCTGCTGGATTACTGCAAGACCGATGAGTTCGCGGAAAAGTATCATATCTGCCGCGACAACATCTTCTTCGTGGGTCATTCCATGGGCGGCATGACCTCCATCAACGTCCTGAGAAGAAGAGACGACGTCAAAGCCGGCGTGTTCCTGGCTCCCTTCGACGTGGCACAGTTCTACTATGAGGGTCACACCCCGGACGAGCTCCGGCCCCTGTTCGAGGAAGGCGTCATCCTGCGCACCCCGGGCAACTACATGGATTTCCTGCTGCAGAACGGTGCGGATACCGCCAAGGATCTGCTGTTCATCGATGCGGCGGAGGGCATCAAGGAGAAGAACTTCCTGTTCGTCGGCGGCGAACTGGATCCGCTGGCTCCGCCTGCCACCATGTGCGCCCCGCTGTACGAGAAGGCGAAAGCCCTCAGCTCCGGCAAGGCGAAGCAGGAATACGTCCTGATCCATTCCGACCACGGCTTTAACGATCAGCGCATTTTCCTTGCGCAGACCGTTGCGAACTACCTGGCTGACCTGGTAGAGTAATTATTTATTTCTTATTTCTTAAGGAGGACAACATGAAGCAAAGAAAATTCATCTCTGTCCTGCTGGCGCTGGCCATGATCCTCAGCAGCTTCGCATTCGCATTCGCGGATGAAGATACTGCTGCGGCAGCTGCCGCACCGGCAACAGACGACATCGTGATCCTGCACCTGAACGATGCCCACTGCCACAACTACGCGGATTATGCGAAGCTGGTGACCCTGGCCAAGGATGCGGACCTGCTTGTAGACAACGGCGACGCGATCCAGGGCGACGTGATCGGCACCCTGTCCAAGGGCGAATACATCACCGAGATCATGAACCACGTCGGCATCGATGTAGCGGGTCTCGGCAACCATGAATTCGACTACGGTATGGACCAGGTCAAGAAGATCGTAAACGAAGTGGCGGAATTCCCCTATGTCTGCTGCAATCTGATAGACCTGAAAACGGGTAAACCGCTGTTCGACGCGTACAAGATCCTCGAAGCTAAGGGTAAGAAGATCGCCTTCGTGGGCGTAGACACCCCGGAAACTTTCGTCAAGTCCACCCCGACCTACTTCCAGGATGCAGAGGGCAACTACATCTACAGCTTCTGCGAAGGCAAGGAAGGCGCAACGCTGTATGCCGCTGTACAGAAGGCCGTGGATGATGCCAAGGCGGAAGGCGCTGACTATGTCATCGTCGTCGGCCACCTGGGCGTAGAAGCGGAATCCGCTCCCTACAGATCCACTGACGTGATCGCAAATGTCAGCGGCATCGACGCGTTTATCGACGGACACTCCCACACCGAGTTCAGCGAGACTGTTAAAGACAAGGACGGCAAGGATGTCTACCTCCAGCAGACGGGCTGCTATCTGGCTAACATCGGCAAGCTGACCATCGCTGCAGACGGCACCATCTCCGGTGAAAACGTTCCCGTAGAAGGCATCGAAGCGGATGCTGAGACTGCGGAATTCATTGCGGGCATTACGGAGAAATTCCAGGCCATGACGGAAGAGGTCGTTGCCAAGACCGAAGTCAACCTCACGACGAAGAATGCGGACGGCTCCAGAGCAGTCCGTTCCAAGGAGACGAACCTGGGCGATCTGTGCGCAGACGCTTACCTGAATGTAATGGATGCAGACGTTGCCTTTGTCAACGGCGGCGGCATCCGTGCAGACCTGCCGGTCGGCGACATCACCTATGGTCAGATCGTAGCGGTACATCCCTTCGGCAACATGGCATGCCTCGTGGAAGTTACCGGACAGCAGATCCTGGATGCGCTGGAACTGGGCTATTCCCAGCTTCCCGGCGAACTGGGCGGCTTCCTGCAGGTCGCAGGTCTTACCTGCACCGTCGATGCCACGATCCCGTCTCCTGTCGTACGCAACGATAAGAACGAATTCGTAGCAGTCGAAGGCGAGAGAAGAGTCTCCGACGTTAAGGTCGGCGGAGAGCCCCTCGATCCCGAAAAGATCTATAAGCTGGCTTCCCACAACTACATGCTGAAGAACGGCGGCGACGGCTATACCATGTTCGGCAAGAACAACAAGAGCATCCTGCGCGACGAAGTTCTCATCGACAACCAGGTCCTCATCAACTACATCGTCGACAAGCTGAACGGCGTGGTCGGCGAAGCGTATGCCGAGCCCCAGGGCCGCATTACGATCAAGCTGCCTGCTTCTGCAGTCTTCTCCGACGTCAATGCAGGCGACTGGTTCGAAGCGTACCTGCAGGATGCCTACGATGAAGGAATCATCGGCGGTTTCCCCGACGGCACCTACAGACCGAACGGCCAGCTGACCCACGCGCAGATCATGGTCATGGCAGCTCAGCTGCACAGCAAGCAGAAGGGCGATAATTACGACTTCCAGGCTGCCAAGAAGGAAGGCGGCGCCTGGTATCAGCCGTATGAAGATTACTGCGTTGCCGAGGGCATCGTTCCCGCCGAAACCTTCGGCGCAGGCGGTCCCTTCGAAGGAGAGGAAAACACGAATGTGACCCGCGGTCAGATGGCCTTCTACTTCTCCGGCACGCTGACGGACGAGTCCTATAAGGACAAGAAGGAAGTTTCGTTAAGCGACATCGATGGATACATCTTTAAGGAGAACATCGAAAAATTAGCGAAGGCAGACATCGTCGGCGGTTTCCCCGACGGTACGTTCCGTCCCGACGAACTGGTGACCCGTGCACAGGCAGCTGTCTTTATTAAGAATCTGCTTGACGCCATCGAATAGTGTAAGACACAAGGAGACAGGTACATTGTGCTGTCCCAAATCAAAAGGACCGGCCTCGCGCCGGTCCTTTTATCGTACCTGTTTATTATGCCGTTAATGCGCTTTTGCCGTCTTGCGGCTTACGATCTGCGCATCGATCAGTTTGTCTGCCATCGCCTGCGTACCCAGGACCCAAATGGAGTCTCCCGCCGCGATCACGGTGTGGACGTCCGGCGTGGGGATGGGCAGGCGGCTGCGCTGCAGGCCTAAGATCATGCAGTCGTAATCCCTGCGGAGGCCGCAGTCCCGGATGGTCTTTCCTGCCAGTCCGGAGTTCTTGTCTACGAGGATGGGGAAGGAGTAGAGGTCCGAAGTCTCTGTCTCTTCCGATTCCATGTATTCCCGCAGGGTCTGCTGTGCAGGCTGTTCCCAGCCTCCGAGACGGTTGTAGAGCGTTGCGATATTATCGGCCTCCCCGATCACATAGATGTCGTCGCCATCCTGCAATACGGCGTCGCCGTCCGGCATGTTCAGATGTTCGTTGCCGCGGACCAGCTTGATGATATTGACATCGTAATGTTTTCCCCAGCCGAGTTCTTTCAGGGACTTCCCCGAAATGTGATATCCCGGAAAGACCGTAAAATGGCTCACGTGGAGGCGCTCATCCAGCATGTCGGATATGCTTAGGGCATCGTTTTCTTCCAGGTTCCTTTCGTTGAAATTGGCCATAAAGCGCGCTTCCGCATTCAGATAGAGACTGGCCAGCCAGCCGGAACGGGAGAGGAGAAGCAGTCCGCCGGCTACGAGCGGCAGCAGGAACAGACCCGATGCCCCGGCCACTCTGCGCAGCGGGATAAAGGCGATCAGCACCAGCAGCAGAATGCGGATGCCGGTGAGCACCGTGAGGCCTGCCCGGGTCATGCCGCCTTCCACCCATAACTTTGTGTAGGCGAAGGAATGGGTGTCCATAAAGGGACGGATAAACATGGCCATGGCCAGATAGACGAGGATCAGGCAGAGGATGCGCGCCATTCTGGACGAGATCGGCAGACGCAGGAGCAGGGGAAGGAGCAGATAATGGCCGACGACGGTGCAGGCCAGCATCAGGATGCCGTAGACCGCCGTAATGCGGATATACCGTTTTAGATAGGTCATCCACTCGCTGCCTTCCTTTGCTACGCTTTCCGCCGCCTCTTCCCGGTCGATGCGGGCGACCAGTTTGCCGGGCAGAACGCGCTGCAGCAGGTGGTAGACCTTGTCCGCCCCTTTGATGCAGTAGGGCGTCGTAAGGGTCGTGAGGACGGAGACGGATACGATGATGGGATAGATATAGTTGGCGATGACCCCCAGAGATTCTCCCAAAGATGCGATGATGAAGGCGAATTCACCGATCTGCGCCAAAGACGTGCCGCAGTGGACGGCGAATTTCAGCCCGTGACCCGAGAGCAGCACGCCGACGGTAGAGCAGATCGACTGCCCGAAAACGACCACCAGACTGATGATGAGAATGGGCAGCTTATACCGGACGATCATGGCCGGGTCGATCATCATTCCCACGGAGATAAAGAAGACCGTGCCGAACAGGTCCTTGATGCCGGAGGTGATGTGCTCCACCCGTTCCGCATGGATCGTGCCCGCAAGAAGAGATCCTGCGAGGAATGCGCCGAGAGCGGAGGAAAAACCCAGTTTGTCCGCCAGCAGCACCATGCCGAAGCAGATGCCTAAAGAGACGATCAACAGCGTCTCGTCCGTCATGAGTTTCGTGGCCTTCCGCATGATGGAAGGAAGAAAATAGATCCCCAGGACCAGCCAGATGATGAGATAGAGCACCAACTGGAACAGCTGCAGCGCCAGATCGCCGCCGGAGATGTTCTTCGAGACGGAAATGGTGGACAGGATGATCATCATAAAAATGCCCGCGATATCCTCTACGACGAGGATGCCGAACACCAATTGCGCAAAGTCTTCCTTTTCCACCC
>CACYFF010000014.1 GCA_902773665.1 uncultured Eubacteriales bacterium | reverse complement strand
AAAGGCAAGCTGGACGAGCTGGCGGAGCTGGTGCACAACATGGAGGCCGATCTTGTCGTGTTCAACGACGAGCTGTCCGGCATGCAGCTGCGCAACATCGAGGATGCCTGCGGCTGCCGGGTCATCGACCGGACGATCCTCATCCTGGATATCTTCGCCGACCGTGCCACCTCCATGGAGGGCAAACTCCAGGTGGAACTGGCTCAGCTGCAATACCGCATGCCGCGGCTTCTAGGTTTCGGCAAAGCCTTGTCGCGCCTGGGCGGAGGCATCGGCACGAGGGGCCCCGGCGAAAAGAAACTGGAGACCGACCGGCGCCACATTCAGCGGCGCATGGACGAGATCAAGAAGGAGATCGCCGAAGTCAAGGCCAACCGCAGCGTGCAGCGCAGCAAGCGGCAGAAGTCCGGCCTTCCCGTAGCCGCACTGGTGGGCTATACCAACGCCGGCAAATCCTCCATCATGAACCGCCTGCTGGCAGCTTCGGATAAGGTGGAAAAGCAGGTGTTCGAAAAGGACATGCTGTTTGCCACGTTGGATACGGCCCAGCGGCTCATTACGCTGGACGACCGCTGCACTTTTCTGCTGATCGATACCGTCGGGTTCGTCAGCAAATTGCCCCACGCCCTGGTGGACGCCTTCAAGGCGACGCTGGAGGAGGTGACGGAGGCGGATCTGCTGCTGCACGTCGTGGACGCGTCCTTCGAGGGCAGCGATTTTCAGCAGAGCGTGACCCGGGAAGTCCTCAAGAGCCTTGGCGCGGATGGCAAGCCGTCCCTGACGGTCTACAACAAGATCGATCTGGTGGATGCGGAAGAACTGGCGGAAAAACAGCTTTCCTCGGGAAAGGACAGTTGTTTCGTATCCACGAAGACCGGGAAAGGGTACGACGAACTGATCGCCCGCATCCGCAGCGGCCTGTTCGCAGATCTGCAGAAGGTGCAGCTGCTGGTGCCCTACGATAAGGGCAGCGTCGTGTCCGCGATCCTGGCAAAAACGACGCCTTACGAAACGAAATACGAAGAAAACGGTACGCTCCTGACGGTCGACTTAAACGAAGAGGACCGGGGACGCTACCGGGAGTTTATTCTGGCATGATACGCTACACCACCGTCGCAAAGGAAGCGGAAGCGGAACAGACCATCGACCGGTCCCGCTTTATCGCCCATATCGCGCCCGTCTATTCCAAGGAGGAGGCCGACGCCTTCATCGCGTCTGTGCGGGCAAAATACAAGGACGCAACTCATAACGTCCCGGCTTTTATCGTGGGCGAAAAGAGCGAACTGAAGTGGACGTCCGACGACGGGGAGCCCCAGGGCACGTCCGGACCTCCCATGCTGCAGATGCTGGAGAGGGAAGGGCTCACCAATCTCGTGTGCGTGGTCACGCGGTATTTCGGCGGAATCAAACTCGGCACCGGCGGCCTGGTGCGCGCCTATACCTCCAGCGCGAAGCTCGCCCTGGAAGCGGCCGGAAAGCATACTGTAAGGGATGTCTCCAAGATGGTCGTGGAGATCCCGTATACGCTGCTGGGAAAACTGCAGAATTTGGAGAAAAACGAACCGTTTACGATCGAGGATGCGATCTATACGGATGCCGTTACGCTGCATTTATCCATGAACCTGGAAGATGAAAACAGGGTGGGGGCCCTCCTGATGGAGGTCAGCGCGGGCAATGCAAAAATTTTAGAAACTTCTCAAATTTGCTGTTGACATACAGGGGTTTTATCTGTATAATTCATAACTGTGCCGAGCAAAAAGGCAGAGCACAATAGTGGGCGTATAGCTCAGCTGGGAGAGCATCTGCCTTACAAGCAGAGGGTCGTAGGTTCGAGCCCTGCTACGCCCACCACACACATTGCGGCCCGGTAGTTCAGTTGGTTAGAATGCCAGCCTGTCACGCTGGAGGTCACCGGTTCGAGCCCGGTTCGGGTCGCCAACTACCAAGAAGATAGTGGCTTTGCCACTATCTTCTTAAAACCGAAAACTTTATAGCGTTTTGCTGGCGTGGCTCAATGGCAGAGCAGCTGATTTGTAATCAGCAGGTTGTTGGTTCGACTCCGATCGCCAGCTCCAAACTTTTGTGGAGGGATTCCCGAGTGGCCAAAGGGGGCGGACTGTAAATCCGTTAGCTGAGCTTTCGATGGTTCAAATCCATCTCCCTCCACCATTTATTTTATGCGGAAGTGGCTCAGGGGTAGAGCATCGCCTTGCCAAGGCGAGGGTCGCGAGTTCGAATCTCGTCTTCCGCTCCAATCTGCGGATGTAGTTCAATGGTAGAACTTCAGCCTTCCAAGCTGATAGCGTGAGTTCGATTCTCATCATCCGCTCCATTTAGCAGCCGGTCTACGCAGCCGGCATATCGTGGGCTCATAGCTCAGTTGGATAGAGCAACGGTCTTCTAAACCGTGTGTCGGAGGTTCGAATCCCCCTGGGCTCACCAATCTTCAGTGGGGTATAGCCAAGCGGTAAGGCAACGGACTTTGACTCCGTCATGCGTAGGTTCAAATCCTGCTACCCCAGCCATTGCGACCCATTAGCTCAGGCGGTAGAGCACTTGACTTTTAATCAAGGTGTCCCGAGTTCGAGTCTCGGATGGGTCACCAAAAAAGTTAAATGAACCTACGATACGGAGAGGTGTCCGAGCGGTTTAAGGAGCTAGTCTTGAAAACTAGTGATGCAGCAATGCACCGTGGGTTCGAATCCCACTCTCTCCGCCAAAGCCTTTCCGCAACCCACAAAGAAGATCAACATTTTTCAGCACGGAGAAGTACTCAAGTGGCTGAAGAGGACGGTTTGCTAAACCGTTAGGGTTCGATTACGGGCCGCATGGGTTCAAATCCCATCTTCTCCGCCATATTTTGTGGCTTGTGTGACATACACCTGAAGGGACCGAATACAGGGGTATAGCTCAGTTGGTAGAGCAGCGGTCTCCAAAACCGCGTGCCGAGGGTTCAAGTCCTTCTGCCCCTGCCAAATTCTTTCGGGGTGTAGCGCAGTTTGGTAGCGCATCTGCTTTGGGAGCAGAGGGCCGCAGGTTCAAATCCTGTCACCCCGACCACAGAATCCGGGCCCTTAGCTCAATCGGTTAGAGCATCCGGCTCATAACCGGCAGGTTCTGGGTTCAAGTCCCGGAGGGCCCACCACAAAACTTCATATGCCCAGGTAGCTCAGTCGGTAGAGCAGTAGACTGAAAATTTACGTGTGGCTGGTTCGATTCCGGCCCTGGGCACCAAAACACCGCAGCGATGCGGTGTTTTTCTTTGTCCTCAGTGTTTTTCGTGTTAGAATAAAGAAAAGAGAGGATGAATTCAATGCTGAACCACCGAATCATCTATATGGGTGTTTCTTGCTGCACGGGATCCCCGGTGACGGCCCCTGTGCAGCTGCGCGGATAGCGACACCGTCTCCGATGGATCCTTCACAGATTTACTGCAGCGCAGCAGATCGGAGAGGATCCCATGAACAAACATTTCCGTAACTACGTCATCTTCTGGGCGAGCCAATCTGTTTCCCAGCTCGGAAGCAGCATGACGGCCTTCGCCCTCATTCTCTGGCAGTACATGCAGACCCGTTCCGCCATGGCGGTGGCTCTGATGTCGTTCTGCAACTATACGTCTTATGTGCTGCTCAGTACCGTTTCGGGCAGCATCGTCGACCGTCACGATAAAAAGACGGTCATTTTGCTTTCCGACAGCGCGGCGGCAGCCGCAACTCTTCTCATTTTTCTGTTGACCCGCACAGGGTCTTTGCACACCTGGCACGTCTGCGCCGCAAACGCTTGGATCGGTGCAGCGGCAGCGTTTCAATCCCCGGCTTCTTCCGTCGTCATTGGAAAACTCGTTCCGGACGAAAAACTGGCGAATGCCGGCGGCATGGCTTCTTTCTCTCAGAATCTCGTTCTCGTGCTGGCTCCCATTCTGGCATCTGCCTTGTTCGGATTCGGCTCTCTGAGCGCCGTCGTGCTGCTGGATCTGTGCAGTTATGGGATTTCATGCCTCGTATTGCTGTGTTTCGTCCATATCCTTTCGGATGATCGAATCGAGTCTGAACAGCCTCGTCTGTTTGCCGGTTTTTCGGAAGGGCTTGCATTCCTGAAGACGCACCGCGGACTTCTCATCCTCGTGCTCATGATGGCCTGCATGAACTTCCTGTCGCGCATTACGTACGAAAACACGCTTTCGCCGATGATCCTCGCCAGAAGCGGAGGCAACACGGCTGCATTGGGCCTGGTGAATGCGGTGCTGGGGGCAGCGGGCATCGCAGGCGGACTGCTGGCCTCCGCGGGCCTGTTTTCGAAAGAACCCGTGCGCATGGTGTTTTGGTCTGCGGGGTTTTCCTTCCTGTTTGGCGACATCCTGATGGGCCTGGGCCGTAACGTCTTCGCCTGGTGCCTTGCCGGAGCCTTTGCCAGCCTTCCCATCGACTTCGTCATGGCGGGGCAGAACGTCATCCTGTACCGGACGATCCCCGAAGAGATGCAGGGCAGGGTGTTCGCTGTGCGCAATGCGATCCAGTACGGGACGATCCCGGCGGGGATCCTGCTGGGCGGCGCGCTGGCGGATTACGTGTTTGAACCGTTCATGGCGGGGTCATCGTCAGCGGCACAGCTGCTGCAGCAGCTGGTCGGCCGCGGCACGGGCTCCGGCATAGCCGTCATGTTCCTGTGTACGGGAACCGCCGGCGCCTGCTTCAGTTTTCTTGCCTACCGGCAAAAGTCGATACAGGCCATGCGCAAGCGGTGTTTTTCCCCGCCTGTGATAAAATAGAAAAGACTTAAGAAATTCTTAAACACTTGCCCTGTTTTTTCTTAAACGCGGAATGCGTAGAATAGAGATCAGAAAGGGGTACTTATGTATAACATACTCATCTGCGACGACGATAAGGATATCGTAAATGCGTTAAAGATCTACCTGACGGATCCACAGTACCGGCTGCTGACGGCCTATAACGGGCTGGAGGCGCTGGAAACGGCGGAAAAGGAGGAACTCCACCTGGTGCTCATGGATATCATGATGCCCCAGCTGGACGGGATCTCGGCCATGGTCAAGCTGCGGGAGAAGAGCAACGTTCCCGTCATCCTGATCACGGCCAAAGGGGAGGATTCCGACAAGATCTTAGGCCTTAACGTCGGCGCAGACGACTACATTACCAAGCCTTTCAATCCTGCGGAGGTCACGGCGCGGGTGCGGGCCGCCATCCGGCGCTATACGCAGCTGGGGGCAGGGACCGCCCGTCCGAAGACCTTGCGGGTCGGGGGACTGGAGATGGACGACGAAGCGAAGCAGGTCTGCTCGGACGGGGAAGAGATCGCTCTGACCCCGAAGGAGTACGAGATCTTAAAGCTTCTGATGGCTTCTCCGGGCAAGGTCTTTTCTCCGCGGGATATCTACAAGCGCGTTTGGGAAGAGGATCCGTTGGGGGCGGACAGCACTGTCGCCGTACACATCCGGCATCTGCGGGAGAAGATCGAGATCGATCCCGCGCGCCCGAGATATCTGAAGGTCGTATGGGGACAGGGCTACAAGATCGAAGAATGGAAGGATTCGTATTGACGGTAATTTTGGCAATTGCCGCAGGACTCATCCGGGAATTTGGCGGTTCTGCGGAGGAACAGGGGAAGGAAGAAACGGTCTCTGAGGGGATAGGATGAACACGAACAGAGTATTGAGCAGCACGCCGCTGAAGGCGTTTGTCTTTTTAGCGGCTTTGGTCCCGGCTGTGATCGGTGTGGACAGAGGGATGCATATCGTACTGTTTCCGAACGATGCGCAGACGACAAACTGGTATCTGCAGATCGCGGGCTGCATCGCAGTCTATGCGCTCTGCCTTGTGTATCTGCTGGCGGCCAGCGGACACAAAGCGCCGGAAGGGGATGTAAAGCCCGGCTGGGGTACGAAGTTTCCCTTCGACCTGGTGTTTCTGATCGGTTTCGCCGCGGCCGCGGCGTTGGTCGGCATGTTCTTGGAATTTTTCTGGTACGTGGATTGGGCGATGTTCGAACGCGACCCGCAGCAGTTCTGGAACGTCATGTACGCCGCTTACGGCGTCGGCGCCGCCTGCCTCGCCATCCTGCAGGGCGTGCTGATGAGCTTTGCTCTGCGGGTCAAGCTGGGCGGCTGGTGGAAGAATACCCTCGTGTGGCGGATCCTGGTGCTGGCCTGGTGCCTCATCAAGTGGGCTGCTTCCTGGTGCTGGCGGGGCTTAAAGGCCCTTGGAAGAGGCATCCGGCGCGCATTGGCCACGATCGGCCGCTTCCTGCGGGACATCCCCCTGGTCTGGAAAGGACTGCTGGTGATCGGCGGGATCTGCGCGATCGAGTTTTTCGCCTTCCTGGTCCTTTACGACCATGGAGAGCTGCTTATCTTCTGGTTTATCGAACATCTTATCCTCGTGCCTGTGCTGCTGTTCGCGCTCATCCAGATGCGCAAGCTCCAGAAGGGCGCCCATGCGCTGGCGGAAGGGGACCTGTCCTATAAGGTCGATACGTCCCGCATGGTGCTGGATTTTAAGAAGCATGGGGAAGATCTCAACAGTCTGGCGGTCGCTTCCGCGAAAGCTGCGGATGCAAAGCTGAAGAGCGAACGTTTTAAGACAGAACTCATCACCAACGTGAGTCACGACATCAAGACGCCGCTCACGTCCATCATCAACTATTCGGATCTGATCGGAAAAGAGGAGCCCGGAAGCGAAAAGATCGCGGAATACGCGGACGTGCTGAAGCGCCAGTCCGAAAAACTGAAGCGGCTGCTGGAAGACCTGATCGAAGCCTCCAAGGCCTCCACCGGCAACCTGGACGTGCACCTGACGCCCTGCGATGCCGCTGTGCTGGTCACCCAGGCGGAAGGGGAGTATCAGGAGAAACTGGACGCGGCAGGGCTTACCCTGATAGCCAGGAAACCGGAGGATCCGCTATACATCCTGGCGGACGGCCGGCGCCTGTGGCGGGTGTTCGACAACCTGATGAACAACGTCTGCAAATATTCCCAGCCCGGCACCCGCGTGTACCTTACCCTGGAAAAGCAGGGCAGCGATGCGGTGTTCACCTTCCGCAATACGTCCCGGGAAGAGCTGAATGTGACCCCGGAAGAGCTGATGGAGCGCTTCGTGCGGGGCGACAGCTCTCGCAGCACAGAAGGGAGCGGCCTCGGTCTTTCCATCGCCCGCAGCTTTACGGAGCTGCAGAACGGCAAAATGGAGCTGGACATCGACGGCGATCTGTTTAAGGTCATCCTGCGGTTTGCCGCACTGTAAAACAAAATAGCAGTTTGCAGCCTCCTGTTATAGTGGTATGATTAGTATGAATTGTATGACTATATCAGGAGGTTTTGTTATGCAGTATCCGGAAGGAAAATACGCCTGGACCGTTACGGTCGGCACGAAGGGACAGATCGTCATTCCGAAGGAAGCCCGGGAGATCTTTGGCATTCAGCCTGGTGACCATCTCATCCTGCTGGGCGATACATCGCGGGGCATCGCGATCCCGCCGAAGGAATCCTTCGATTTCTGGTTCACGCAGACGCTTGGCAAGGAGGCAGACAAATGAAGATCGCATGGTTCTGTATCCCGGCGCACGGGCATACGAACCCGACGCTGGGCCTTGTGAAAGAACTGACGCAGGCGGGTCACGAGATCTGGTACTTTTCCTTTGAGATGTTCCGGGAGAAGATCGAGGCGGCCGGCGCGCATTTTATTCCCTGCGACGGCTACGATTTCGACATGGAAGACAAGGAGAACGGCGCGCGGGTCGGCAAGGACAAGGCCTTTGCTACAGAACTGCTCGTGAGCGCCACGCTGGCGTTGGACGAGATGGCGGCGGAGCACATCGTCCGCATACAGCCCGATCTGGTGGTCTCCGATTCCGTGGCGTTCTGGGGCAAACTCACCGCCATGAAATACGGTCTGCCGTACGTCTGCTCCACCACGACATTCGCATTCAACCGCTACTCTGCCGCCTATATGAAAGAGGGCCCCTTCGACATCGCGAAGATGCTCCTTTCCATGCCGAAGATCAATAAACAGATAAAGCGGCTGCGAGAGAAGGGCTATCCGGTGAAAGGGCTTTTGGATATCGTGCAGAACGACAACGACACGAACACCATCGTCTACACGTCGAAGGAATTCCAGCCCCGCAGCGAGACGTTTTCGGAGCGGTACCATTTTATCGGGCCCTCCATCCGCCCTGTGCAGACGCCGGTGGAAAAGACGGCGGAAAAGACCATCTACATTTCCATGGGAACGGTGGATAAAGACGAAGGATTTTACCACCGCTGCATCGAAGCCTTCCGGGATACGGACGTTCAGGTGATCCTGTCCATGGGTCAGAATACGGAGCAGTATACGGATCTGCCGGGCAATATTCAGGCGTACCAATTTGTCGACCAGATGGCCGTGCTGTCCATCGCCGACTGCTTCGTGACCCACTGCGGCATGAATTCCGCATCGGAAGGCCTGTATTTCGAAGTGCCCCTCGTGCTGTTCCCGCAGACGCCTGAACAGGACGCTGTGGCAAAACGCACGGAAGAGCTGGGCGCCGGTCTGCGCTTGACCGATACGTCTGCCGAAGGCATCCGCAGGGCCGTCGAGACCGTCCTGAACAATCCATCCTATCAGCAAGCTGCTCAGGCGATCTCCGCGGGATTTAAAAGATGCGGGGGTTATCAGGAGGCAAGGGCCTTTATCGAGTCTTTGCAGCGTGCCGGGGAGGGTGGCTTTCACCGCAAATTATGATTTGACCACCGCAATATGCCTTCTTTTTAAGGGTTTTGTGTGGTTCTTCTTTCGAACAATAAAAAAGACACCATTTTCGAGGCGTTTTCACTTCAAAAATGGTGTCTTTTTCGATTTTGTAAATAATGTGCACCGCTCTCAGGGTCACGCAAAAGAGCGCATGGCACGGACCGCTATTTCTTAAAATCCGGCCCCAGGTCGCCGGCCATGTAATGCTTGCGGCACAGGGACACATACATGTCGTTGCCGCCCACGACCAGCTGGGCGCCTTCCTTCAGCATGTTGCCGTTCTCGTCGACTCTGGCCACCATGGTCGCCTTGCGGCCGCAGTGGCAGATCGTCTTGATCTCCTCGATCTTGTCCGCATACAGCAGCAGATAGTGGCTGCCTTCGAACAGCTCGTTGCGGAAGTCGTTCTTCAGCCCGTAGGTGAGCACCGGGCAGTTGTAGTCATCCACGACGTGGGCCAGCTCCAGCACCTGGTGCTTCTTGAGGAACTGGCATTCATCGATCAGCATGCAGTCGATGTGCTGCTGCGCTTCGTATTTCTTATAAAGCTCCAGCAGGTCTTCGTCGCCGGAGATGGCGATCGCATCCCGGGAGATGCCGATGCGGCTGGTGATCTTTCCCACGCCGTAGCGGTCATCGAAGGACGGCGTGAGCACCAGCACGTGCTTGCCTCTCTCTTCGTAGTTATATGCGACCTTCAGTAATTCTATGGATTTTCCCGCGTTCATCGTGCTGTAGCGGTAGTATAGCTGAGCCATGACAAAATCTCCTTGTTTTTAATCCTTTTGATTATAGCACAAACAACCCTGCCATGTGCCGCGGCGCTTAAACTCCTGCTGGATAGCGCGGAGCACCGCCCGTTTGTCTCCGGTCCAAAGCGGGGCGATCAGATCCGCGCGGGGTGCGTCCCCGGTGACCCGGTGCACGGTGATGTCCGCCGGAAGCCTTTCCAGGACATCGCAGACCAGAGATACGTATTCGTCTCTGCTCAGGACAGGGAAGGGTGCTTTCTTATAGTCCGCGCCCATGACCGTACCTTCCATCAGGTGCAGCATGTGCAGCTTTATGCCGAAGGGTTGGAAGCGTGCGGCGTAGCCCGCGGACGAGAGGACCTGCCGTTTATCTTCGCCGGGAAGGCCTAAAATCAGGTGAATCACGGTTTTTATCCCGCGGGTCGATAAATTCCTCATCGCATCTTCGAAATCGGTGTTTTTCCAGCAGCGGTTGAACCGGTCAGCCGTCTCCTCGTTTGCGGTCTGCAGCCCCAGTTCCACCCAGAGGAACGTCTTCTCATTCAATTCCGAGAGCAGGTCCAGCACATCGTCCGGCAGGCAGTCCGGGCGCGTAGCTACGGCGAGCCCGATGCAGCCGGGCTGTGACAGAGCTTCTTCCCAGAGGCTGCGCAGTCTGCCGGCAGGCGCATACGTCCCCGTAAAGTTCTGAAAATAGGCGATATACTTCGTGTCTTCCGGCCATTTGGACGCCAGTTGCCGCATCTGCCCGGAAACGGGTCCCGTAAAGCGGCCGCTGCCGTCTTCGCTGCAGAACGTGCATCCGCCGGTGCCTTTGGTGCCGTCCCGGTTTGGGCACGTAAACCCGCCGTCCAAGGACAGCTTTGCGACGCGGCATCCGAACTGCCGCTTCAGATAGGGACCTATGGCGTTGTAGTGCAGACTTCCGAAAGTATTTTCCATATGGTATAATAAAATATTGGTAAAGGAGGCTCTATGGAACAGAAAACGAAGAAAACTTTGCTGCTCCACGCCTGCTGCGGACCCTGCAGCAGCGCCTGTTTAGAGCGTCTTTATCCGGACTACGATATTACGGTCTTTTACTACAATCCGAACATCACGGACGAAGGGGAATACCGCATGCGCGAGGAAGAACTGAAACACTTCCTGCAGCGCTGGCAGCCGGAAGGCAAACCCACGGGCATTGCTGCCATATCCGGCCGCTACGATCCCCGGGAGTATTATACCTGCGTAAAAGGCCTGGAGCAAGAACCCGAAGGCGGCGCCCGCTGCCGCGCCTGTTTTCTGCTGCGCCTCGAAGAGACGGCGAAACAGGCAGCTGCGCTGGGTTTCGATGCCTTCGACACCACGCTGTCCGTAAGCCCCTACAAGAATTCCAAAGTGCTGGCAGAGATCGGCCAGAGCCTTGCGGAAACGTACGGTGTTGCGTATCTCGCAGGCAATTATAAAAAACAGGACGGCTACCGCCGTTCCATCGAGCTATCAAAGGAATACGGTCTCTACCGCCAGGATTACTGCGGCTGCGAGTTTTCCAAGGCCGAAGCGGAAGCCAGACGTGCCGCGAAAGCCGCGCAGAAGGCAGTGGAGGCGGCGAAATGACCTACGTCTCCGTCGTCGTCGACAATAACACGAACGCAACGGACGAGCTGTACACCTACCGGTGGGATCTGACCGGCACAGAACCTTCCGCCGGCTGCAAGGTAACGGTGCCGTTCTCGATCCACGATCGCAAAACGGAAGGGTATGTCGCCAGGATCCTGGATGAGCCCCCTGCAGGGGTCAAGCGGTTTAAAGACGTGCTCGAAGCATTCCCCGGAGAAGGCCTTACCTCCGAAGCGATGGAGACCGCCCTCTGGATGAAGAATCGCTACGTCTGCCGCTATATCGAGGCGGTCAAGTGCTTTCTGCCCGGCAACACCCAGGCAAAGCGCAAGACGAAAGATCCCTTCGCCGGCATCGAGGCTGCGCCGGAAGAACCGAAGCAGCTGAACGCGGATCAGCAGAGCGCGCTGGCGGAGATCGCGGAAGCCATCGAAAGCCGGCAGAACCGGAATTTTCTGCTGTTCGGGGTCACCGGTTCGGGTAAGACCGAGATGTACCTGCAGGCCATGGAATCCGTGCTGCAGCAGGGAAGAGCGGGCATCGTGCTGGTGCCGGAGATCTCCCTTACGCCCCAGACCGTAAGCCGGTTTATGGCCCGCTTCGGCAAGGAACGCATCGCGGTGCTGCACAGTAAGCTTACGCCGGCGCAGAAAAGTGTGGAATACGGCAAGATCCGCAGAGGCGAGGTCGATCTTGTGATCGGTGCCCGCTCCGCGGTGTTCGCGCCTTTCGACAAACTGGGCCTCATCGTGATCGACGAAGAGCACGAAAGCTCCTATAAATCCGAGAGCGGCGCGAAATACGATGCCATGGAAGTGGCCATGAAGCGCGCCAAGGCTCACGGCGCTGTCCTGGTGCTGGGAAGCGCGACGCCTTCTGCACAGGATTTCTACCGCAGTGAGCAGGGCATCTTCCGCAGGCTGGAACTGCCGCAGCGCTACAACCGGGTGCCGTTGCCCCGGGTGCGCACCGTAGACATGCGGGAAGAGGTAAAAGCCGGCAACCGCAGTCTTTTTTCGCAGGCGCTTACGGATGCATTGGAAAAGACGCTGGGAGAAAAGAAGCAGGCCATCCTGTTTTTGAACCGTAGAGGCTACTCTTCCTTCGTGTCCTGCCGGGAATGCGGCTACGTGCCGCGGTGCCCGGAGTGCGGCATCTCGCTCACGTATCATAAAGAAGAGGGCGCTCTCGTCTGCCATTACTGCGGCAGAAAAGAAACGGTACCCAGGGTCTGCCCGACCTGTAAAAGCAAGATCATCGGGCGATTCGGCGCCGGCACCGAGCAGGTGGAGGAAAAGGCGAAGGAGCTGTTTCCGGAGGCGAAGATCGAACGCCTGGATCTGGATACCGTCCGCAAAAAAGGCAGTCTGGAGGGCATTCTAAAACGGTTTGCAGCCGGCAAGACCGATATCCTCATCGGTACGCAGCTGGTGGCCAAGGGACTGGACATCGCCAACGTGGCACTCGTGGGGATCATCTCCGCGGACGTTACGCTCAACATCCCCGACTACCGCAGCGGGGAACGGACGTTCCAGCTGGTGACCCAGGCAGCGGGCCGGGCCGGCCGGGGCGACGAACAAGGCGAGGTCATTATCCAGACCTACAGCCCGGAAAGCGCCGTCGTTCAGGCGGCCGCCG
This sequence comes from uncultured Eubacteriales bacterium, assembly GCA_902773665.1. GTDB lineage: Bacteria > Bacillota > Clostridia > Peptostreptococcales > Anaerovoracaceae > RUG11894. The sequence goes on along the minus strand of CACYFF010000014.1, from coordinate 32,933 downwards.
CCCAGGATTACCGCGCGTTCTACGAGCGGGAGATCGGCATCCGTGAAGCGGCGCTGTACCCGCCGTTTTCGGATCTGTTCCGGTTCGTCCTTTGGGACGAAGACGAGGCAAAAGCCATGGACAGCGCGTCCCGTACGGCTGCATGGCTCAAAAAAGTCCTGTCGAAGGACTATATCGTGATGGGCCCGTCCGCGGCTCCCATTGCCAGACAGTCCGGCATGTCGCGCTACCAGGTGATCGTCAAGGCGCCTGCCGGAAAGCGCAGAGAATGCACGGCGGCAGCTGCGAAGCTGCGCAGGGTATTCGAAGAGGAAAAGACCGCGGCAAAACTGTTGACGACGGATATCAATCCGTTTTCATTCATATAATTGCTACCATTTGGAGGAAACAATGGCATTAAGAAATATCGTTACCGATGAAGATCCTTCCCTGAAGAAGAAATCGAGACCCGTTACGGAAGTAACGGACCGCATCCGCATCCTGGTCGAAGACATGATCGAGACCATGCGCGCGGCGGACGGCGTCGGCATCGCGGCGCCCCAGGTCGGCGTGCTGCGCCGCATCGCCGTCGTGGAAGTAGAAGATCTGTACGTGCTCATCAACCCGGTCATCACGGAGAGAGAAGGCGACCAGTTCAACGAGGAAGCCTGCCTGTCCGTCCCCGGCAGAGCCGGTAAAGTGCACCGTCCCACCCGCGTCGTATGCGAGGCGATGGATCTGGACGGCAATATGCAGCGCTACGAAGTGGAAGGCCTTACCGCCGTCTGCTTCTGCCACGAGATCGACCACCTGGACGGCATCCTCTACACCGATAAGGCCGAGGAGATCCGTTCCACCGAGGGCGACTACGAAGAAGAGGACGAAGAATAATGAGGATCGTCTACATGGGCACGCCGGATTTCGCGGTGCCTGCCCTGGAAAAGATCGTATCCTGCGGCTGGGACGTGCCTCTCGTGGTCACGAAACCCGACCGGCCCGCCAGCCGCGGTCATAAGATCCAGCAATGCGATGTAAAAAAGAAGGCGCTGGAGCTGGGACTTGCGGTGGAATCGCCGGAAAAGGTGAAGAACAACCCGGAATTTGCGGCCAGACTGCGCGAGATCGCGCCCGATTTTATCGTGGTGGCGGCTTACGGCAAGATCCTGCCCAAAGAGATCCTGGACATCCCGGCGTACGGCTGCATCAACATCCACGGATCGCTGCTGCCCAAATACAGAGGGGCGGCGCCTATTCAGCGTTCCGTCCTTGCCGCTGACCCCGAGAGCGGCGTTACGATCATGTACATGGCGGAGGAGTGCGACGCCGGCGACATGCTGGCGCAAAGGGCCATCCCCATCGCGGGAAAGACCTCAGAACAGGTATTTGACGAGCTGTCCGTGCTCGGCGCAGACCTTCTGGTCGAGTGTTTACCAAAAATCGTTTCCGGTGAACTCAAGGGAGTTCCGCAGGATGCGTCTCTGGCGACACACGCGGCCATGATCGCCAAGGAAGAAGGACAGATCGACTGGGACCGCAGCGCAAAAGCGTTGGAATCCCACGTGCTGGGCATGTACAGCTGGCCCATCGCATTTACATCCCTGAACGGAGAAGTCTTTAAGATCCACGCCGCAAAAGCGGCGGACCGCAGGACGAAAGCGGCTCCGGGCACCGTGGTGTCTTCCGGTAAGGAAGGCATCGGCGTCGCCTGTGGAGATGGCGGTGTTCTGCTGCTGACAAAAGTGCAGCTGCCCGGCAAAAAGGCCATGGATGCCGGCGCGTTCCTGCTGGGTCACACAGTTGAAACCGGAACCGTTCTGGGATAAAATAAAGTGTTATGAAATCCGCATTTCAAGGAGGCTTTGCATGTTTGGATATTATACTTCGATGATCCTTCTGCTCCCGGCGATCCTGCTGTCGGTCTACGCGCAGGGGAAGGTCCAGAGCGCGTACCGGACCTATGCCAACGTACGCAACGGACGGAACATCACCGGCGCGGAAGCCGCACACCGCATCCTGCAGTTCAACGACCTGCAGATCCCCATCTACGAGACGCAGGGAACGCTGACGGATAACTACAATCCGCAGAAGGGCACGCTCAATCTTTCTCCGGCGGTCTACGAACAGCCCAGCATCGCCAGCATGGCCATCGCGGCTCATGAGTGCGGTCATGCGCTGCAGCACGCAGCGGGCTATTCGCTGCTGAGCATCCGCAACAGCATCGTACCGGTTGCCAACATCGGCTCCATGCTGTCCTGGCCCATGCTCATCCTCGGCCTGATGCTCGGCGCGCAGGGCGATTTCCTGTTCAATCTGGGCATCTTCCTGTTCCTGGGCGTCGTGCTGTTCCATCTCGTTACGCTGCCTGTGGAGCTGGACGCCAGCAAGCGGGCGCTCATTCAGCTGGAAGCCCTGAACTGCTTCGTAAGCGATGAAGAACACGCAGCTGCCAAGCGTGTGCTGGATGCTGCCGCGCTCACGTATCTCGCAGCGCTGGCAACGGCTGTGGCCAACCTGCTGCGTATGTTTGCCATAAGAGGAAACCGCAGATGACGGATCCCTCCCGCCGCATTGCGTTCGCCATCCTGAAAGCGGTCGAAAGCGAAGGGGCGTTTTCCAATATCCTTCTCAACCGGAAACTGCAGACTGCGGAAGGGGCGGACGCCGCCTTCGTACGCCGTCTTGTGCACGGCGTGCTGAAGAACAGGACGCTGCTGGACAGCCAGATCGACCGGTATCTTCGCAAAGGCGGCATAAAAGTGCCGGCGAGGATACTCCTGCGAATGGGCTTCTACCAGCTGGCGTTCTGCGAAGACGTGCCGGATCACGCTGCTGTTTCCGAGACGGTCGCCCTGGCGAAACAGGCGTTTCGCGGCGGTGAAGGGTTTATCAACGCCGTGTTGCGCAGTTTTGTGCGGGACGGCAAGAGGCTAGCACTTCCGGAGGATCTTACCGTCCGCTATTCCATGCCGTCCTGGATCGTCCGTCTCTGGACGGAAAGCTACGGCGAAGAGAAGACGCGGCAGCTTCTGGAGGCAAGCCTGGAAGAGGCACCGCTTTGCCTGCGGATAAATCCGCTTAAAGCACAGGAAAACTATGTTCCTGATGTTTCCGGCGGTATTGCCGCATCTGCCGGCTACCGCAGCGGGCTGTTTTCCGTACAGGACGCATCGTCGCAGGAGGCGATCCGCATCCTGGATCCAAGACCCGGCGAACGGGTGCTGGACGTCTGCAGCGCGCCGGGCGGCAAGACCTGCGCTATGGCAGAGCGGATGGAAAACAGAGGAAGCATAAAGGCCTGCGATCTGCACGAAAACAAGCTTCCGCTCATCGAAAAAGAGGCGAAGCGGCTTGGAATCTCTATCGTAACGACCTGCGTGCGCGACGGCTGCGAGCCGCCGGATCCGCAGGAGATCGAGGCGTTCGACGCGGTGCTGTGCGATGCGCCCTGCAGCGGGCTCGGCGTGCTGCGCAGAAAGCCGGAGATCAAATGGCGGCTGACGGAAGAAGAACTGCGATCGCTTCCCGGAACGCAGCTGCGCATCCTGAAGAACGCCGCTGCCTGCGTCAGAAAAGGCGGCAGGCTGCTGTACAGCACCTGCACGGTAGATCCGCTGGAAAATGAGCGGGTCACGGAAGCGTTTTTAAGCGACGGATCCTTCGATAAGGTCTGCGAACGGCAGATCTTTACCGGAGAGACGATAAACAACAGCAAAGGAGACGGGTTTTACGTCTGCCTTATGAGGAAAAAAGATTTATGATCAGCGTTGGATTCAAGACCGATAAGGGCAATTTAAGATCCGGCAACGAAGACTCGCTCTTCCTGCTGCCGGATCAGCAGCTCTACATCGTGGCGGACGGCGTCGGCGGGCACAATTCCGGCGAATTGGCTTCCCGCATGGCGGTGGGATACATGGCGCAGTATGTGGCCATGAACCCGATCGCAGCCGTCGCGAGCAAAAAAGATCTGAGAAAGTACTTCCTGGAGTGCTTCCAGGGCGCGAACGCTCTCATCTACAGCAAATCGAAGGAAGAAGAAGGCAACAACGGCATGGCGACCACAACGGTGCTGTGCTATCTGGATGCTACGGACTGCTATGTCGTAAACGTAGGCGATTCCAGAGCCTATCTCGTCCGGGAAGGCGTTATGCGGCAGCTGACGGAAGACCATACGCTGGTGCAGGACATGCTGCGCTCCGGCCTTCTGACGAAGGAAGAAGCCATGATGCACCCGGACCGCAATATGATCACCCGGGCCATCGGCGGGGAAGAGACGATCGAACCGGACTTCTACCGCTTCGAGACCTGCCCCGGGGACGTCATCCTGCTGTGCACCGACGGTCTGTACGGCGAAGTGAGCGCGAACAGGATCCTTCAGCTGTCGACGGAATACAGTTCCATGCATGAGCTGGCGAAGAAACTCGTGGACGAAGCCAATGAGGCGGGCGGCAAGGACAACATCTCCGTCGTCTGCATCCGGATAGGGGGATAGCGTATGGGCAGCAGAATTTTAGCAGGAAGATACGAGCTGCAGGACAAGATCGGCGAAGGCGGCATGGCCGTCGTCTTCAAGGCAAGAGACCGTCTGCTCTCCCGCTTTGTTGCCATCAAGATCCTCCGGCCGGAATATACGAAAGATGCCATGTTCATCGAGAGCTTCCGCAGGGAATCCCAGATCGCGGCGGGTCTCGTGCATCCCAATATCGTCAACGTGTACGACGTAGGCAAAGAGGGCAACATCTACTACATCGTCATGGAACTCATCGAGGGCAGACCACTTTCCGACATCATCAAGGAAGAGGGACCGCTCGATCCGTACCGCGCGGCGGATATCGCCAAACAGGTGGCTTCCGCGCTCTCCATGGCGCATAAGCATCAGCTCATCCACAGGGATGTAAAGCCCCATAACATCATGATCACCCAGGACGGGACGGCCAAGATCACGGACTTCGGCATTGCGAAAGCCGTTACCGGCGGCACGCTGGTGGGCGAGCAGCAGGAGGCCGTCATGGGCTCCGTGCACTATTTCTCTCCGGAGCAGGCCAGAGGCGCCTACGTGGACGAAAAGTCCGACATCTATTCCCTGGGCATCGTGCTGTACGAGATGCTGACGGGCAAAGTGCCCTTCGACGGCGATACGGCGGTGGCTGTGGCGGTCAAGCACATGAACGAGGAGATGACCCCGCCCAGCGAGCTCAACCCCGACATTCCGCAGGATCTCGAAGAGATCGTCATGAAAGCCACGAACAAACTGCAGACCGGCCGGTACCGCAGTGCGGACGAGATGATAACGGCTCTAAACTTCGTCAAGTTCTCCAAGACGGCCAGAAACAGCGGCGGCCTTACACCGGCGCTGGCCAAAGGTGCCAAGGGCTCGGAAGAGGTGACCACCGGCGGCAGAAAGAAGGGCGACGACGCGGAGAGCGAGGAAAACGAAGAGAGCGGCGGCAGAAGATTCAACTGGGCGTATGTCGTCCTCATCCTTGCGGCGCTGATGCTGGCGATCCCCGCCAGCGCGTTTGTGCGCAGCATGATGAGCGGCAGCGATCCGAATGAGATCCGCCCCGGCGACATCGTGCAGGCGCCCGAGATCGTGGGTCATACGCTGGACGAAGCGGAGGAGATCCTCAAAGAATTCGGACTGGATGTCAAGGTAGGCATGGAACTGCCCAGCAACGACGTGGCGGAAGGGGTCATCCTCAGCCAGACGCCGGATGCCGGCGCTTCCATCAAGTCCGGTCAGAGCATCGAAGTCAACGTCAGCAAGGGCAAGGTGGACGGCTCCGTACCCGACGTGGTCGGAAAGTCCCTGGCTAACGCCCGCACCATGCTGGAAACCTATAAATTCAAGGTCGGCGTCGTTTCGGAAGAGGTGAGCGAGACCGTTCCCAAGGGCACGGTCATCAGCCAGAGCCCCGTCGCCGGTACGACGTATCCCGACGGCTCGGAGATCACCCTCGTCGTATCGCTGGGCTCCGAGAAGGATGTCGCGCGCTCCAAGTTCAACGTGGAGGGCAAGAGCCTGGACGAAGCAAAGAAGCAGATCGAAGAACTGGACCTTAAACTGGGCGAGATCTCCTATGTGGAAGACATCAACCGCAAGGAAGATACGGTCATCACCCAGAGCCCGGCGCCGGGCATGGCCATCGCGGAAGGCGACACCATCGACCTGGTGGTATCCAAAGAGCCGGAAGCGCCCGAACCCGTCATCGAACCGGAACCGGAGACCCCGCCCGCACCCGTCACGAACGCTGTAGCGGTCTGGATCGATTACAGCCCCGCCGTCAACGAGGACTTCACCATGACGGTGACGGTATCCGATTCCGTAAACAGTCCCAGAACGCCGCTCAGCCAGGCGGCGCGCCATAAGAGCGACAACGGCGAATCCTTCAGTGCAGAAGGATCCGGACCGGACGGCAAGGTGCTCGTCTTCTTCGACAATGCGCTCGTCTATGAGTACGACGTAAACTTCGATACCGGAGAGATCCATTAATGGCAGGATCTTTGCAAGGTACGATCGTAAAAGGCATCGCGGGCTTCTACTACGTGCTGGCGGGAGAAGGGGAGTCCCGGACGCTCTACGAGTGCAAGGCGCGGGGGATCTTCCGTCTGGACGGCATCACGCCGCTTGCTGGCGACCGTGTGACCATCTCCCTGCAGGAGGACGGTACCGGGAGCATCGACGAGATCCTTCCCCGGGTCAACGTGTTCGACCGCCCGCCGGTCGCCAACGTGGAGACCATGGTGCTCGTGGCGGCTTCGAAAGAACCGGAGCCGAATTTCCCCTTGCTCGACCGCTTTTGCGTGATGGCGGAGCAGAAGAACTGCCGCATCGCGGTGTGCGTCAATAAGGCGGACATCGGCGACCCCGCCGTACTGCAGCGGTTCCGCAACGTGTACGGTCCTGTCTATCCCGTCTTTATCGTGAGCACGGTGACGGGCGAGGGCTTCGAAGAACTGCGCGCGTTTTTAAAGGGAACGCAGGCGGCTCTGGCGGGTCCTTCCGGTGTGGGCAAATCCAGCATCGCCAACGTGCTGCTGGATTTTGAGGCCAGCGAGACCGGAGAGATCAGCCGCAAGACCCTGCGGGGAAAGAATACGACCCGGCATACCGAACTGTTCGACGCGGGAGAGTTCCGCCTGTTCGACACGCCGGGCTTTACGAGTTTCGAACTGGGCGAAGTGGAAGAAGCGCAGCTGCAGCATTTCTTCCCGGAATTTGCGCCCTATCTGGGAAAATGCCGGTTCGACAACTGCCGGCATCTGGAAGAACCCGGATGCGCCGTCGCGAAAGCGGCGGCGGAAAAACAGATCAGCCGGAGGCGCTACGCGTCCTACCGGGACATGATGAAGACCCTGCAGCAGATGGAAAAGGAAAAATACTGAGGAGGAGGCCATGGCCTATTTGACCCCGTCGATCCTGACGGCAGATTTCGCGGATCTGAAGACACAGCTGAAGGCGCTGGAAGAAGGCGGCGCAGATTTCGTGCATCTCGATGTGATGGATGGCAGTTTCGTTCCGAATATCACGTTCGGACAGCCTGTCGTGCGCAGCATCGCGAAGGCGACGACGCTGCCGTTGGACGTACATCTGATGATCGTCCGCCCTGAGCTCTGCCTGGAGGAGTTCGCGCTGCCTCAGACGGAATTCATCACGGTGCACCAGGAAGCCTGCCTGCATCTGCACCGCACGGTGCAGCAGATCAAGGCGCTGGGCAAGAAGGCAGGCGTCGCGTTAAATCCCGCCACTTCTCTTTCCGTGCTGGATTACATCCTTCCGGATCTGGACATGGTGCTGCTGATGTCGGTCAACCCCGGCTTCGGCGGTCAGAAGTTTATCGAAGCGAGCTGGCAGAAGATCCGCGAGCTGGATAAACTGCGCAAGGAGAAGAATCCGGATCTGCTCATCGAGCTGGACGGCGGCGTGAACCTGAACAACGCGGCAACGCTCAAAGAAGCCGGCGTGGATGTGTTCGTGGCAGGCAACGCCGTGTTCTCTGCGGAAGATATGGCGGAGAGAGTACGGGAATTTCAACGCATTTTAAAGTAGGACATCTATGGCATCCGAGTATTTCAAGAGATGGTGCGTCTGTATGGCAGGACTGCTGCTCTGCGGCACCGGATCGTATTGCACCGTTCAGGCGTCCGCCATCGGCATCGGCGCCTGGGAAACGTTTCAGACCGGACTCTCTTTAAGCACGGGCATCCTGTACGGAAACTGCACCGTCATGGTGAGTTTCGCGATCATCCTCATCGACCTGCTGCTGAAGGGCAAGATCGGCATCGGCACGCTGTGCAACGCCGTCATCATCGGCAAGACCGTGGATTTCTGGCATCTGACGTTCGACTTTCTGCCTCTGGCACAGACGCTTCCGGTCGGACTGCTCTATCTTGTGTGCGGTCAGCTGCTGAACGCTTTCGGCAGTTACCTCTACATGAAGCCTGCGCTGGGCTGCGGTCCCCGGGATACGCTGATGGTGATCCTGGCAAAGCGTTTCCCGAAGGTGAACATCGGCATCGTCCGTTTCTGCATGGAGCTATGCGTTTTCTTTGTCGGCGTGCTGCTTGGTGCTCCTTATGGATGGGGCACTCTGTTCGCGATGGGCATCACGTCGTTTATCATGCAGGCGGTCTTTAAACTCTGCAAGTTCCGGGCGAGGGACGTGCAGCACGAGAATCTGGCGGATACGTACAGACGGATCAGGGGGAAAGAGGCATGAAAGAGAGATCGGATATCGCCGTGATAGGCCTTGGTGTAATGGGGAGCGGCATCGCCCGCAACCTGGAGAGCAAAGGCTTTACGGTAAGCGTATACAACCGCAGCGAGGAGGGTCTCGCTGCGTTTTTTGAACAGTATGGGGAGGGCAATTTCCGCAGAGCGGACAGCCTGGAGGAGCTCTGCAGCCAGCTGAAAGTTCCCAGAAAAGTCCTGCTGATGGTAAAGGCGGGGGATGCGGTGGACGAGGTACTTGCGCAGTTGACCCCGTATCTGGAACCGGGCGACGTCGTGATCGACGGCGGCAATTCCTATTACAAGGATACGCAGCAGAGGACACAGGCCATGGAAGAACAGGGGTTTTTGTACGTGGGCTGCGGCATTTCCGGCGGCGAAGAGGGCGCTCTGCACGGTCCGTCCCTGATGCCCGGAGGCAGCGAGGCGGCAAAGGATCTGGTGATGCCGCTTCTGCTTCAGATCTGCGCGAGAACGGACATCGGGGAAGCCTGCTGCAGCTGGATGGGCAGCGGCGGCGCCGGACATTTCGTCAAGATGATCCATAACGGCATCGAATACGGGGAAATGCAGCTTCTGTGCGAGGCCTACGACCTGATGCACCGCTATCTGGGCATGGATACCGCCATGTGCGGCCGGACGCTTGCCCGCTGGGCGAAGCAGACGCCGGGCTTCCTGCTGGAGGCGGCGGAGACCGTGCTGCAGAAGCAAGAGGAAGACGGATCGCTTCTAGTGGAACATATCCTGGACGCGGCAGGCCAGAAGGGGACAGGCGCCTGGACGGTGGATACCGCGATGGCGCTGGGCGTGCCGGTGCCCGTCATCTCCGAGTCGGTGAACGCGAGAGCGCTGTCCGCCAGAAAGGATCTTCGCACGTCTCTGTCCGAAAAATACGGAAAGACCGCATACGACGGCAAGGTGATGCCTGCGGAACTTCGCTTCGAGAAACTGCAGATGCTGCAGGCGGCGCTGCTGCAGGCCCGCATCCTGTGCTATGCGCAGGGCTTCGAAGTGCTGCAGGCTGCATCGGACGTCTACGGCTGGAACTGGAACCTCGGCGAGATCTCCCAGGTCTGGCGTGCCGGGTGCATCATTCGCAGCAGTCTGTTGAGCGACATAAAAAAGGCTTACGTATACGATAGAAATCTGCCGAATCTGCTGGAGGCAAACCTCATCCACAGCATGCTGTCCGAAGGAAAGGATGCTCTGAAAGAGACCTGCATCGCTGCCGCGGACAATGGGATCGCTGCGCCTGCGTTCTCCGCTGCGCTGCAGTATTTCAACGGATATACATCGCTGTCTCTTCCTGCAAATCTGCTGCAGGGCATGCGCGATCTGTTCGGCGCTCATACGTACGAACGGACGGATGCGGCGAGGGGAGAGGCTTTCCATACGGAATGGTAAGCGAGTTTTAGGTACCACCCGCAAGGTTGTTTTTGCTGACCGTGCCACCCGCAAAAACTGGTGTCATATATTGTATAGCCCAAATTTTATCCTGCATATTTAAAAAAATAATTTTAAAAATGGGGTTGACAGCCCCATATGCCGAATGCTAGAGTAGATGCATAGTTTTTAAAAAGCATTCAACGAATGGAGAAGCAATGACTTACATCTTCGCAAACAACAGCATGATGATGCCTATGCACATGGTAATGGCCATGTGCGACGTTTGCATATTGAAAAAGTCAGACGCTTTCCATCGGGCATCTTAACGTGGTATTTTACCGGTAATACCATATAAGACGCAGCTTCGCGGAGAGCCTTCTGACTCTCCGCTTTTTATTTCGTCTCAGACAGAAAGGAAAAATACCATGAAAAAGATCCTCGCATTTGTTTTAGCACTTACTCTCACGTTTGCTTTCACCGCCTGCGGCTCCGGCGATGCGGACGCTGCGGCGGTCATCAAGATCGGCGTTCCCAACGACACCACGAACGAAGCCAGAGCGCTGCTGCTCCTTGAAGAGAACGGCATCATCACCCTGAACGAGGGTGCTGGCATTACCGCTACGAAGAACGACATCGCGGAAAACCCGTTTAACGTAGAGATCGTGGAAGCGGAAGCTGCGCAGCTGCCGAACCTTCTGCAGGACGTGGACTACGCCGTTATCAACTGCAACTACGCGCTGTCTGCCGGGCTCAACCCCGTCGCCGACTCTCTGCTGATCGAAGGCTCCGCCTCCGCCTACAGCAACATCCTGGCGGTAAAGGAAGGCAACGAAAACAGCGATAAGATCAAGGCTCTGAAGGCAGCGCTGGAGAGCAAGCAGGTCGCGGACTTCATTACGTCCCAGTATAACGGTTCCGTCATCAGCGTCGTGGAGAACCCGACCGACGGTTATGACGCTGCTGTCGATTACGCAGCCCTCGCCGGCACGACCATCTCCATCGCAGCAAGCCCCGCGCCCCACGCCGAGATCCTGGCGGTAGCTAAGGAGATCCTCGCGGCAAAGGACATCACCCTGGACATCCAGGAATATCAGGACTACGTCGTTCCCAACACCGTCGTGGAAGACGGCACGGTGGACGCCAACTACTTCCAGCACGTACCGTATCTGGACGACTTTAACGCACAGCAGGGCACGCACATCGTATCCGTATCTGAGATCCACGTGGAGCCCATGGGCGTATACGGCGGAAAGCAGAGCACGCTGGACGTACTGAAGTAAGAAGAGGTTGCAAATGATCGAAATACAGAACGTAAGCAAGACATTCGTTTCGGGCAGGACGACAGTAGAAGCCCTGCACGATGTGAATATAAGCATCGGAGATGGCAGTATCTTCGGCATCATCGGTTTATCCGGTGCAGGGAAATCCACGCTGGTGCGCTGCATCAATATGCTCGAACGGCCCACGTCGGGAGAAGTCTACGTAGACGGACAGAACATGGGCGATCTGGCTCCTTCACAACTTCGCGCAGCGCGCCGCGGGATCACCATGATCTTTCAGCAGTTCAATCTCCTGATGCAGAAAAACTGTCTGGCAAACGTCTGTTTCCCCATGGAACTGGCGGGCGTCCCGAAGGCGGAAGCCCGCAAAAAGGCCCAGGAACTGCTGGAACTGGTAGGACTTCCGGACAAAGCGAAAGCCTATCCGTCCCAGCTCTCCGGCGGCCAGAAACAGCGGGTGGCGATCGCCAGAGCGCTGGCGACAGACCCGAAGGTGCTGCTGTGCGACGAGGCGACTTCCGCACTTGACCCCAGCACCACCCGCCAGATCCTCAGCCTCATCAAGGACATCAACGCGAAGACCGGCATCACCGTGGTGGTGATCACCCACCAGATGAGCGTCGTGGAAGAGATCTGCGACCACGTGGCGATCCTGGACGGCGGCAGAGTAGCGGAGCAGGGACCCGTTTCCAGAGTCCTGTCTTCCCCGCGTTCCGACGCCGGCAAGCGTCTGGTCTTCCCGGGCCGGACGGACGAGCGCATTTCCATCTCCGGCAGAGACCGGCGCCTTCGCATCATCTTCCGGGAATCCGCCGCGACCAGCCTTCCACTGGTGGCGACGATGGCAAAGGAAAAGGGCATCATCGCCACGGTGCTGGAAGCCAATACCCGCAAACTGTCCGGAGACGTATACGGAACGACGCTCATCGGCCTTCCCGAAAACGATCTCTACGAGGCAGCGAAATTCCTGAGTTCTTTTGAAAACGTAAGCGTAGAGGAGGTGCCCGCCGATGTTCAGTAACGTGTTTACCCCCGAGCAGATCGAAGCGGCAGCTCTCTGCCTGAAGACGGAGATCCCGTTCGCGATCTGGGAGACCCTGTACATTACCGTATTGTCCACGCTTCTGGCCTGCGTTCTGGGCCTGCCCCTGGGCGTGCTGCTGGTAGCAGGGGAGAAGGACGGCGTAAGGCCGCTGCCTTCCTGGCTGCTGCATCTCCTGAACGGGCTCATCAACCTGCTGCGGTCCGTACCGTTCCTCATCCTGATGATCATGGTGTTCCCTCTGTCCCGCCTGCTCATCGGCACGGCGGTCGGAACAAAGGCCACCATCGTACCGCTGGTCGTCGCAGCGTGCCCCTATATCGCGCGGCTCGTGGAGGGCAATCTGCGGGAGCTGGATGCAGGGGTCATCGAAGCTGCCCAGTCCATGGGCGCCACGCCCTGGCAGATCATTACGAAGGTGATGATCCCGGAGAGCGTGCCCGGTCTTTTAAACAGCTTTACGCTGGCGCTGACGACCATCCTCGGCTACTCCGCCATGAGCGGCATCATCGGTGGGGGAGGCCTCGGCAAGATCGCCATCAACTACGGCTACTACCGCTATCAGTACCTGATCATGTATCTGGCGGTCATCCTCTTAGTCGTGCTCGTACAGGTGTTCCAGAGCGCCGGAACGAAAGCGGTGGCAAAGGCCGATAAAAGATTAAAATAGCGCTTGCAATTCCGCAAAATGCCCTGTATACTCTACTGGTGATATTTTGTAAAGTGGGGTGAATCAAAGAAATGGCAAATATCAAATCTGCTAAGAAGAGAATCGGTGTTATCGAAAAGAAGACTGCGATCAACAGACGCGTCAAGAACAGCCTGAAGGGCATCATCAAGGGCTTCGAAAGAGCTGTCGCCGCTGGCGATATCGATACCGCCAAGGAAAAGTTAGCACTGGCAGAAAAGAAACTGATGAAGGCTGCCGCTAAGGGAACCATCCATAAGAACGCAGCTTCCAGAAAGGTTTCGAGACTGACCAAGGCCTTCAACAAGGCTAAGGCCGAGTAATCTCACCCGTCCCCACACGCGCATAAGTTAAATGCGATAAAAGCCCGGAGTGTCTCCCGGGCTTTTTCCTTTGTCTCATATTCCATAAAGGCCAAAGGCCTTACTTGTTTTTATCTTTTAACGTTTTGGGCGGATGTTCCGTCTCGTAGAACGTCATGATGCGTTCCTGGATGCGCAGCTGGTTCTCTTCTTTAAGAGAATAATACTTCCGCATGATCTCTTCGTCTTCTTTATTGATCGAGTAGGGGATGTCCGTTATGCCGATGATGAAATCCATCGTCACCTCGTAGTGCAGCGCCGCGTTGCGCAGGATGTCCACGGGGATCCTTCTGCGCGCCGTCTCGTAGCTCTTATACGTGGACAGCTTGATGTCCAGGGCTTCTGCTACCTGTTTCTGTGATTCTTCCTCTCTGTCTCTCAGATATTTCAGTCTCGAAGCGATCAGTTGCATGGGAAGCGCTCCTTTCTGTCTCATTTTAGCGAGAGAAAAGTTACATATCGTAACCAGGATGCGCTATTATTCAAAAAGGTGTCATAATGCAACTATTTCGTGGCCGGGGAATGTGATCCTAAGATAAACGGACGGATAGCCGCTGATTATGGTATAATTATTCTGTATATTTGTGAGAAAAGGAAAGCAACATGAAAGATCAACAGCAATTCATCCGCAATTTCTGCATTATAGCACATATCGATCACGGCAAGAGCACGTTGGCAGACCGCCTGCTGGAGAATACCGGCAGCGTAGCCCAGCGCGACATGAAGGAGCAGTTCCTGGACAACATGGATCTGGAACGGGAGCGCGGCATTACGATCAAGCTCCAGACCAGCCGTCTCGTGTATAAAGCCAAGGACGGAAACGAATATATCTTCAACCTGATCGATACCCCGGGCCACGTGGACTTCAACTACGAGGTCTCCCGCAGCCTCGCGGCCTGCGAAGGCGCTGTTCTCGTCGTTGACGCCACCCAGGGCGTGGAAGCGCAGACTCTGGCGAACGTGTATCTGGCTCTCGATGAAGATCTGGAGATCGTGCCGGTCATCAACAAGATCGACCTCGCTTCCGCCCGCCCGGACGAAGCGAAGCAGGAGATCGAAGACGTTATCGGCCTGGACGCCTCCGATGCGCCCCTCATCTCCGCCAAGGAGGGCATCAACATCGAAGGCGTGCTGGAAGCCATCGTGGAGAAGGTCCCGGCGCCCAACGGTGACCCGGAAGCGCCTCTCAAGGCTCTGATCTTCGATTCCTACTACGATAATTACAAGGGCGTCGTCATCTATACCCGCGTGTTCGACGGCGTTTTGAAGGCCGGCGACAAGATCAAGATGATGAACACCGGCGCCGTGTACGATGTGACGGAAGTCGGGGTCAACGCCCCGTATCAGACCCCGGTAAAGGAGCTTTCTGCCGGATCTGTAGGCTACGTCTGCGCCTCCATCAAACAGGTGCGCGACGCCCGGGTCGGCGATACCATTACACTGGCGGACCGCCCCGCGAAGGAGCATCTGCCCGGCTACAAGAAAGTGCAGCCCATGGTGTACTGCGGCATCTATCCGACGCCGGACGAAAAGTACGAGAACGTAAAGGACTGCCTGGAAAAACTGCAGGTGAACGACGCTGCGTTCGTCTTTGAGCCGGAGACGTCCCAGGCGCTGGGATACGGCTTCCGCTGCGGTTTCCTGGGCTTGCTGCACATGGAGATCATCGTCGAACGGTTGGAGCGGGAGTTCGACCTGGAGATCATTACGACGTCGCCTTCCGTTATCTACAAAGTCGTGATGCACGACGGTTCGGAAGTGATGATCGAAAACCCGTCCAACCTGCCCAATCCCACGGAATACGACCACATCGAAGAGCCCATGGTGAAGGCGACCATCATGCTGCCCAAGGATTACGTCGGGTCCATCATGGCGCTGTGCCAGGACCGCCGGGGCAACATGACCCATATGGAATACATCACGGAGGACCGGGTGGCGCTGCATTACGACATGCCGCTGAACGAGGTCATCTACGACTTTTTCGACGCCCTCAAGTCCAAGACGAGAGGGTATGGCTCCCTGGACTACGAATTCGACCGCTATGAGCGTTCCAACCTCGTAAAATTGGACATCCTGCTGAACAAGGAGATCGTGGACGCCTTCTCCATGATCGTCCACGAAAGCAAAGCCTACGGCAGAGCCCGCTTCGTGTGCGAAAAGCTGAAGGAGGTCATCCCCATGCACCAGTTCGAGGTGCCGATCCAGGCCGCCATCGGGCAGAAGGTGATCGCGCGGGAGACCGTAAAAGCCTACCGCAAGGACGTGTTGGCCAAGTGCTACGGCGGCGACATCTCCCGGAAGAAGAAGCTGCTGGAAAAGCAGAAGGAAGGCAAGAAGCGCATGCGTCAGTTCGGCACGGTGGAAGTGCCGCAGGAGGCGTTTACGGCGGTGCTGAAGTATGACGACAACAAATAAGGACGGCAGGATCCTGCTGACAAAGCACCGGGAGGATTATCTCGCCGAAAATGCGCAGTCATCCTTAAAGCCGCTGGGCCTCTATCTGCATATCCCGTTCTGCGTGCGCAAGTGCAATTACTGCGATTTCGTGTCGTTCCCGGAGCAGAGCGGAGACGTGATCGAGGCCTATGTCGGAAGGCTTTGCGAGGATATCGCGGCAGCGGGCGAAACGTATGGAAGCCGCTACCACGTCGACACCGTCTTTATCGGCGGCGGTACACCGTCGCTTCTGACCCCGCAGCAGCTGCAGAGGATCCTGCAGGCTGTGGACGATGCGTTTCTCGTCGGCTGTGAATTTGCGCAAAACTGCGGGGCAGGCCTGAAGGGTTGTGACGGGTTGGAGATCTCCATGGAGTCCAATCCGGGTACCTTCGATGCAGAGAAACTGAGGGCGTTCATCGATGCAGGGGTCAACCGGCTGAGCATCGGCGTGCAGAGCCTGGACGATGGCGTTTTGAGGCATCTGGGACGCATCCACGATGCGGAAACAGCCCTGAAGGCTATGCGGGCAGCAAAATCGCTCAACCTGAATTACAACGTGGACCTGATGCTTGGTATCCCCGGCCAGACCTTAGCGGTCTGGGAGGATACGCTGAAGCGCACGATCGCGGAGGAACCGAAGCACATCTCATTCTACAGCCTGCAGCTGGAGATGGGCACGCCGTTCTACCGCGATTTTAAGGAAGGGCGGCTTACTTTGCCGGAATGGAGTGAGAACCGGGAGATGTACCACCGGGCGCTGGAGGTCTTAAAAGACGCCGGCTACCAGCATTACGAGATCTCCAATGCGGCCATCCCGGGTTACGAATGCCGGCACAACCTGAAGTACTGGACCATGCAGGACTACTTGGGCCTTGGCATGGCGGCCCACAGCTTTCTGGAAGGGCGCAGGTGTTTTACGACGTCGGATCTGAAGGAATACTTGAAGGGGCCGGCGGAACCTTCCTGGGAAGAGAGTGACCCCTGGGACCGGAAGACGGACTTCGTGTTTACGGAACTCCGGCTGATCGACGGGTTCCGCAAGGAAGATTATAAAACCATGTTCGGCTGCGCGTTCGAGGATGACTTCGGGCCCGCTTACCGAAAACTGCTGCAGGAAGGGCGTATGGAGGAAAAAGACGGCCGTGTACGGCTCACACCAGCCGGCCTGGACGAAACGAATCCTGTGATGGAGGAATTGCTGAATGTCTAAATACGTGATGGCGCTGGATGCAGGCACCACGAGCAACCGCTGCATCATCTTCGACCGCGAGGGCAATCAGATCGCGGTATCGCAGAAGGAATTCAAACAGATCTATCCCCATCCCGGCTGGGTGGAGCACGACCCGATGGAGATCTGGGCGACCCAGCTGGGCGTGGCGCAGGAAGCCATCCTGATGGCCCGCACGGAGGCCAAGGAGATCGCTGCGATCGGCATCACCAATCAGAGAGAGACGACGATCGTCTGGGATAAAAACACGGGGCTTCCCGTCTACAACGCAATCGTGTGGCAGTGCCGCCGGACCGCGGATTACTGCGAGACCCTGGAAAAGGACTATGAGGACATGATCCGCGAAAAGACCGGGCTGAAGGTCGACGCCTACTTCTCCGGCACGAAGATCCGCTGGATCCTGGAAAACGTGCCCGGCGCGCGGGAAAAGGCGGAGAAGGGCGATCTGCTGTTCGGCACGGTGGATACCTGGCTCATCTGGAACCTCACCCGGGGCAAAGCTCACGTAACGGATTATTCCAACGCTTCCCGGACGATGCTGTTCAACATCCACACGCTGCAGTGGGACGACGAGATCCTGGAGCTGCTGGACATTCCCAAGTGCATGCTTCCGGAAGTGCGGCCGAGCTCCGAAGTCTACGGGGAAACGGACTACACGCTGTTCGGCGACGGCATCAAGATCGCCAGCGCCGCCGGTGACCAGCAGGCAGCGCTGTTCGGCCAGACCTGCTTTAAACCCGGCGAAGCGAAGAACACCTACGGCACGGGCTGCTTCCTGCTGATGAACACCGGCGAAACGCCTGTGACCAGCACGAACGGCTTGGTGACGACCATCGCCTGGGGGTTGAACGGCAAGGTGGAGTACGCGCTGGAAGGGTCCATCTTCGTGGCGGGTGCCGCCATCCAATGGCTGCGCGACGAGATGGGACTCGTGGAAAATTCCCCGGCGTCGGAGCGCTATGCGAGGATGGTCGAGGACACCAACGGCGTCTACATGGTGCCGGCTTTCGTGGGCCTCGGCGCACCGTACTGGGATCCGTACGCCAGAGGGGCGATCGTGGGGCTCACCCGGGGTGCCAACCGCAACCACGTGATCCGCGCAACGCTGGAAAGTCTGGCGTATCAGACCTGGGACGTGCTGCACGCCATGGAGGCAGACAGCGGCATCCGGCTGGACAGCTTAAAGGTGGACGGCGGCGCCTGCGCCAACGACTTCCTGATGCAGTTCCAGGCGGATATGATCCGTGCGGAGGTAAGACGTCCCGTATGCATCGAAACGACAGCCATGGGCGCCGCCTATTTGGCAGGCCTCGCCGTGGGCTACTGGAACAGCCAGGAAGATGTGAAATCCAACTGGCAGGTATCCGGCAGCTTCGTGCCGCAGATGGATGCGAAACTGGCGCAGGAAAAACTGGACGGCTGGCATGCAGCGGTAAGGATGCTGCGGACGCCGGGACAATAAGGAGGAAAACAAATGCTGATCTATCCGGATGAGATGGCCCTTATCAAGGGTCATCCGTATTTTGCGCATATCGAAAACGATGCGGATATCAAGTGGTTTCTGCAGTGCATGGACGCCAAGCTGGAGACGGTGGAGGCGGGCACTGCGCTGTGCAGAGAAGGGGAAAAGGCGGAGTTCGTTCCCGTGGTGCTGAAAGGCGAAACGGATGGGGAGATCCCCCGCTTCGGCACGTGGCAGCAGATCGAGAGCGAGAGCGGGCTGTCCCATTCCATCATCGCGCTCATCCCGCCGGTCACGGTGACCACGGGCAGCGAATGCTTCGTGCTTTGGATGCGGGTCATGCGCCTCTTAAAGCCCTGCAACCACCACTGCGATTTCCACGAGTATTTTGTGAAGAATATCGCATAAAACATCAGCTTGTCGCTTTCAAGGAGAAACACTTTTATGGCACGCGAAACAGTAACAGATCTTGCATACGACGATTTTACCTATACCGGCGAAGCGGAAGACGGCGTTCCCAACGGAATGGGGAAGTGCGTCTTTGAAAGTGGAAATACTTATGAGGGCATGTTTGCCGATGGCCAGCCTAACGGGAAAGGAATCAAGCGCTTCACGAAAGGCAGTGTCTATGAAGGGGATTTTGTCAGCGGCAATCGGACCGGCAAAGGGATCTTGCGCTTTGCGAACGGAAACAGCTATGAGGGAGATTTCTTAGAAAACAAACAAAACGGCAAAGGCGTTTTCCGCTGGGTGAACGGCGATGTCTATGAGGGGGACTTTGTAGAAGGGAAGCGTACCGGCAAAGGTGTTTCCCGCTTTAAAAACGGTAATATCTATGAGGGGGATTTTCTTGAAGGTAAATGGAACGGCAAAGGCGTTTTCCGCTGGGTGAACGGCGATGTCTATGAGGGGGACTTTGTAGAAGGGAAGCGTACCGGGAAAGGGGTCTTTACCTGGTCGGACGGCAACGTCTATGAGGGTGACTTTGTAGAGGGAAAACGCACTGGCAAAGGTATTTTCCGCTGGCCGGATGGAGACGTCTACGAGGGCGATTTTTTGGATGGTTGGCGTACCGGAAAGGGCATTTATACCTGGGCAAACGGCAATGTCTATGAGGGTGATTTTGTAAAGGGCGAACGTACCGGAAAAGGCGCCTTCCGCTGGCCGGACGGCGACCATTATGAAGGCGATTTTGTGAACGGCGCACGTACCGGAAAGGGCATTTATACCTGGGCGAACGGCAACAGTTACGAAGGTGACACGGTCGATGGAAAGCATGTCGGTAAAGGCATTTTCCGCTGGGCGAACGGCGACGTTTACGAAGGGGACTTTGTAGAAGACGGTGTTCGTACCGGCAAAGGCATCTTCCGCTGGGTGAACGGCGATGTCTATGAGGGCGACTTTGTGGATGGCTGGCGGACCGGAAAAGGCATCTACACCTGGGCAAATGGTAATAGCTATGAAGGAGACTCCGTAGAAAACAAGCAAACCGGCAAAGGCATCTTCCGCTGGGCGAACGGCGATGTATATGAAGGAGATTTCGTGGATGGTGCACGCACCGGAAAAGGTATTCTCCGAAAAGCGAGCGGCGAGATCATTGAAGGGGAGTTTAACAACGGTGAACCGGTGAAAAAAGAGCCCGCCAAGTATGCTTCAGCCGGCAGTTGGTCCTATGACAGTAAAACCTACAGACTCACGATCAGCGGAGATCTTGGGCAGTATAATTATCATCATAAACCTTTTAAAGATTTCCAGCATGATGTGCGTTCTATCGTGGCATTGAAAGGCGCCCGTATCTGGGACGGAAGCGATTTGTTTGCCGGGATGACGGCCCTTCGGGAAGCCGACCTGACTGAACTGGATGTCTCGTCATGCGAAAACATGTCCGGCATGTTCAGCGGATGCATTAGTCTTACGTCTCTGGACTTGAGCACATGGGACATATCGAACGTCTGCTCCATGAGAGCTATGTTCAAAGATTGTTACGAATTGAAAAGCATCAAGACCGGGCCGCTGTGGAATCCTCAAAAGGTCAAGGACACATACCAAATGTTTATGTGGTGCAGCAAGATGCGGAGTTTTGACATGGTCCATTGGCCATCGTCAGAACTGAATAACTGCGGCGAAATGTTCAACCACTGCCGTTCCCTCGTTCATCTGGATCTTCGTTCAATGAACGTGGGCAAAGTGAAGCTGTTCGATTATATGTTTACCGGATGCGAAAACCTTCGGACGCTGGATCTTGGCGGATGGTATACATACAACGCTGAGGTGATGGATCAGCTATTCGCCGGCTGCAAGAGGCTCGAGACTCTCGACCTATCCGGTTGGCGTATGACGGGAAGATCGGCGGAAAAAATGTTCTCGAAGGTGCCGAAGACTGCGCGCGTGATCGCCAATGACGAAAGCATCATAAAGCTGCTGCCGGATGGTATCCGCGTCATACCCTGCGGCTGGCATCTCTCAGAGGACAGGCATATCCTGACGATCGACGGCGAACTGTCTGATTGGGGCAGCTGGAGACCGGCCTGGTTCCGCCATCGGAGATTTATTGAAAAGGTGGTCGTAAAACAGGGTTCCAGGGCAAAGACGTGCCGGAGCATGTTTGACGGGTGCGTAAATCTGAAAGAGATAGACCTTCGTGAACTTGATCTTTCCAATGCCCACGATATGACGGATATGTTCAAGTCCTGCTGCTTGGTCAGGAATGTTGACCTCGGCGTCAGGAATGGCTCCGTGTCCAGTATATCCGGTGCCTTTGATGGATGCAGTGCATTGCGCGAAGTGGACCTGTCCGGATGGGATGCTTCTTCTGTGCAGTCCTTTGACCGCTTGTTTGCTGGCTGCGAAGAGCTGTGTGCTGTACGCTGTCAGGATGAAGCGATCCGTAAAGAGGTGCTCCGCCTGCCCGGAGCAAAGACGTCGCAGACGGACCCCAATGCCGTGTATTTCACAAAGAGTGGAGACGGCTGGGAATTCGATACCGAAACCGGCAAGCTGACCCTCACCGGACAGCTGGATGAGACTCCGTTTGAGGAGATCCGGGATGATGTCCGTTCTGTTGAAGCGCTTCCGGGCGCCAGCATCAGCAACGGAAAGCAATTATTTGCCGGCATGAGCAATCTCGCTGAAGCCGATCTGTCCAACCTGGACGTCTCGATATGTACGGATATGAGCACCATGTTCTATGGCTGTACTGCGCTGTCCTCCCTGGATCTTTCCGCGTGGGATGTTTCGAATGTCCTCGATATGGGCTGGATGTTCAGAAAGTGCACGAATCTGGAATGCATTCAGACCGGGCCGATGTGGGATCCGCAGAACGTAATGAACATCGCATATATGTTTGAAGGTTGTACCAATCTCCGTACGATCGGCGACGTACTGGCATGGTCATCTACTTCGCTTCAAAGCTGCCACAGTTTATTCGAATCCTGCAAGTCCCTGGAAACGGTGAACCTGTGTTCGATGGACGTCAGCAAGGTCCACAACCTGTCTTCCATGTTCGAAGGCTGCAGCAATCTGCGGACGCTGGACCTCAGCGACTGGGAGACTTACCGTGTTACGGATATGCGTTATGTTTTCCTGGGCTGCACGAACCTTGAATCCATCGATTTGACCGGTTGGCATATCCAGGAGGATACGAATACCGGCAAAATGTTCCATCAGGTGCCGCAGACCGCCCGCGTGCGTACGGACGCCATCTCCGTCGTACAGAGGCTGCCGGAGGGCATGCCCTATGAATACGATGCGTCCGGTGACGAGCGTAGAAGGGAACAGGTGGAATTCTGTCTGGAAAAGGGCAACGGATATTTTTACGAAAGTGGTTTTACACTTTATAGTGAATATGCAGGCGACTGGTATGAAAAGGCCTCGGTCATCGGAATGCTGAACGAGGACGAGAAAGCGTCTCTTGCCTGGAAATTTGAGGAGATCGGGGAACGGTATCTTGGAATGGTTCAAAATTATCCCGACAACCCGGAGTATCCAGGCAAAGCCGAGGAGATGTTTGCGTGGGTGGAAAAGTTCGGAGACGCAGAAGACGTATATAATATCGCCGTCACATACGAGGAAGCGGAGTATCTCCCCGATCATGAGGCAAAGGCCGCGAAGTGGTATGAAGCAGCAGCCGAGAAGGGCGATGTGGATGCCCAATTTGAGATAGGCTATCGATATTATTATAAGAAAGGTGTTTCCCTGGATCTGGATAAGGCGCTGAAGTGGTTTGAGAAAGCTGCTTTACAGGGACATGCTGAGGCGCAGTTCGCAATGGGCGTAATGTATGATAAATTACCCTTTGATGAGTACCTGGAGGGAAAAGGTGTTATCCGGGATTATAAGAAAGCTGCAGAATGGTATGAAAAAGCTGTCGCACAAGGTCATGCCGGTGCCATGAATAATCTGGCCAATCTGTATTATCACGCAGATGGCGTTCACCTTGACAGAGACAAGGCGAAATCGTTATGGCAAAAGGCGGCAGATCTGGGAGATGAAAAAGCTAAGGATAATCTGAAAGAGTTGTTTTGATCCTGTGCAGTTCATTGCGTCTATAAAAGGGACAGTTCTTTGTCCCTGCGGTGAAAGAAAAAGCGGTCCGTTTCGGACCGCTTTTGTATCGCGTAAAACTATTCCAGCTTCAGGTCGCCTTCCTTGATCCAGCCGATCTTCTCGAAAGCTTTGCGCAGGATGGGGCAGAGGACGGCGGGGATGACGAAACAGATGAGCAGCAGGCCCAGCCAGTCCATGGCGGCAGGCGCGATGGCGACAGCGCCTTTTGCGACGGCTGCTTCGGAGGGAGCCAGCCAGCCGGTCCAGACGCCGATCTGACCGCACAGACCGCAGGTGCCCATGCCGGAATTGATGGGTGCGCCGTTCATCTCCATGTGGAAGATGCAGGTGGCGATGGGGCCTGTGATGGCTGAAACGATGATCGGCGGCAGCCAGATCTTCGGATTCTTTACGATATTGGGCATCTGCAGCATGGAGGTGCCCAGACCCTGGGAGACGAGCCCGCCGACCTTATTCTCCTTAAAACTCATGAAAGCGAAGCCGATCATCTGGGCGCAGCA
Organism: uncultured Eubacteriales bacterium; assembly: GCA_902773665.1. Classification (GTDB taxonomy): domain Bacteria; phylum Bacillota; class Clostridia; order Peptostreptococcales; family Anaerovoracaceae; genus RUG11894. The sequence goes on along the minus strand of CACYFF010000014.1, from coordinate 9,273 downwards.
GCCTGCTACGGCAGCGCCGCCCGCAAGGCCCGTCAGCGACAGTGCGGCGCAGATCGCGGCAGAGCTGATGGGAAGGGTGAGGGCGATGCCCACCAGGACGGATACGACGATGCCCATCAGGAAGGGCTGCAGCTTGGTTGCGGAATCGATCATCAGGCCGAAAGCGGAAGCGCCTCTGCCGATGGGCGGCGCGATGAGTTTCGCCAGAGCGACCCCCACCAGGATGGTGACTGCCGGGGTCACGAGGATATCGATGCGGGTCTCCTTGGAGATCGCCTTGCCGAATTCCGCCGCGATGATGGCGATCACCAGCACCGCCAGCGGCCCTCCGGCGCCGCCTTCCGCGTTCGCTGCCCAGCCGACGGCGGCCAGCGAGAAGAGCACCATGGGGTCCGCCTTTAACGCGTAGCCGATGGCGACGGCCATAGCGGGTCCGGAAACGGCCATGGCGTAGCTGCCGATATCGGTCAGGAACTGGATGCCGGCCTGCTGACCCAGCGTGCGGATGATCGTACCGATGAGCAGAGAACAGAACAGACCCTGCGCCATGGCACCAAGCGCATCGATGCCGTAGCGCTTGAGGGATATCTCGATATTCTTGCGTTTCAGAAAATCTTTCATAGTCAGCCTCTACAGATAATGATCCTGGTTGGACAGTCGTTTGATGGTCGTAAAGGAGATCGCGAACATGACGGCGATAAAGACGACGAAGATCCAGGAGTTGCCGATGGACGCGATCAGGTCGTAGGTGCCGTGGATAAGCATCGGGACCATGACCGCCATGGTGCGGCATACCATACTGGTGTCTTCCCGGCCCCACAGCTGCTGTTTCTTCGCCAGGCCGTACCAGGTGCCCATAAAGACGCCGAAGCAGGCGTGACCCGGCACAGCGGTGAAAGCTCTTACCAGCGCGGTGCCAAAGCCGTAGCTGAACACGTACTGCACGTTTTCCCACAGAGCGAAGCCCAGGGAGACGAACACCGCGTAGACGACGGCATCGAACCGGCAGTTGAAGTAGGGGGAATTCCAGGTGCTCATGCGAAGCAGCAGGTATTTGAAGCCTTCTTCGGACAGTCCTACGACGAAGTACATTACGACCACATAGTAGATGAAGGATCCTTCCTGGAACAGCGTTCCGCAGATCCCCATGCCTATACGTTCCGTTACGACGGCAAGCGCTGTAGCGATAATGCCTTTCAGTACCAGGCCGAGCAGCATGCCGGGCGGTTCGGGTTCGAGCCGGTCGTATTTATAGACCTCGAACAGGAGGATGAGGGCAGGGATGACTGCCGCTGCCATCAGGATCGTAAGGGGATTGAGCAGTAGGAACATAATTTCTTGACCTCGCTTTTTATTTGTAACTATTATAAACGCTATTGTGCTATAATGGGTGCGTTCGAAAAAAATATTCCATTTTTGCATTCAGTTTAAGCATATGAAAAGAATCGTTTCCATCGTTATTCTGTTGGCGCTCGTCCTGGGGATGACCGCCTGCAGCGGCTCCGGAGGCCAGGATTCGCCGGATTTTGAGGCGAAAAACATCCAATGGATCTCTGCAGTCTCCGCTTCGAAAGAAAGCCGCGTGGACGGATTTACGACCGTCTGCGAGAAAGATCATGCCGTGGTCACCGAAGGCACCGTGAATATCTTCTGCGCACCGTGCGACGCGCCGGAGGGTTTTAAGACGCCGGACGGCTACGCCTGGCAGAAGCTCAACATGCGGGTCACGTTCGGAGACGAGAATGCCAACGAAAGCGGCTACCGCTACTGCTATCTGATGACGGATTATTACGACATGGCGAAGCTGCAGAGCAGTCTGGCGTATGACGAATCCAAACAGTGCGACACGTTTACGGTGCGCTGGAACGATAAGAAATATAAGAAGTGCGTCGCCATCATCAACAAGACCGCGGAGGACTGGGTGATGGACGAGGAGAGCGGCCTGCAGAGCTGCAGCGAGATCCTCTCCTGGACTCTTCTGCTGCCGGAAGGCTACGACGGCATCTGCTGCGGCATCTACAATGCGGCGCTGGAAGGAAAGGTCGAAACGGTGTCTGCGTTCACCGAAAACTACGATCCGGCCAGTTTCGTCCTTTACCGCCTTGATGCGGTAAAATAGCGCTCCTGCGGACGTAAAATATTTTTCAAAATCTGTTGACATACCCCCGTTCCGGGGGTATATTTATGTAGGATGTTAGCACTCATGTGTTGAGAGTGCTAACAGGATAAGAAGGCAGTTATGAATCCGAACGATCTAAACGAAAGAAAACTACAGATCCTGCAGGCTATCATCGCGGACTTCCTCACCACCGGCGAACCCGTCGGCAGCCGTTCTCTCTCCAAGAGCCACGACATGGGCATCAGTCCGGCGACCATCCGCAACGAGATGTCCGATCTGGAAGACATGGGTTACTTAACGCATCCCCATACGTCCGCAGGCAGAGTCCCTTCGGACAAGGCTTACCGGCTGTATGTGGACGAACTGATGGACACCAGCGAGCTCCCGGAAGAAGATAAGCAGAAGATCCGCAGCAAGTTGATGGAGAGCCGCAACGAGCTGGACAGCACCATCGAACACGCGGCGGAACTGCTCTCCGACATGACGAATTTAACGTCCTTCGTGCTGATGCCCCGTAAAGACGAGAGCAAGCTGAAGTACATCAACTTCCTGCCGGTGGATTCCAACACGGTGGTCCTGATGATCGTCGCAGAGGACGGACAGGTGATGAACCGGGCCATCCGGCTCTCCGTTCCGTATACGGAAGAGAACCTGCAGCTGATGAGCAAGGTCATGACCCACAATTACCGCGGTAAGAGCATCTCCGCCGTCATGGCCATGGACATCATCGACAGCTTTACGAACGACATGCAGTCCCTCTCGGGACTGGCGAAGGACGTGGTCCCCAGTTTCCTGAAGACCCTGGAGAAGATGCTCAATGCAGACCTCGTCATGAACGGCTATTCCAACATCTTCAGTCTGCCGGAATTCTCGACAGACATGCAGAAGACGCAGAACTTCCTGAAGATGCTGGAGGACAAGAGCAAACTGACGGACGTGATCGTCAACCGCGACAAAGGCGTGATGATCACCATCGGCGACGAGAACTCCGAGGACATGAAAGATCTGTCCCTCATCACCGCCGATTACCGGGTCAACGGCGAATTGGTCGGCCGTCTCGGGGTCATCGGCCCCACCCGTATGAAATACGGCAAAGTCACTTCGGTGATCAAATATATCAGCGACAACATCTCCCAGACGTTCGAGCTGAAAGAAAATAACGATGTAAAGGACGATAGCAACAATGACGGATCAGCAGACGAACAAGACAGCTGAAGAAGTAAAAGAAGAAGAGGTTCTGGAAAAGGAAGAAGAGGTTCTGGAAAAGGAAGAACCGGTCGGGACCGCGGAAAACGGTGAGCCGGAAGAGGCTCCGGAAGCGGCTCCGCAGGAACCGGAAGCGGACTGGCAGGACAAATACACCAGACTCTACGCGGAATTCCAGAATTTCCGCCGGCGCACGGACAAGGAGAAGAGCGACATCTACGCCTTCGCGAACGAAAAGTTCGCCATGGGCCTCCTGGAGGTCGTGGACAACTTCGAGCGCGCCATGGAGCACGGATCGGAATCCGATCCCAAGTTCTCGGAAGGCATGCAGCTCATCCTAAAGCAGCTGCAGGGCGTTCTGGAAAAGAACAACGTAGAGGAGATCGAGGCGCTGGGAAAACCCTTCGATCCCAATTATCACAACGCGGTAATGACCGAAGCAGCGGAAGCCGAGAGCGGCACCGTTACGAAGGTCTTACAAAAAGGATATATGTTAAATAAGAAAGTGATACGGCCCAGCATGGTCGCCGTAGCACAATAGGAGGTATAGAAAACAATGAGCAAAGTTATCGGTATCGATTTAGGAACAACCAACAGCTGCGTGGCAGTACTGGAAGGCGGCGAGCCTACCGTTATCGCCAACGCGGAAGGCAACAGAACCACACCGTCCGTGGTCGGCTTCACCAAGGGCGGCGAGAGACTCGTGGGCGAGACCGCCAAGAGACAGGCGATCACCAACCCCGACCGTACCATCTCCTCCATCAAGAGACACATGGGAAGCAGCTACACCGTCTCCATCGACGGCAAAGAATATACGCCGCAGGATATCTCCGCGATGATCCTGGCAAAGCTGAAGGCGGACGCCGAAAGCTATCTGGGAGAAAAGGTGACGGAAGCGGTCATCACCGTTCCCGCTTACTTCTCCGACAGCCAGAAGCAGGCCACCAAGGACGCCGGCAAGATCGCAGGTCTGGACGTAAAGCGTATCATCAACGAACCGACCGCAGCGGCTCTGGCCTACGGCCTCGACAAGGAAAACGAACATCATAAGATCCTGGTCTACGACCTGGGCGGCGGCACGTTCGATGTCTCCATCCTGGAACTGGGCGACGGCGTGTTCGAAGTACTGTCCACCAACGGCGACACCAAGCTGGGCGGCGATGACTTCGATAACGTTCTGATGAACTACATGGCAGATCAGTTCGCCAAGGAAAACGGCGTCGATCTGAGAAACGATAAGATGGCTCTGCAGAGACTGAAGGAAGCTGCAGAAAAGGCCAAGAAGGAGCTGAGCTCCAGCCAGACCACCAACGTCAACCTGCCGTTCATCACGGTCAACCAGGACGGTCCGCTCCACCTCAACATGGACATTACGAGAGCGAAGTTCGATCAGCTGACCGAACACCTGGTACAGCGCACCATCGAGCCGATGAAGAAGGCTATGGCAGACGCAGGCGTTACGATGGCAGACCTGGCCAAGGTCATCCTGGTGGGCGGTTCCACCAGAATCCCCGCAGTCCAGGAAGCCGTTAAGAGGATCACCGGCAAGGAACCCTTCAAGGGCATCAACCCGGACGAATGCGTCGCCATCGGCGCCAGCATCCAGGCGGGCGTGCTCACCGGCGAGGTCAAGGACGTGCTGCTGCTGGATGTCACCCCGCTGAGCCTTTCCATCGAGACTCTGGGCGGCGTAGCCACCAAACTGATCGAGAGAAACACCACCATCCCCACCAAGAAGAGCCAGATCTTCTCCACGGCTGCGGATAACCAGAGCGCAGTGGACATCCACGTAATGCAGGGCGAACGCCAGATGGCAGCCGACAACATTACGCTGGGCAGATTCCAGCTGACCGGCATCCCCGCTGCACCTCGCGGTGTACCTCAGATCGAAGTTACGTTCGATATCGACGCCAACGGCATCGTGAACGTATCCGCTAAGGATCTGGGAACCGGCCAGCAGCAGAGCATTACGATCACTTCCTCCAACAAGCTCTCCGAAGAGGAGATCAAGCAGAAGGTAAAGGAAGCCGAGGAATACGCCGAGGCCGATAAGAAGAAGAAGGAAGACACCGAGGCCAGAAACCAGGCAGAGACCCTGGTCTACGAGACCGAGAAGAACCTGAAGACCCTGGAAGGCAAGCTGTCCGAAGCGGAAGTCAAGGAGATCACCGATGCGAAGGACGAACTGCAGAAGGCTCTCAACGCGGGCACCACGGAAGAAGTCAAGGCCAAGACCGAAGCCCTCACCAACAAGTTCCACATCATGAGCACCAAACTCTACGAGCAGGCTGCCGCACAGCAGCAGGCGCAGCAGGGCGGCGCAGGTCCCCAGGGCGGATTCAATCCGGGCGCAGGCTTCGGCGGCGCAGCCGGCGGAGCAGCTCCTGCTGACGATGGCGTCCAGGATGCGGACTTCGAAGTCGTGGACGACGACAATAAGTAATTCTGAAAAAGGATAACGCGGAGGCGGGCATTTAGTCCGCCTTTGCGGCGATTTATAACATGGCAGACAAAAGAGATTATTACGAGGTCTTAGGACTGGAAAAGGGCGCTTCGGAAGATCAGATCAAATCGGCCTTCCGCAAGATGGCCATGAAGTATCATCCGGACAGAAACCCCGGCGACAAGAGTGCGGAGGAGAAGTTCAAGGAGATCAACGAGGCCTATTCTGTCCTGTCTGACCCCGATAAAAAAGAAAAATACGACCGCTTCGGCTTCGCCGGCGTCGATCCCAATTCCGCCTACAGCGGCGGAGGCGGCTTCGGCGGCTTCGATGCGTCCGGCTTCGGCGGGTTTGAGGACATCTTCAACATGTTCGGCGGTGGTTTTGGCGGCTTCGGTAGCAGCCGGCAGACGCGGAACGGTCCGCGGCGCGGTGCGGATATCCAAAAGCGCATGAACATCACGTTCAACGAAGCGGTGTTCGGCTGCAAGAAGGAGATCCGGCTGACGAAGGACTGCACCTGCGATGCCTGCGGCGGCACCGGCGCGAAGAAGGGCACCGGCAAGAAGACCTGTCCGCACTGCGGCGGCACCGGCCAGGTCCGCACCGTACAGAACACGCCTCTGGGCCAGTTCCAGAGCGTCCGCACCTGCGATCACTGCGGCGGCACCGGCCAGATCATCGAGGATCCGTGTCCTGCCTGCGGCGGTACAGGCAAGGTCCGCAAGACCATTACGCTCAACGTTACGATCCCGGCAGGATCCTACACGGATTACGTGTTGACGCTGCAGGGTCAGGGCCAGCCCGGCACCAACGGCGGTCCGGCAGGTGACCTGTACATCGTGCTCAATGTGGGCGACCACAAGCTGTTTACCCGCAAGGGCGACGATCTGTGGCTCAAAGTGCCCGTCACCTTCAGCCAGGCAGCTCTGGGCGATACCGTTACGATCCCCGGACTTTCCGAGAAGCTTGCGCTTAAGATTCCGGCAGGCACGCAGCCCGGCGACGTGCTCCGCATGAAGGGCAAAGGCGTGCCCAACGTGCGCAGCAAGCGGCCCGGCGACCTGTATGCCGAGATCGTGCTGGAGGTCCCGACCAAGCTGTCCGCAGAGCAGAAAGAACTCATCAAGAAGTTCGGCGAGACGAAGACCACCACGGGCTATGCCAAGAGAAAGTCCTTTATGGATAACCTGAAGGATCTGTTTAGTTAAACAACGTGATTTAAGGCACTTGCTGTAAGGCAAGTGCCTTTTTGTATTTATCAGCGGATCTATATTAAATCGGCAAAATTTGCCGATGTGAGACCGCGTATGTGATATAATAGAGCAAACCCCATTTCATCGATGATTGAAAGCAGGTGAGTGTTATGAGGCACAGAAAAACGTTATGCACGCTTCTCTGTGTTTTTTGTGTGCTTTTTTCTTTCCTGCCTGTCCTTGCTGCGGGAAGCTATAAAGATGTCCGGGTTGGTGTGAGCGGGCAGACGCAGCCGCTGCTGTTTGTCGATAAAGACGGCATTCCGCAGGGTGTATACGTCGATATCATGAACGAACTGGCCCGCATCGGAGATCTGAACGTGGAATATGTGGTATTCGATCGGCAGAATCAGGCGGTAGAGGCTTTGGAAAGAGGCGATGTGGACGCTGTGCTGGGCGTGTTGGAGAACGACTACGAATCTTACCCGAATCTTCGATCCAGCCCAGAGATCTATTCCGCATCGACATGCCTCGTAACGTCTGTGGATAATGCGGAAAAAGTCCTCAACATGCCGGAAGAAGGGTATCTGTCCGCAGCCTATGAATTGGGTACCGCTACGTATTCTCTGGTATCCCAGATCAATGCGAAGCCCATCCGCATCATGGGTACGCAGGAACAACTGTACGATTCCCTGCAGTCTGGCGGCGTCGATATGGTGATGGCGGTACGGGATTGCATGCAGTATATGATGAATGAGGATGGCGTAAGCGAACAGTATACCGTAGCGCTCAACTATATGACCAGCGTCAGTTACGCTATCCTGCTGAACCGCAACGACCATCTGCTCTTCAATGCGGTCAGCGGCAGCATCAACCGCCTGCGTTCCAGTTCCGATTACGACAACATCATCGATAAATGGATCGTGAATACGGATCTGGAGAACGCACAGATGCGCATCCAGCGTCTGACGACCATTTTAAGCGTTGTCTTCGGCGGGGCGGTCCTTATCGTTGTCATGATCATAGCGTTCAACCGCCAGCTTGCCAAGGTAGTGGACGAAAAGACAGGCGAACTCAAGGAAAAAGTGGAAGAATTGGAGAATGCCTATACGCTGCGGAATAAGTTGGTGGAACATAGCAATGCGGCTAATCTGGTGGTGCGGTTGGACGGAACCGTCCTCCTGATGAACGATATCGCACGCCGCATGGAGAATATCCCGATCGAGCAGCCTGAGCTTCCGAATATAGAAGACATGCATATTATCGGCGAGGCCTGGGAGCGGTCACCGGCGGAGATGGAACAGCCGGAACTGCTGGTGATGCGGGATGAAAAAGGAGGCCGGCACACCTATCGCTATCAGTGCCACCGGACATCCATACCGGACGAACGGGTGTTTATCGTGGAGGACGTTACCAGCGAAGAGCAGGAGAAACAGGAGATCTTCGAAGAGAGCAAGAATAAAGCGCTCAACCGTATCATTTCCGGGATCGCTCACGAGATCAAAAATCCGCTCACGACGATACGGACTTACGCTTCGTTGGCGAAAGATCAGGGGGATGACCCGGAATTTCTGGAATCTTTCCAGGAATATGTGCCTCGGGAAGTGGATAGGATCTCCAGAATGATCGAAACGCTAATGAATTATTCCCGTCCGCCAAGAGGCCAGATCGAGCGGTTTTCCATGGCGTCCGTCGTGGATGACTGCCTGGGGATCGCCTATATCTCTGCCAAGAAAAAAGTACGTATCGAAACGGATCTCGACCGGGAACTGTACGTATACACGAGTAAAGAGCCCATACGGCAGGCGTTGGTGAATCTGCTGATGAACAGCGTGGAATCGGTGGAGACCAAACTGGCAGCAGGTGTTGACCCTACAGATCTTTTCGTAAGAGTACGCGTATTCAGGCGGGAATCTTTTGTTGTTACGGAAGTCTATGATACCGGCACAGGAATGACGGAAGAACAGGTGCAGCAGGCCATCCGTCTGGGATTTCGGCATTTTTGTGCTGCTCCTTGCCGGCAGACGCCGCTGGTTTCGGCGCCGCGGAGACGTTTTTCTGTTCTATCTCCTGTGCTATTCGGCCGGCCGTCTGGTGATCGAAAACCTTCGGATGGATTCTCTCTGGCTGGGGACCGGCATCCGGATCAGTCAGCTTCTGAGCATCCTGATTCTGACCGCGGTGATCGGGATTTTCCATGCAAGGCAGGATGGGCATTCCTTCCTTCCGGCCTGGGCCCAGCTTCCGCTCCTTCTGGCAGGCCTGGCGGCGACCGCGCTTCTCCTCGTCTTCTGTCTGACGGATGCGGG
>CACYFF010000013.1 GCA_902773665.1 uncultured Eubacteriales bacterium | reverse complement strand
CCGTCAAAGAAATCCCTGACAGTAAACTTCCGTTTCGGGTCGACGATAGCGATGAAGATGCACGCCAGCATGGAAAAGAACGCGCTACGTATGGCTGAATACCGTACCACGACGAGCAGGAAGATCAGCAGAACGATCGGCAGGAGCAGATACCAGCCATCTTTCAGCAACTTCCTAACATCAGGAAGCTCTTCCGCAGAAAGGCCTTCGAGTCCTTCTTTCGCTGACTCACAGTCTATGGAGATCCATATCGTCAGAAAATACATGACCGCCGGGATCAGCGCCGCGATGGCGATGGTCGAGTATCCAACGCCTAAAGTCTGTGCCATCAAGAATGCACCTGCCGCCATGATCGGAGGCATTATCTGTCCTCCCGTAGACGCGACCGCTTCCACGGCCCCCGCAAACTGGTTTCTGTACCCGATGCGCTTCATCATCGGAATCGTGATGCTCCCGGTCCCGGCAACGTTCGCTACAGCACTTCCAGAGATCATCCCGAATAGCGCGCTGGATATGACGGCAACCTTGGCCGGTCCTCCGCGCATCCTGCCGGCGACACCTTTTGCCAAGTCGAGAAAATAGTCCCCTGCTCCCGACTTCTCAAGGAACGAGGAGAACGTTATGAACAACAGCACATATGTCGCGCATGTTTCCAGCGGGGTCGAGAAGATGCCGTCGTAAGAATAGATGGCGAACACTATCCTTTGGATGCTGTAGCCTTTATGACCGATCATGCCCGGGATATGCTGTCCGAAAAAGGCATACAAAAGGAATACTCCCGCTATGATAGGAAGGGCAAGACCTGTCGTCCTCCTCGTAGACTCCATGACGACCAGGATACAGATGAGACCCATTGCAACGTCAAGCTTCGTCAGGAATATTCCATACTTATTGTACATGTTCGTCATCTCAAGACATGCATATATGCAGGCGATGACGCTCAGAACGAACAGTGCGATCTCGATGAACCCGACTTTTCCCCAAAAGCCTTCACGATTTTTGACCGTAGGCCTGGTTAAAAAGATGATTGACAGCATCGATAGCAGGTGTATCGTCCTGAAGATGTTCGGCGGCAGAGGATAGAAGACAAGCGAGATCACGTGAAACAGCGCTGCAACGACTGCAATAACCCACGCACATTTTTTCAACAAGTTTGCCATCTGGATCACCATCCTTTTTCGCGATACAGAGAATCGATCCTCTATCTCTATTTTTATTATTAGCATAGAAGCATTTCCATGAAAAACAGATTTATGATCCGACGAATCACAACCAATTGGTTGTGTGTCCGCTCCGAAAATACTGTGTCGAGGACATATTGAAGTGCTTTCTATTATCTGATAGTCTAGAGAAAAGCCTATATCCCGCCTGAATACAACCGATATGTCATGGATAGACCGCAAAAGAAGACAGGGAGGCTCTTATGAATTTTGTAACGCTGTACTACTTTACCGTTGTGGTGGAAGAGCAAAACATAACCCGAGCAGCAAAACGGCTTCATGTAACGCAGCAGGCACTCTCCAAATCAATCGCCCGCCTTGAAGATGAACTGGAAGTCAGCTTGTTTGAGCGTAAACCATCCTTTTCGCTTACTTATGCAGGACTGCGCCTTTACGAGACCGCACGGCAGATAACATATACAAAGGACCGGTTCATCTCTGAGCTGTCCGATATCAAATCCGCGCGCACAGAGGTCCTTAAGGTCGGAATGTCACAGGCAAGGAGCGAGATGCTACTTCCTATGTTGCTTCCTCACTTCCTCAAAACTCATCCGGATTCGCAGATCATGCTGGTCCAAGGCGTCCGTAAGTATATCGAGGATTCGCTACATTATGACGATGTGGATATCCTCTTCAGTTTTTCGCCTGTAATGGTCAATGATATCGAAGAGATCCCACTTTTGAAAGAAAGGTTCTTTCTGATTGTTCCCAAAAAGGTCATCTCGGATAAGTATGGATCCAGATATGACGAGATCGTCACACTGATGAAGGAAGACACCAAATTGTCACTGTTCAAGGATGCCCCCTTCCTGATGATGAACAAGAATAACAGGAGCCGCATCATCTTTGAGAACTACTCTATACGGCAAGGCGTCACTCCCAGAATAGTTGTCGAGGCAGAGTCCCTCTCTGCACTGCTCCGTCTTGCCTGCGCAGGCGTAGGGATCACGATCTATCCTGAGACGTTCACCACCATACACGACCATCTGTTCCGATCTAAGGATTCCCCGATCGAGGTGTTCCCTATCCGGGACAAGGACACTTATGGGACTTTTGTAGTAGCACACAAAAAATGGAAGCAACTGAGCATAGAGGCATCCGATTTCATTGAGACAGCAATCCAATGCACTAAGGAGCTGGCTGCTTCCATCACTGACGAGCAGGAGGCAAATTATGAAAACTCTTGGAATCTTTGATGTGATCGGGCCCATTATGCACGGGCCATCGAGCAACCATACGGGGGGAGCGGTACGGATCGGCTATATGGCCAGACAGATCATGAACGGCTGTCCTGACAGGTTTGAGATCGGACTCCATCCATATACTCTTCCAACCTATGTCGGGCAGCACACTCATCTTGGCATCATCTCAGGTCTTTTAGGCATTCGCGAGTACGAAAAGGACTGTAACAGGGCGATAGATATCGCCTCCCGGAAAGGTCATGTCTGGACTGTTTACGGTTTCGACGAGCGTCTCGGCAGAAATACTATGCAGGTAAGAGCACAAAAGAATGGGATAGTCTGGGAGATAACCGGGGATTCTGTCGGAGGTGGGAATATCATCATTAACGCGATAAATGGGATTCCCGTCATGCTGGATGGCAACCACCATGCGTGTGTGGTCATCGTACCGGATAAGGATGCTCTTTCCTGCGTGACGCAGGCCATCTCGAAGGAATGCAGCTCTTACCGTCTATATCTCGGAGATGCTCCAAAAGGGGTCCTTGCATGCTATGAGATCAAGGGTGGTCCGCTTTCGTCATCAACAATGACAAGGATCAAGAGAGCCTGCACCCTCTTCCACCAGATCAACCCATTAAGTATATTTGTCCCGGCAGAAGAACAGGAGCCCCTGTTCTCTTCGTTCGAAGACCTGGTGGAGCTATGTCACGGCTCATCCCTCAGGGAAGTCGCTATCCGGTATGAATCAGCTAGGGATAAAATCGCTCGGGAAAAGGTCCTCGACCAGATGGAGCGCTCACTCGATGTCATGCTAGACACCTTGGAACGCGGAAAGAACGGAGGCATATCCCTGATAGGCGAGCTGACTGATCCCGCGGACGGAAAAAAACTCTTGGCACACGCAGACCAAGGGAACAGCATCGTTGGCCCGTCATTCGCGGAAGCGTTGGGGAACGCCCTCATAACGTCCGAAATGAATGCTTCCGGAGAGCGCATCGTCGCCGCTCCTACGGGTGGGTCGTCCGGGATCCTTCCTGCGGTCCTTCTGGCGCTTTCGCGCAGATTCGGATTATCCAAAGACCGCTTGCTGGACGGGTGCTTTGCGGCGGCGGTAATCGGAATAATCGCCGGAAAGGATCTCTATTTTTCTGGAACGACTTCCGGTTGCCAGGGCGAGGTTGGCATCTCCGCTGGTATGGCTGCCGGCGCTGCCGTTATCCTTGCCGGAGGAGAGCCGGAGGCCGCCTTTCATGCCAGTGCTATTGCCATGAAGAACCTCCAGGGACTTACATGTGACCTTCCAGCCTCTCCCATAGAGGTCCCTTGCATCAAGCGAAACGCGATCGGAACAGCCATTGCCCTTGCTGCTGCAGATATGGCCTTAGCCGGTGTACGTTCTGCCATCACACCAGATGATGTGTGCAGATCCATCAGCGAGACAGCAAAGTTGCTTCCAGCTTGCCTGCGATGCACACAGGATCACGGCTTAGGCGGAACGAAGAGCGGTAACGCACTGAAGGCCAGATGGAAAGAGAAACTGGACCTGCTCAACAGGCAGAACGCAGTCACATCCAACTGAGCGAACGGTCTATCCTCCAGATAGGTCAAATATCATCGACCATCACCCATGTAATGATCGACCCTAAAACTTGTGAAAATGTTCGGTATTTATATGCCGGATAGCACAATGCGGCCTCTATATAGAGGCCGCATTTCTTTATTTGGTCAAGGTTTTTTCAAGGTTTTTTTGCAAAAATAAATCCATTATTTTCAGTGTAGGAAAAAGAAAACCCCGAAACCATTACGATTTCGGGGTTCTTTTGGAGCTGATATCCAGATTTGAACTGGAGACCTCATCCTTACCAAGGATGCGCTCTACCGACTGAGCTATATCAGCAGACTTGCGACTTGATTATTATAAAGCGTGCTTCGGCAGGTTGTCAAGGAAAATCCGCATTAATCGAAAAAGTCTTTCAGTTTTCTGCGGATGCGCTGAATGGTGTTGTCCACGGACTTGGGAGAACGACCCAATTGCGACGCGATCTCCCGGTAGTTATGGCCGTCCGCCAGCATGCGGGCCACCTGCTTTTCCATGGGAGAGAGCAGTTTGCCGTCGTCCGAAAGAATGAGCTGCATCGTATCGCTGTAGATCGCCAGCTCGTCCGGGTTGGAGCTTACATCCGCCGGGATGTCCCAGGCGGCGGACAGATCGCCGGAGCTGTTGAGCGGCGTGTGCTTCTTTGCCGTAGCCGCCTCGATCGCGTTCAGGATCTGGTTGTGCACGCAGATGTTCATGTAGGTCTTAAACGACGCGCCGCCCGCCGGATCGTAAGTCTGAATGGCCTTAAACAGGCCGATCATGCCCTCCTGGATGATATCGTCCTGGTCCCCGCCCAGCATGTAGAACTTGCGGGCTTTGCTGCGCACCGCATCTTTGTAACGGGCAAGCAAAGCATCGGTCGCGTCGGCGTTGCCTTCCGCGGCCAGGATCGCCAGATCTTTATCGGTCCGTGTCTCAAAGCCACTCACGATCTGCTCCTCCTGCATGCTATTTGCGCGCGTACCGCCGGATGCGGTACGTCAGTCCATTTTCCGTTACAGGATCGCTCTCCGAAGCGATGTGCCAGAACGCATCTTCCCGGAAATCAGGAAACCAGGCGTCCGCTTCCGCCTCCGCATCCACTTCCGTCAGCACCAGTTCGCTGCAGTAGGGCAGCAGCTGCCGGTAGATCTGCTCGCCGCCGCACACAGCGATGTTGCGGGGGTCACCGGAAACGGGACCGTCCTGGGGTAGATCGAGAAAATCCAGCAGCGACGGCACGTCGGGGAAGACGCCGTACAGCCACTTTTTGCCCTTCTTTTCCCGGATCCACAGGCCGCTCTCCAGCGATTTGCTCAGAACGAGCGTGTGACGCCCGGGCAGCGGCTTTCCGCCGGGCATGGATTCCAGGGTCTTGCGGCCCATGATGACGATCCCCCCGATCGTCTCCGCCTTAAAATGCGCCAGATCCGAAGGAATGCGGAACAGCAGTTCTCCGTTTTTGCCGATCGCCAAATTGCGATCCACCGCAGCGATAGCCTTCATCGCCCTACTCCTTTGCCGCCAGCGTTCTCTGCCGATCCACTTCGTACAGCAGGATGGCTGCCGCGTTGGAGGCGTTCAGCGAGTTCACCCGGCCCTTCATGGGGATGGACACGATGTAATCCGCCTTGCTGCGGACGATCTGGGACACGCCCTGGCCTTCGCCGCCGATGACCAGCGCCAGCGGTCCGGTGAGCTTCGCATCGGAATAGTTCTCGCCGTCCATGTCTACCGCCGCGATCCAGACGCCGCGCTCCTTCAGCTTGTCGATGCACTGGCCCAGGTTCGTCACCTTGACGACAGGCACATATTCGATGGCGCCTGCGCTGGCTTTTGCCACAGTCTCGGTAAGGCCGACGGCTCTTCTCGCCGGGATGACCACACCGTGGGCCCCCGCGCCATCGCAGCTGCGCAGCACCGCGCCCAGGTTGTGGGGATCCTCCAGACCGTCCAGCAGCACGATGAGGGGATCTTCCCCCTTCGCCTCCGCCGCAGCGAAAATATCGTCCAGATCCGCATATTCCTTGGCAGCAGCATAGGCTGCGACGCCCTGATGGGGCCGGCCGGGGCACATCTTGTCCAGCACGATCTTATCCACGTACTGGATCTGCAGACCCGCCTCTCTGGCCATGGAAGCGATCTTCTTTGCAGAGCCTTCCGCGTCTTTCTGCATCAGGATCTTGTCGATGCTGCGGCCGGACTTGATGGCTTCCGTCACCGGATTGCGCCCGATGATGAGGTTCGGATTCAGCTCGAAATCCGCGGCAGGCTTTACCGCCGGCTTTGCGGAACGCATGCCGTGCGCCCGGGAAGTCCTGCCTGCCGGCTTGGGGCTGCTGTCCTTCTGCAGTCTGCCGTCGCGGCCGATGGAGTGGTTGCTCCGCTTGTTCTTTCCGTCTTTATTCACTTTTTCCCACAGTCTGGGGTTATCTCTCTTGCTCATGGTTCTTTCCTATACCGCCACGGGGATCTTCTTTACCTGGGGGCCTGCCTGGTAATCTTCGAATTCGAAATCGTCCAGCGTAAAGTCGTAGAAGTTCTTTACGTCGGGATTCATCTTAAACTTCGGCGCCGGATACTGGGGTCGCTCGATCAGCTCGCGCACGATGGGCTCGTGTCTGTCGTAAATGTGGGCGTCGGAGATCATGTGCACCAGCACGCCGGGCTTTAAGCCGCTCACCTGGGCAAACATGTGCACCAGCACCGCGTACTGTGCCACGTTCCAGTTGTTGGCGACCAGCACGTCCTGCGATCTCTGATTGAGGATCGCATTTAGACGATCGCCCGTTACGTTGAACGTCATGGAGTAGGCGCAGGGCTCCAGGCCCATCTCCGACAGATCCGCGAAGTTGTAGATGTTGGTCATGATGCGGCGGCTGTAGGGAGAATTCTTCAGCTGCCACAGCACGTTGTCCACCTGGTCCATCTCGCCCTGCGCGAACTTGTATTTGACGCCCAGTTGATAGCCGTAGGCCTTGCCGATGGTGCCGTCGCCGCCGGACCAGGCATCCCAGATGTGGCTGTGCAGATCCGCCACCCGGTTGGATTTCTTCTGCCAGATCCACAGGATCTCGTCGATGGCGTTCTTCATGGGCGTGGGCCGCAGCGTGAGCGCAGGAAATTCCTCCTGCAGATCGTAGCGGCTGCAGACGCCGAAGATCTTGCGGGTGTGAGCCGGAGCACCGTCGTCCGCCCACTTCGCCCGGACGACCTGCCCTTCCGTGGAATAGCCGTGCTCCAGGATCTCTTTGCACATATTCACGAAGATACCGTCTGCTTTACTCATGGGAACCTCCTTTGGGAACCGCATAGCGGCGGTACATAGCCGCCAGGAATATCGAAATGGCGATGCAGATGAGCGCGTTCATGCGCCAGCTGCCCTCATAGCTGATGACGTTCAGCAGCGCGCCGTACAGCACCGGGCTGAATGTCTTGCCCGCCGCCGTCGCCGTCTCCAGCGTGGACTGGAAGCGCGCCACGTGGGTGGCCGGGGAGTTCGCTGCGATAAAGGCGGCAGACCCCGTGTTGATCATGATCTCGCCCACGGTCCAAATTACGGTCGAAGCGAAGAACAGCCACACGCTCTTCACGAAGCCGTACATGCCGAAGCCCACCGCGTAGAACAGCAGCGCCGCCGTCATGTTGAGGAACTGGTGCCGGTGCTTCGTTACCGTAACGATGAGGGGCGTCAGCAGGATGACCACGATACCGTTGACCGTCCAGATGAGCCCGGAGTACCGGCTGCCGTCCGCGACGCCGAACAGGTCGGACATCTGCAGCGACAGGTTAAAGTTCAGCATCTGATAGCACATGCTGATGACCAGCATGGAGCACACGAAGATGAACAGCGGCTTTCTGGCGAAGAGCAGCCTGATCGTGCTGGCTTCGTGCGGACCGCCTTCAAAGGAAGGCGCCAGGGCGTTTCTGGCCGGGTCATAGTGGTCCTCCGCGAACAGCGCCACGACGAGAACGGACAGAAAGCTGATGACCCCATCCAACACGAACATGCCCACCAGGTGCCTGTGAAACAGGAAACCGCCGATAGCAGGTCCTGCTGCAAACCCCACGTTCTGCACCAGATACATCAGGGAGAAGCTCTCGGTGCTCTTTTCCGGCTTGCACACGTCCGCCACCATGGCGGAGAGCACCGGAAACAGTCCGTAACCGGCGCCAAAGCCGATCACGACCGGCGCGATGACGCCGCGGCTGCGGCAAACGGCCGCTGCCCAGAACTGGGTGATCCCGACGATGACCAGGATGATGCACGAGACTTTCTTCCGGCTCATCCGGTCCGCCGCCCAGCCTCCTGCCATGGTGCCGAAAATGCCGGCGCCGTAGCTGACGGAGATCCAGATGCCAGACTCAAAGGAATTCATGCCCAGCACGTCCTTGTACAGCAGCGGGGTCATGAAGGAGGTCAGAAAGCTGACCGCCCCCAGCACCCGCGCCAGGCACAGGATATATACTTGTCTGCCCAACCCGGCAAAGTTATCTAGGTAATGCAATTTAAACGGATTCTCCCCTTGCCTTCTTTGCCATCTCGCCCTTGAAGATAAACCAGCAGTACACCGCGATGACGATGCAGCAGACGGCGTCGATGGTCCAGGTCTGGCGGTAGCTGAGATACGTCAGCAGCTCGCCGAAGATAAAGGGGCCAACCCCTCTGCCGATGGAGCGCGCCATGTCGTACTGGGACTGGAACCGCGCCACGTGGCTGGCCGGACTGTGCTCCGCGATAAAGACGCCGGCGCCGGTGGAGATGAGGATCTCGCCGATGGACCAGACGACCACCGCGATAAAATACAGCGGCAGCGCCTTGATGTAGCCGTAGGCGCCGAAGCCGACTGCGTACAGCAGGCAGCCGAGTGCCATACAGTTGAACTGGTGGTGCGTCTTCGTATAGCGCATGATGACCGGCGTCGCGAAGACGACCATCAGGGCGTTGACCGTCCAGATGCGTCCGCCGTAGGTGCCGCCTGCCGCGAGGCCAAAGGCGTCCTTGAACTGCAGCGGCAGGATAAAGCCGATGCCGCAGTACAGCGTCGTGGCGATGGCCAGGGTGACGATGAAGATCAGCAGGATCTTTGTCTGCAGCAACATCTTGAGCGTGCTCTCGTGCAGCGTGCTCTCCGGCTCCGAGGCGGTGTAATGGTCCGCCTTTTTGCGCATGCGCAGCGCTGCCCGCTCTTCCTTCGTCGGCACCTTGTACACTTCTATGGTGCAGATGTACAGGATGAGCGCTGCAAACAGGAACATGCCGGCCTGGATGCGGTACACCCAGGGCAGGTGATCCGCCAGCAGCGCGCCGCCCAGGGCGGGGCCGACGGCAAAGCCGAGGTTATGGCTCAGGTATAGCAGCGAAAAGCATTCCGCGCTTTTGGGCCCTTCGGCGCTGTCCGCCACCATGGCGGACACGATGGGGTAGCATCCGCTGCCGAAGAAAAAGGCGCAGATGGAGATGGGAACGATCCAGATCGTGGTGCAGTAGAAACTGCCCAGCACGTAAAAGCAGCAGGTGACCACTGTAAACCACAGGTAGATCTTCTTGCGTCCGTAAAAGTCCGCCATCTTGCCGCCCACGATGGCGCCGACCACGTTGGCTGTGGCATACAGCATCGCTACGATGCCGGCCTGCTTCGTGGTGAGCCCCACCATGCCGGTGAGGATGAGGGACGAAAATGTGAATACGAGGCTGCCCATCCCGGAGATCCAGCGGACGAGGCACAGGATGTACACCTGCCGCGGAAGGCCGAGAAACTGGCTGAAATAGCTCATAAAGGGATACCGGGTCTTTCTCGTTGGATTAGGGTCAGTTGTTTTCGACGGTCTGCGCCGCCCGTTCCATCAGTTCCGCCAGCCGTTCGCTTTGGCCGGACAAATACAGGTAGCCGAGCAGGGCTTCGAAGGCGGTCGCCATCTTGTAGGTGAGCGGGTCTGCGTTCTTCGGTTTCGAGGTGATCTTATGGTTGCGGGCGCGATGCACCACGACCTGTTCGTCTTCCGTCAAATCGTCCAGCATCTCCCGCAGCGAAAGCTCCTGCGCCGCCGCCTTCACGTAGCGCACGGCTGCCCGGTGCATCTTATCCGCCCCGGTCTTGCCGCTCCGCAGGATGCGCTCCCGGATAAACCGCTCATAAACAGCATCGCCCATAAAGGCCAGGGCGATGCTGTTGTAGTTTTTATAGTCGACTTCTCTCATTTACTGTCCGTCGGCATCGTTCATGATGGCGCGCAGCTTGCCGCCCTGCACCTTTGCAGGTTCCTTGGCGGGCTCTGCCTTGGGCGCCGTGCGGATGATCTGCACGCCCTGGGGCGTATCCTTCAGCGTGATGCCCATGGCAGCCAGCTGGTCGCGGATGGCGTCTGCCGTCGCCCAATCCTTGTTCTTTCTGGCTTCGGCGCGCTTGTCGATCAGTTCCTGCAGTTCGGCATCCACCGCTTCCTCGTCGTCCTTTCTCAGGATGCCGAGCACGCCGGTGAGTTCGTCCAGCATCTGCCACATCTTTTCTGCGAATTCCTTGCTGCAAGTCTCTCTCAGGTTGGTGTTGATGTCGCGGATGAGTTCGAAGATCGCACCGATGGCGCCTGCAGTGTTCAGGTCGTCGTCCATGCACTCAATAAACTTGTTCTTATGCTTCTGCAGATCCGCCAGTTTGTTGGCCTCTTCCGGGGTCATCGCACCGGTGCCGGAAGCGATGGCGCTCTTCAGGTCGCGTCTGCAGTTGCGCATGCGCTCCAGCGCCGTCTTCGCCTCTTCCATCAGGGTGTCGGAGAAGTTGATCGGTCCTCTGTACTGGGCGGACAGCAGGAAGTAGCGCAGCACTTCGCCGTCGTATTCCTTTAAGATGTCGCGCACGGTAAAGAAGTTGTTGAGCGACTTGCTCATCTTCTCGTCGTTGACGGTAATAAAGCCGTTGTGCATCCAGTAGTTGGAGAACTTCTTGCCGGACAGGCCCTCGGACTGCGCGATCTCGTTCTCGTGGTGCGGGAACTGCAGGTCTTCGCCGCCGCAGTGCAGGTCGATGGTCTCGCCGAGATACTTCTTGCTCATGGCGGAGCACTCGATGTGCCAGCCGGGACGGCCCTTGCCCCAGGGAGAATCCCAGGCGATCTCATCGGGGGTCTTCTGCGCCTTCCACAGCGCGAAATCCAGGGGATCCTTCTTCTTTTCGCCTTCGGGGATGCGGGCGCCGACTTCCAGATTCTCGATAAAGTTGCCGGACAGCAGGCCGTAGCGCGGGAACTTGCGGGTGCTGTAGTAAACGTCACCGTCCACTTCGTAGGCCAGGCCCTTGTCGATGAGACCCTGCACGAACGCGATGATCTCGGGCATGGTCTCGCTCACTCTGGGGTGAACGTCTGCCGGTGTGATGTTGAGAGCCTTCACGTCCTTGAAGTACTCTTCGATATACTTGTTCGCCACGTCCATGGCGGAGATGTGCTCTTCTCTGGCGCGGTTGATGATCTTGTCGTCCACGTCCGTAAAGTTCTGCACGTACTTCACCTTCTGGCCTCTGTACTGCAGATACTTTCTCATGGTGTCGAACACGACGAACGGACGGGCGTTGCCGATGTGGATAAAGTTATATACGGTAGGACCGCAGACGTACATCTTGAGTTCCGACGGATCCATCGGAACGAGTTCTTCTTTTCTGCGGCTCATGGTGTTGTAAATTTTCATGCTATTCCTCCTCGATGGTGACCCGCTTCATTCTCTGGTCTTCGAGAGGCTTGTCCCGGAAATCGCGGCGGGCAGACACGATCTTGCGGGCAACGTCGAGCCCCTCGATCAGACAGCCGAACGCTGCATACTGCCCGTCCAGATGGGGTGCGTCGTCCACCATGATAAAGAACTGGGAACCGCCGGAGTTGGGATCCATCGCGCGCGCCATGGAGAGCACGCCCGCGGTGTGTTTCAGGTTATTGGGCACGCCGTTGGCGGCAAATTCGCCCTTGATGTTCCAGCCGGGGCCGCCCATGCCGGTGCCGGTGGGGTCGCCGCCCTGGATCATAAAGCCGGGGATCACGCGATGGAAGATGACCCCGTCATAGAAGCCGTCTTTTACCAGCTTTTCGAAATTCGCCACGGTGATGGGTGCGATCTCGGGATAGAGTTCCGCTCTCATTACGCCGCCGTCTTCCATTTCGATTCTAACGATCTTTGCCATGTTATTTACCGTACCTTTCTGCGTTTACGAGAGCGACTGCCTTCTCGAGCGCTTCGTCCGCGCTCAGTTCCTCCACGTCGCCGCCTCTGCGGAGCTTGTATTCCACGATGCCGTCTGCGGCTTTCTTGCCGACGACGATGCGGATGGGGATGCCGATGAGGTCCGCATCCTTGAACTTGACGCCGGGACGCTCGTCTCTGTCGTCCAGGATGACTTCGACGCCGCGCTTCTGCAGCTTTTCGTATAGATCCTCCGCCAGCGCCTTCTGCGTCTCGTCCTTGATGCCTACCAGGTCGATGATGACGTGGTAGGGAGCGACGCTCATGGGCCAGATGATGCCGTGTTCGTCGTGATGCTGTTCCACGATGGCCTGCATGGTGCGGCTTACGCCGATGCCATAGCATCCCATCTGGACCAGCTGGTCCTGCTGGTTCTCGTCCTTGTAGGTGAGGCCCAGAGCCTTGGAATATTTGTCGAAGAGCTTAAAGACCTGGCCCACCTCGATGGAGCGGGCGGAGCGGACGGGCTGACCGCAGACCGGGCAGGGATCGCCTTCCTGCAGCAGCTTGATGTCCTTTACGATGTCGGCCTTGTAGTCTCTGCCGTAGTTGACGTTGATATAGTGATGATCTTCCTCGCAGGCGCCCGCGCACATGTTCTTGGCGTTCACCAGCTCGCTGTCCACGACGATGGTGCAGTCGTGCAGACCGATGGGTCCGGTAAAGCCGCCGACGCAGCCGGTGACCGCGCCCATCGTTGCTTCGTCCGCCATCGTAAGGGCGAATTCGGGGATGTTCAGAGCGTTGACCAGCTTGATCTCGTTCACCTGGCGGTCGCCGCGGATGAAGGCTGCCACGTAGCGGATGGGATCGTCGTTGGTCACCTGTACCTGGTACAGCAGCGCCTTGATGCTCTTGTCCTGGGGCAGACCGAGGAAATTGCAGACGTCCTCGATGGTCTTGGTGCCCGGAGTGAGCTTCTTTTCCAGGGGCTTTTCGTCCTCCTGGGGCATTACGGCATCGCGGAAATCCGCCTTCTCATCGGTGGCTGCCATATCGCAGTGGTCGCAGTAGAGGATGGTCTCCTCGCCCACTTCGCACAGCGCGCAGAACTCGTGAGAACCGGTGCCGCCGATGGCGCCGGTGTCCGCTTCTACCGGTCTGTAGTTGAGCCCGCAGCGGTCGAACACGTTGCAGTACGCCTGATAGTTCAGCTGGTAAGAGTGGTTGAGGCCTTCGATGTCGCGGTCGAAGCTGTAGTTATCCTTCATGACGAACTCGCGGCTGCGGATGAGCCCGAAACGGGGACGCGCTTCGTCTCTGTATTTGTTCTGGATCTGATACAGCTGCACCGGAAGCTGACGGTAGGACGTGATGTTCTGGCGGGCGATGTCCGTAAAGACTTCCTCGTGGGTGGGTCCCAGACAGAACTCTCTGCCGTCGCGGTTCTTGATGCGCCACAGCTCGGGTCCGTAGGCCGTCCAGCGGCCGGATTCCTGCCACAGTTCGGCGGGTTCCAGAATGCTGGGCTTGATCTCCTGGGCGCCGATGGCGTCCATCTCTTCGCGCACGATGTTCTCGATCTTGCGCAGCGTGCGGGCGCCGAGGGGCAGATAAGCGTAAACGCCTGCCACCTGCTTGCGGATGAATCCGGCGCGCAGCAGCAGGATGTGGCTGGCGATCTCCGCTTCCGCGGGAACTTCCCGCAGCGTATACAGATACATGTTCGATGCTCTCATAAGGGTGTATTTCCTTTCTATTTGACAGTCGCGGTCGCCAGGCACGCCATGGCGCTGCCGTCGCCGGTAAAGCCCAGACCTTCTTCGGTCGTGGCTTTGATGGACACGGCAGAGACGGGCACGCCTAACGCTTTCGCGGTGTTTTCCATCATGGTCTGCGCGTAGGGCGCGATCTTCGGCTTCTGCGCGACGAGCGTCGCATCCACGTTGCCGATGGCGAAGCCGTTTCGTTTTAAGATCTCTGCGGTCCTTTGCAGGATCTCGGTTCCGGACATCCCCTCATAAGCGGGGTCGCTATCCGGAAAATGCCGGCCGATGTCGCCTAAGGCTGCCGCGCCCAGCAGGGCGTCCGCGATGGCGTGGGCGACCACGTCGGCGTCGCTGTGACCCAGCAGTCCCTTTTCGTAAGGGATCTCGCAGCAGCCCAGCATGAGTTTTCTTCCGGGGACGAGCCGGTGTACGTCGTAGCCGTTGCCTGTGCGGATGTTCACGGGAAGATCCTCCGGGGTCGTTATTTTATAGTTCGCATAGGAGCCTTCCGTGATTCGGACAGGTCCTCCTTTGCCGTAATGTTCGAACACGCCGGCCTCATCCGTGCCGGAAAATGCGGTCTCCCGGGCAAAGCGGAACGCTTCCTCCAGGAGCTTCCGGTCGAAGCCCTGTGGCGTTTGCACCTCGTACAGCGCGTTCCGGTCCAGCGTCTCAGTCTGGGTTCGGATCGTGCTTTTCGGATGCACGCAGGGGACGGCGGCAGAACAGCTCTCAAGTGCGTCCAGCACACCGCGGATGACCGTCTCATCCACAAACGGCCGCGCCGCATCGTGCACCAGCACGGTATCCACTTCCTGCGGCAGAGCCTTCAGGGCGTTGTACACGCTCTCCTGACGGGTGGCACCGCCGGCTGTGAGGGTCACGCCGGGGAGCCCGTAGCGGTCGAACAAAGCCCGGCAGTAGTCCATGTCCTCCGCTGGCACCGCAGCCGTAACGACGGAAAACGCATCCATAGCACAAAAAGCCCTGGCGGCTTTCACCAAGACCGGAGCGTCTCCCAGAAGGCGGTATTGCTTTGGAATGCCGCCGCCCATTCGGCTTCCCGAACCGGCGGCGGCTAAAAGTACTGCGGTATTCTTGCCTGTCATGGATGCTGACTACATGATGGGAGCGGGCTTGACGAAGATCATGCGGCCGGCAGAAGTCTGCAGCACGCTCGTAACGGCCACATTGATGGTCTGGCCGATAAACTTCTTACCGTCTTCGACCACGATCATAGTGCCGTCGTCCAGGTAGCCCACGCCCTGGTTGTTTTCTTTGCCCTCCTTGACGAGGAAGACCTGCATCTCCTCGCCGGGCAGCACCACCGGTTTTAAGGTGTTGGCGAGCTCGTTGATGTTGAGCACGCCGATGCCTGTAATGGTGGCGACCTTGTTTAAATTGAAGTCGTTGGTAACGACCATGCCCTTCATGATCTGGGCGAGTTTTAAAAGCTTTACGTCCACCTCCGGGATCTCCTCCAGGGATTTCTCTGCGGTGGTGTCGTAGATCTCGATGCCGTAGTCGCTTTGGATACGGTTGAGGATATCCAGTCCCCTGCGTCCGCGGTTGCGCTTGAGCGAATCCGAAGAATCCGCGATGTGGCGCAGCTCCACGAGCACAAAATCGGGGATGATGATATTGCCTTCGATAAAGCCTGTCTTGAGGATGTCTGCAATACGACCGTCGATGATGACGCTGGTATCCAGTATCTTTGGCGAAGCTCCGGCGTTCTTTGCCTTGCTTTTCGCCGTCGGTTCTTTGCTGGTAATGGAGGAGAACAGCGGTTTTCCGAGGTCTGAATTCAGGCGGCGCCCGACGGTGACTCCGACAGCGCCGAAAAACAGATAAAGCACCAGGGATATGACGACGTTCAGATTCATCGCCCGTAGGATCTGGATCTCATTAATAATCTGCGAGATCAGAAAAGCGATGACGAAACCGATGACCAATCCGATGGAACTTGCCGCGATCTCCGTGGCCGGGACTTTTTTCAGTCTCGAGTCCACAGTTTCCATTATTTTTTCCCCGCGTTTACGGAAAAACCCGAATAAAAAATCAAAAATAAATGCGAAAAAAGCGGTACCGGTGCAGATCCAGAGGACCTTCTGTCCCGGGGTCATCCCCCAGGCTTCTCCGAGGATCTCGGGCCTGGCACTTAGTGTGGTGATTCCGTAACCGACAAGCGCTCCGCTCAGACAAACGATGATGCGGAACACTCTGTTTAGCATTGTGTCTCCTTTCTGTTTCGTTAAGTTTTTTATCTATGTCAAACGACGCAGCCTCGTCTTGCGGGGAAGCTAGACGGCGCTGTCGATCATGTCCATGGCGTCCTTTTCCGCCACGCCCCGCACCAGCACGATCTCGCTGGCCAGGATCTGGCGGGCATTCGCCAGCAGTTTCTTCTCTCCGGTGGAGAGGCGTTTCGCGCGCTCCACGCGCATCAGGTTGCGGATGACCTCCGCCACTTTCGCGGGGTCTCCGCTGCGGAGCTTATCCATGTTCTCCCGGTATCTGCGGTTCCAGTTCTCGTCCATCGGCGTGGATTCGGCAGCGAGCACGTCCAAAACGCCGGAGACTTCCTCCTCCGACACGATGGGCCGGAGGCCTGCTGCGTCCGAGCCTTTGACCGGGACCATCACCTGCAGATTTCCATAGGGAATGCGCAAGATATAATAGGCCCTGGTCTCGCCCAGGACCTCTTTTTCCTCGATATTCTGAATGGTGCCGGCCCCGTGCATGGGGTAAACGACCTTATCTCCTATGGAAAACATGACAATCCTCCAAACATATTATATATGCCGGAGATTGTTTAGTCAATCACAGGAAGCTCAAACCAGAAAATACTTCCCTCTCCCAACGTGCTTTCCACGCCGTATTTCGCGTCGTGCCGTTCCAGGATCTCCTTCGTGATGGACAGACCGAGGCCTGTGCCCCCCTTGGAGCGGTGACCCCGGGAGCTGGCCCTCTCGTACCGGTTCCAGATATTTTCGATATCCTCCGGCGCGATGCCGATGCCCTTGTCGCGCACCTCGCAGCGAAGCATTTTTTTCTTCCGGGAGAAGGCGACCGTCACTTCCTTGCGGTCTCCGCTGTAGCGCACCGCGTTGGAGATGAGGTTGGACAGCACCTGCTGCATGCGGTGCTCGTCCGCGTTCACCAGCACGGGTTCGTCCAGCGTTTCCAACGAGATCGTAAAGCCCTCCTGCTCCTCGAGCACCCGGTAGGTCGCCAGGATGCTCTCGGCGCATTTCTGCAGATCCACAGGTTCCATCTTCATGGTCTCCACGCCGGCCTGGATGCGCGACAGCGTAAGGATGTCGTTTACGAGCGTATTCAGACGGTCGGACTCCTCGATGATGACCCCCAGATGTTCGTTCCGCTTTTCCGGATTGTCGCCGGAGAGGTCGCGGATCATCTCCGCGTAAGACCGGACCATGGTGATGGGCGTGCGCAGGTCGTGCGACACGTTCGCCATCAGGTCGCGCTGCAGCTGATCCGTCTTGGACAGCGCTTCCGCCGTCGTGTTGAGCGTGCCGGCCAGATCGTTGATCTCCCGGTAGCTGCTGCCTTCGAACTCCACGTCGTAATGCCCTTCCGCCAGTTCGGCAGCCTGCTTCGTGATGCCGGTGATGGGCCGGGCGATGCGGCTGGAGATGTAGAGCGCCAGGATACCGGCTACCACCAGCGAGATCGCCGTGACCGTCAGCAGCTGCTTTGCGAGGATGCCGACGGCGGGACCCATGGGCGTAAGGGGCGCGAAGGCATAGAACCGCACGTTGGGACGGTACTGGCTGTCCACCTTGGCGGCATATACCTGGGTCACGACCTCTCCGGTCTGGTTGGAGATCTTGAACGTCACCGGCTCGCCGTTGTTGGCCAGAAGGCGTTCTCTGGCCAGATCCACGCCGCTGCGGCCATAGTAATAGCGGCCCGCAGAGCCCTGGTCCGTGGAGGAGATGTTAAAGCTTTCGTCCTCCGCCTCGATAAAGAAATACATGTCGTTGGCGTTGGAGATGGTGCCGATCTCCTGCAGGTAGCTCTCCAGGTCCAGCGTTTCGCTCACGGAATACTGCAGGCTGAGGGAGCTGACCGCGGTCTGGATCTTCTTCTCCATCTCGCTCTCGTAATACTGCTCGAGAAACACGGTCTGGAAGAACCAGAGCATGCCCATGAGGATGAGCGCGAAAATGATAAAATACGCAGTGAGCCGGAAGCGCACACTGCGTGTTCTGTATTGTTTCGGGCTTTTTACCGTACTAGTCTTCAAACTTATACCCTATGCCTCTCACTGTCGCGATCTTGTCGCGGTAATCTCCCAGACGGCCCCGCAGGTTCTTGATGTGGGTGTCGATGGTGCGGTCATCGCCGAAGAAATCGTAGCCCCAGATATCCTGCAGCAATTTGTCGCGGGACAGGGCGATGTTCTTGTTCTCCATGAGATAGACCAGCAGCTCGTACTCTTTGAGGGTCACATCGATGCGTTTGCCGTCGATCGTTACGGTGCGGCTGTTCTTGTTGACCACGAGACCGCCGGAAACCAGCTCCGCAGAGGGCGCCTGGTTCTCCGATGCCTTGCGGCGCGCCAGCACGGCAGCCACACGGGCCATCAGCTCCTTGGGGCTGAAGGGTTTCACCACATAGTCGTCGATGCCCAGCTCAAAGCCAAACAGTTTATCGTATTCCTCGCCCCGGGCGGACAGCATGATGATGGGGATATCCTTGTCCTTGCGGATCTCCTTGCAGGCAGAATAGCCATCCAGCTTGGGCATCATGATGTCCATGATCACCAGGTCGTAATGGTCGTTTAAGCACATGTTGACGGCCTGCATGCCGTCTTCCGCCTCTCCGGTCTCGTAATGATTGAATTCCGCGTATTCCCGGATGACTTCCCGGATCTTCGCTTCGTCGTCTACGATGAGGATCTTAGCCATTGTTCTTTCCTTTCTGCGAAGCCTCCATGGCTTCTTTTACGGTCGTGACCCCGACCAGCTGCAGTCCGCCGGGCACGTCCTTTACCCGGCCGAGATTGCGCTTCGGCAGGATGATGCGGTCAAATCCCATGCGGGCAGCTTCCTTGCACAGCTTTTCCGCATGCATCACGGGGCGCAGGTCGCCCGTTAAGCCGATCTCCCCGATGATGAGGGTGCTGTGGGGAATGCTTACGCCCTTTTCTGCCGACCAGATGGCCAGCGCCACCGCCAGATCCGTGGAGGTGCCTTCGGGCTTTAAACCGCCCACGACGTTTACGTAGACGTCCCGGGACAGCAGACTGATGCCGGCTTTGCGCTCCAGCACGGCGAGGATCATGTTGAGCCGGTTCGCCTCCACGCCTATGCCCGTACGGCGGGCAAATCCGATGCCGGAGGGCCCGGTGAGCGCCTGGATCTCCAGCAGCAGCGGCCGGGTGCCTTCGTAGACTGCCGTCGCCACCGCACCTTCCGCCGAATCCTCGAAGCCTTCCAGGAAACTGCCGGACAGGTTGTCCACTTCCACGAGGCCTTCTTCTCTCATCTCGAAGGCGCCGATCTCAGAGGTGGTGCCGAAACGGTTCTTTAAAGAGCGCAGGATGCGCAGATCCTGGTTGCGTTCTCCCGTAAACTGGAGCACCGTATCCACCATATGCTCCACGATCTTCGGTCCTGCCAGCTCGCCGCTCTTTGTAACATGAGCCACGACGAACACGGGGATACCCATGCCCTTGGCCACGTTCATCAGCAGGTTGCCGCAGGCCCGCACCTGCGACACGCTGCCCGGCGCAGATTCGAGATCGCTGCAGTACATGGTCTGGATGGAGTCGATGATGAGGAAAGCCGGATGCAGCTGGTTGACCGCCTCCAGCACGTTTTCCATGTTGGTCTCCGCCAGCAGATAGAGGTTCGACAGATCGCCTTGGCAGACCCGGTCGGCCCGCATCTTGATCTGCTCCTCGGACTCCTCGCCGGAGACGTAGAGGACCGTGCCCTCCTTCTGCGCGATCGAAGAAGCCGCCTGGATGATGATGGTGGATTTCCCGATGCCCGGTTCCCCCGTGATGAGGGCGATGCTGCCCTGCACGAGGCCTCCCCCCAGCACCCGGTTGAGTTCCGCGATGCCGGTGTCGATGCGGCTGGCCTGAGAGCTCTGCACCTCGCCGATGCGGACCGGCTTCGGAGCCTTTCCCTCCAGCACGCCGGACGCGGTGCGCCGCCGGACGTCGGATGCGGGCGCCGGAGCGACCTTTTCTTCGACGAAGGAATTCCAGGCGCCGCAGATGCACTGACCCATCCATTTCGGGCTCTCGTACCCGCATTCCTGGCATACGAAAACTGTCTGCGCCTTCTTTGCCATGAACTATATCTCCGTATTGTTGATGTTCTGCAGGCTGTCGCCGAATTCGCCCGGTGCGCAGACGCGGCCTGCCAGGATCCAGCGGTCGTGCTCCGCATCGTGGATGAGCGGCTTGATGAGCCGGAAGCCCTCGATCGCGCCGGTGGTCTTTACGTGGGTGCGGGGACCGGTGCAGAAACGCTTTTCTCCGCCGATGGATACGTGGTTCTCGTCCACATAATCGATGGGCATATCCTTCGCGATGTCTTCGAGGACCGCCCGTTCCATAATATCCAGATTGACGTTGGGCTTATCGCCGGGGAAGATCAGAAGGAAGCCCTTCTTAATGTCGCCGTGGATGGCTCTGGCCATATCTTCGTCGCTCAGATAGCGCTCCGTAAGGTCTTCCGCCGTATGGGCCATCTGGCGGTATTTGATGGATTCGTAGACGATCTGATGGATCTCGTCGGGGGTGGGGCCGAAGATGGTTGGGCGGGTCACGATGATCTCCTCGCCCACGCCGATCAGCAGATCGGCCTTCTCGTGCATGTAGGGATAGAGCAGTTCGTAGTGCTCCACGACGACTCGGCGGTTTCTGCGCTTGGCCTCCATGACGGCATCCGCCAGCACGCCGGGCTGGGTAAAGCCCATCTCGAACCGGACGTCCACGTGGTAGGTGTGGGGCGTGTAGAAGATGTTCTCTTCGTCGATGTTCAGCAGGGGCAGCGGCCGCACGTTGACCCCGGCATCGTCGTTGGTGAGCTCCAGACCGGGGAACATGCCCTTGATGAGCATGGACTTGCCGGCGCCGGATTCGCCCAGGATGCCGATGATGTGGTCGAACGGAGATAGATGCTGCTGGGCGATCTGTGCGCCCAGTTCGAACATGCGCACCGAGCCGCGCGGTGCGAAATATACGCTATATAGATGGCTGTTGGTGGAATCGTAGAATGCCATGGGTTCCTCCTTTTGTCCTTTCCTTGTTCCTTCAGACAAATATTTACTAAATTTTGCCAACTTTAAGTATACACGAAAAAATCCCGTTTGCATAGACTGCAAGCGGGATTTCGGAAATTATTTCGCTATTCCTGCGTCTTCAGATAGTCGGCTCTGCCCCATTCATAGAGGTTGCGGCCTTCCGCGTCGATGATGACGGTCACGGGCAGGTCCTCCACCTCCAGGCGGCGGATCGCTTCGGACTGCAGATCTTCATAAGCGACGACTTCAGCCTTCTTGATGCACTTGGAGAGCAGCGCGCCGGCACCGCCGATGGCGCCGAAGTACACGCAGCCGCACTTCTTCATGGCATCGATGACGGCGGGACCTCTCTTGCCCTTGCCGATCATGCCGGTGAGACCCTGCTCGATGAGCGCCGGGCTGTAGGCATCCATACGGTATGCCGTGGTCGGACCCGCGGAGCCGATGGCCATGCCGGGCTTTGCCGGGGACGGACCCACAAAGTAGATGATCTGATTCTTTACGTCGATGGGCAGGGGTTTGCCCTCTTCCAGCAGCTGGCACAGACGCTTATGGGCGGCGTCACGGCCGGTGTAGATGACGCCGGAGATGAGCACGGAATCGCCGCTCTTGAGGGTCCTTGCCACTTCCGGAGTAAGCGGAGTCGTAATTCTGATGGGTTCCATTTACAGCACCTCCGTCTTATGTCTTGCGACGTGGCAGTTGATGTTGACCGCCACAGGCAGGCCCGCGATATGGGTAGGCATGGTCTCGATGTGGACCGCCAGCGCGGTGGTCTTGCCGCCGAAGCCCTGGGGACCGATGCCGAGGGCATTGATCCGCTCCAGCAGTTCCTTTTCCATATCTGCATAATACGGTACCGGATTGTGTTCGCCGGTGTGGCGCAGCAGCGCCTTCTTGGCGATCAGGGCAGCCTTGTCGAAGGTGCCGCCGATGCCGACGCCCACGATGATGGGCGGGCAGGGATTGGGACCGGCCTCTTCCACGGCCTTCAGCACGAAGTTCTTTACGCCCTCCGCGCCTTCGGAGACCTTGAGCATCTTGATCTGGCTCATGTTCTCGGAGCCGAAGCCCTTAGGCGCTACGGTGATCTTGATCTGATCGCCGGGCACCAGGTCGTAGTAGATCATGCCCGGGGTGTTGTCCAGGGTGTTTTTGCGGGCACCCAGGGGTTCTTCCACGCAGGATTTGCGCAGGAAGCCGTCGGTGTAGCCGCGGCGCACGCCTTCGTTGACGGCGTCTTCGATGGAGCCGTTCACGTGCACGTCCTGGCCGATCTCCAGGAAGACGCAGGCGAGGCCCGTGTCCTGGCAGATCGCCATCTCGGTCTCGTCCGCGATGTTATAGTTTTCGATGATGCGGTCCAGGATGTTCTGCGCGATGGGCCAGGGTTCGCAGGCCCGGCAGCCTTCGATGCACTCCCGCACATCGGGTGCCAGATGCCGGTTGGCATCCACGCACAGTCTTGCGACCACATCCGTGATCTGTTTGGCGTCGATCTCTCTCATATGCTTACCTCACGTTGTAGATGCGATCCAGCAGCGTGCCGTCGCGGTAGATGATGTCCGCCACGACTTTGTCGCCCTTCACCAGGGGCTTCGGGCTGCCGCACAGCTTCTCCGCCGCTTCCTTCAGTTCGAAGATGTCCACGACATGAATGCCGCCGTCCTTCAGCTTTGCCGCCAGTTCCGGTCTTGCCGGGTTCACGGCGACGCCCTTCTGGGTGACCAGCACATCGATGGTGCTGCCCGGGGTGGACTTGCAGAACACGTGGTCCGTTACGATGGGAAGTCTTGCGCGGGACAGCGGTGCGATGATCATCGCCAGCTTGGCGCCAGCTGCAGTGTCGGAGTGACCCCCGGAACCGCCCATGATCTTGCCGCTGGAATTGGTATGTACGTTTACGTTGAAGTCGGTATCGATCTCCGTTGCGCCCAGCAGGACGACGTCCAGGGAATCCACGGCAGCGGACTTCGCATCGGGGCTGGCATAGCGCATCGCGGAAACTTCCGTGTGCTTCGGGTTGGTGCGGATGGATTCCACGGCCTTCAGGTCGAAGCACTGCACGTCGATGAGGCTCTCGAAGCAGCCCTCATTCAGCATGTCCACCATGTAGCCGGTGATGCCGCCGCAGCCGAAAGATCCCTTAATTCCTTCTTTAAGCATGATCTCCTTGAGGAACTGGGCCGCTGCCAGGGTGGCGCCGCCGGCGCCGGTCTGGAAGGAGAAGCCGTCCTTTAAGAGGCCGCTGGCCTGGATGACCTTCGCAGCGGTCTGAGCCATCACGAGCCCTACCGGGTCACGCGTAATTTTGGTCGTGCCGGAGACGATGCCCGCCGGGTTGCCGATGGCGTCCACGGAAACGACGTAGTCCGCGTAGGTCTCGTCGATGGACGGATACGGCAGCGGATAGGGCACCAGATTGTCGGTGATGACCACGACCTTCTTGGCGCACATGGCGTCCGCGTAAGCGTAGCCCATGCTGCCGCAGGCGGATTTGCCGATCTTGCCGGTCATGTTGCCCATGGTATCGGCCGTCGGAGCCGCGATAAAGGCCACGTCGATGGGGGTGACCCCTTTGATGATATCCGCAGGTCTTCCGCCGTGGGTGCGGAACTGCACCGGCTTTTCCAGAATGCCTTCGGAGATCTGCGCACCGATGCCGCCGCTCATGTAGTCGGTGATGATCTCGGTGACCACGCCGTTCTTGATGTGGTCCACGAGGGGCAGATGGCAGTCGAACAGAGAGCTGGCATTGACGGAGATGTCCTTGTATCCCATGCCGGCGATCTCGTCCATGACCATGTTCAGCACATAGTCGCCGTTTCTCAGATGGTGGTGGAAGGAGATGCGGCTGCCGTCCTTAACGCCTGCCAGCTGAATGGCTTCCTTTAAGGTCTTTACGACTTTATCCATTTAGCATTCCTCCCTTCCTAATCCCAGCGCAACGGCCATGTCGATGGTCTGCTGGGCTCTCGCCACGATGGGTGCGTCGATCATCTTGCCGTGCAGGGAGACAGCGCCCTTGCCCTGCTCCTTGCCGATGCGGATCGCTTCCATGACTTCGTAGGCGTAATCAATATCCTTCTGCGTCGGGCTGAACACCTCGTTGATGACGCCGACGTGTCTGGGGGAGATGCTGGCCTTGCCGGTGAACCCGAGACCCTTGGCGAACTCTGCGTCGATGCGGATGCCTTCGTCATCGTTCACGTCGGTGAACGGGGTGTCGTAGACGTCCACGTTCGCCGCTCTTGCCGCCATTACCATGCGGCCTCTGGCGTACAGGATCTCCTTGCCTTCCTTCGTGCGCTTGCAGTGCAGGTCGGCGGACAGGTCTTCCGCGCCGAGGAAGATGGCTGCGACTCTCTTGCTGGCGGAGGCGATAGCGAATGCGTTCTCCACGCCCAGCGCCGTCTCGATGAGGGGCAGCAGCTTAACGGTATTTCTTTCGAAGCCCAGTTTGTCCTCCAGTTCGGACATGTAGGCGTCGAATTCCAGCACGTCCGCTGCGCAGGAGGTCTTCGGGGTCATGATGAGTTCCGGCTTTAAGGGGACCATCTCGTCCAGGTCCTTCTTCCAGTACGGCGTATCCAGGGAGTTGATGCGGATGATCTTCTCCACGCCGGGGAATTGCAGGTACTTGATGGCATTGCGGACCAGCACTCTGGCCGCGTCCTTCTGATCGGGCGCGACAGCGTCTTCCAGGTCCAGGATGATGGCGTCTGCGCCGAGGCAGTCGCCGCTTAAGATCATGTTCGGGGCATTGCCCGGCAGGAACAGCATGGATCTACGCATGGGCTGCCTCCTCTCTCGCTCTGCCGATGAGGGTCTCGAGACGTGCCCGGAGCGTGCACTCCAGAGCGCCTCTGTCGACGATGCTCAGCTTAACGTTCTCTACGCCTTCCTCTTTCAGCATCTCTGCCGCCAGCGCGCGGATAGAATCGCCGAACTGGTGTTCCACCACGGACTGCAGCTCGATCTGCGTACCCGCCTCGATGGGTTCCAGTTCCATGTAGGCGTCGCTGGATTCCATGGTGCCGCAGGAAGCCTTTTTCAGTGTATTCATAACGGATTTCCTTTCGTTTGGAAAAAGCCCGAAGGCGTTGCTTCGGGCTTATGGGATGACCCTATAGGGTCACATTGCACAGCTTACTTGCAGCCGCAGGCCTTCTTGGCAGCTCTCAGCGCCAGAACTCTCTGCATTTCGTTGTAAACGATCATGTAGCCTTCGTCTACGCCCATGCCCGGCTTGGCCAGGATCTGAGCGGGCTGAGTTGCCATTGCGCACTGAGTGCAGACCTGAGCGCTGCGGTCGGTCTCGTTGCAGGTACCGCCCTGGTAAGCGCCCATGCCGTGTTCCTTGCAGTACAGAACAGCTTCGATGGTGTTGTTGACGCCGCCGAGGTCCGGAGTCTTGATCTGGACCATGTGACCGGCGTGGTTATCAGTGAAGTACTTGACGTCTTCGAGGGTGTTGCACCATTCGTCAGCAACCAGTTCGACGTCGATGCCTCTGCGGTCGATCTCTTCGGTGAGGCCCTTCAGAGCCAGCATCTGAGTCTCTCTGTCGGTATCGCAGTCCATGGGTCCTTCGATGCGGAGGTGGAAGGGCTTAGCGGTCTCGGCCAGCTTTTCGAGGTAGTCGGCCATAGCCTTGAAGTTGGTGTTGCCGAACGCAGCGCCGATGGTGCCGTATACGTCGATGTGGAAGATCGGCTTATAGTTCTCGTCCGCTCTGTTGTTGAGGATCCGGTCTCTCAGCCATGCGACGTACTTTTCGAGCAGTTCGCCATGGGGACCCAGCTTGGTCTCGACGTTGTTGATCAGAGCGTGAGGCAGAACCTGCGCCTGCTTGATGATCATCTTGTCGGAGTTGTCGTAGCGGTCATCGCCGGACTGGGTGAAGATGTCGATGGGCTTGTCGGAAACTTCGCAGCCGTATTCTTCGGCGACGACTTCGCACATCATCTTGTGCTTTGCCTTGGCGACAGCGTCCAGGATGGCCTGGGAAACGCCGTAGCGGATGGCGGTGTGCAGTCTCTTGCCTTCGACCTGGATGGCTTCCATCTCGGCTGCCAGCTGGCGGAAGTTATCGGCCTCTCTGCCTACGAGCATGGGCTTGATGTACTTGTCGATGACGGGGATGAAGTCCTTGGCCAGGAACAGAGGATCTCTGCCGCCTGCACCGGAGTACTGAACAGCCGCGCAGTCGCCGAATGCGACCTGGCCGTCTTCCAGAATGATCTGCACGGAGATGGATTCGCCGGGCATTCTGACGGAGGTGAAGCCTTCCGTTACGGGAGCTCCCTGATAGAACACGCCGTCGTGGGCAGCGCCCTTCTTGATGGCGCGCTGATCGTCGAAGTAGAAGCCGGTACGGCCCTTGGAACAAACTACGTCTAAGATTTTCATGGTTTTGTTTCTCCTTTATAAAACTACTTTCTGGGGCGGCCTACGAGTCTGCCCTTCGAAATTGCATAAACGTCGTCGATGACCATCTGGAAGGAAGCGTCTCTCTTTTCGAACTTCGCTCTTTCCTCGATCTTGGCTCTGTGGAAATCCTTGATGTCCTGGGGGAACGGCAGGTTGCCCGGTTCCAGGATACGGATGGCGCCCTGGTTGTCTCTGGCGGGAAGCATCTTGCCCGCGTTAACGCGGCAGGGAGCGAAGGGAACGTCCAGCGCACCGGCTTCCACCGCTCTGCAGACACCGACCGCCAGGTCGCCGTCGCCCAGTTCGAAGCACTTGTCTACGATGCAGCGGGTCTCGCGCTTGATGATCTCTTTTTCATCCGCCAGATGCGTGTCGCCGAAGCTCTGATCTGCCAGCATGGAGATGGCCTGCTTGGTGCAGCGCAGTCCTGCTGCGTTGGCTTCCTTGGTGGGGATACCGGCCGCTTCGTGCGGGGTCTTGACGATGACCTTGGTCGCACGGGAGAGAGCCGCCGCTACGCTGCCCCAGGAAATAACGCCGAAGGCCTTTGCCTCGTCCTGGGGGAAACCGCCCATCCACTGGTGGAACACGGTGGTGACGATCACGTCTTTGTATCCGTACTTTTCGAGATATTCGTTGGTCAGCTCTTCCAGGGAGCGGATGGCTGCGATGTCCTGCAGCAGGTTGCCGCCCTGGCCGTAGCCGACGGTGATATTCTTAACGCCCTGCTCCGCAGCCAGCAGCGCTTCGATGACGGCTACCGCGTGGGAGATGCAGGGAGGAACGAGGGTGCCGGTGAGGGGGCCATAAGGCTCTCTGTTGATGGAGACGCCCGCTTCTTCATAGATGCCGGTGAGACGGTCTACATACTGCCAGTCGCGAATGGTGCGTTCCATGGGCACGTTCTTGGTGTAGGGCAGGTTATAGGAGATGCCGCCGCCTTCGTAGGAGGTAAAGCCGCCGGCGAAGGTGATCTCTGCCAGAAGTCTGGCGTCGGGAGTGCCGTGGCGGACCTGCACCGGGGTCTTCAGGGCTTCGATGACCCGTCTGCAGCCCTGTACGCCGTGGTTGACTGCCGGGAAGCCGTTGAGCATGGAACGGCCTTCCTGCTGGGAAACGCGGATACCGTTCTCGCAGTCTTCATAGCGGTTCTGTCTGGTATAGCTGTCGATGGTGGTGGGGAGCAGGTCTGCTTCGCCTGCATCCTGCAGGTGCTGCAGCAGTTCGATGTGCTCGTTGATGAGCGCAACGCCCGCTCTGGGCTGGGTGAGGGTGCGGCCTTCGTTCTTGGCCTTGATCAGCTTAGCGCCGAACCGTCTGTCCTCGGGGATAGACTTCTGATATTCGACGGCTTCCTGGAAATCCACGTCCTTGCCGGTGGGCCACTGGGTGAGGACTTCCGCTCTGATGCGGTAAAATTCGTCGTCTGAGATCTTCTTATTCTTGATATCCATCCTTTTTAAGCTCCTTTTTCATGATCCTGAGGGCTGTTCCCGGGTAATAACCGCTCAGCAGTCCCATGGCTGCCAGGATATAGCTCCTGTCCACCCAGATGTCTGCCTGTTTCGGTTTTAATGAGAAGGGATCCTGGGGATCCCAGAAAGCGGCGGAAGCGATCTTCCCGGTCCGCTTGGTGTGGATGAGTGATCCTCCCGTAACGATGATCTGACGGATCTCTCTGAGGTCCTTGCCGGTCTGCATGTAGGCGATGCCGTTCATGGTGTAGAACTCTTCCAGCCTGCCTGCGTGTCTGGTGACGGCCGTCTTGATGGCGCCGCTCGCCAGAGCGAA
The DNA here is from genome assembly GCA_902773665.1 of uncultured Eubacteriales bacterium. Classification (GTDB taxonomy): domain Bacteria; phylum Bacillota; class Clostridia; order Peptostreptococcales; family Anaerovoracaceae; genus RUG11894. The sequence continues at coordinate 21,872 of CACYFF010000013.1, read as the reverse complement.
ATCCAGGGCCTCGCTCTCCGCGTCCGTGGGTACGACTTCCGTGTTCCGTCCGAGATAGTCGATCATCTCGCGGCACCGGTCTTCCGGAATGCCGGACAGCTGGGAGATGTAGCCTGTCCCCACCGCCTCTTCGATGCCGTGGATGCTGTAGCGCATGCCGATGTCGCCTTCCACGGTCCGTTTGATGTAGGGTTCGGGCAGTCCCTTGAAGATCGTATCCATGCCGGCTCTGGGCATACCGTCGCACACGGAGTAGATGTCCGTCGTGGCGCCGCCCACGTCCACGGCCAGCAGATCGCCGATGCCGGTCTCCTTGGAACCGTCCGGGTTTTCGCACCCTTCCGCCAGCAGCTGCATGGCCTGCATCATGGCCGACGGGGTGGGCATCGCGATGTTATCGATGAGGGACTGGGCTTTTGTGTAGCCCTTGGCCTCCACGATGCGCTTCAGGAAGATCTCGCGGATCTTATCCTGTGCCGGCTTGATGTTGAGGGCGCCGAACTTGGGCATCACGTTTTCCACGATGTGGACTTCCCTGCCCTCCAGTTTCTTGGCGCAGGTGCGGGCAACGCTGCGGTTGCCGGCGATGACCACGGGAAAGTCCGTCTTGCAGGTGGCCAGCATGTCCGCGTTGTGCAGGATGCATTCCTTGTTGCCGCCGTCGGTGCCGCCAGTGAGCAGGAAGATGTCGGGGTGCTCCGCGTCGATATCCTCGATATCGTCCTCCGTGAGTTCGAAGGAGTACACGCCCCGGATCTTGGCGCCGGCGCCTAAGGACGCCTGCTTGGCTGCCTCTGCGGTGAGTTCGGGCACCAGACCGCTGGTGATCATCCGGAGTCCGCCGGCTGCGGAAGAGCAGGCATAGCGCGCTTCGAATTGCAGGGGTCCGGTCTTTTCCTCCAGTTTGGCTACGGCATCGGCCAAACCTTCGCCGATATCCGTCTGGATCGTGGTCCAGGACTGGGAAGTGCCCAGCAGTTCTTCAGTTTCCAGATCTACGGCGGTCACCTTGGTGTAGGTGCTGCCGAAGTCGATCAAAAGTACGGGTCTCATAGCCTTAAATGTCTGTTTTTAGTTCAGATGAAAGTCTTCTTTCAGGCAGTCGATGGTGGTCTGGGGATCCGTTCCGGGCGGGAAGGCTCTGTCGAAGCCCATGTCCTTGAATCTCTTTTCCACTTCCGAAAATTCGTGCTTGCCGATGACGATGTTGCCGCCGACGTAGAGCAGGATGCCCTTCAGGCCGGCTTCGTCGCACTTTTCTCTCAGGCCGCGGCAGTCCAGCTCGCCCTGGCCGTAGAGGGAGGAGACCATGATCGCGTCTGCCCCGGTCTCGATGGCGGCTGAAATGAATTCTTCCTGGCTTACCATAACGCCCAGGTTGACCACGTCAAAGCCTGCATCCAGAAAAGCGCGGTTCAGGATCGATACGCCGACTGCGTGAACGTCTGCGCCGATAACGCCGAGTACCAGTGTTTTCTTTTCCATTGTTCTTTCCACCTCTGATGTTCCTTCGTTGGTTATGCAAAAACGAAATTGTTCTATGCCAAGATTTTAAATTGATATATAATAAGTTGCAACAGGGGATGACCCGAAATTGGACGAAAAAATTCGGTTTTTTGTGTAGATTTCAAGGAGTTGCCGGAATCCGGAGGGGTCACCGCCGGAATTGGCGCCATTGTACCTGATACAATTTTGCAGCGCGGAAAGAGGACGCGGATATGGACGTAACGATCGACATCAAGGTGGACGAAAACCTGGACGTACCCATCTACCGGCAGGTGGCGGGAGCCATCACGGGAGAGATCAAAAAAGGGCATCTGGAATATGGTACCCAGCTGCCCACGGTGCGCCAGCTGGCGGCGCAGCTCAACATCGCGCGCGGCACGATCAAAAGGGCGTACGACGATCTGGAAAGTTCGGGGGTCATCAGCAAGACCCGGGGCAAAGGCACCTTCGTATCCTGGCAGGAGGAGACCATCCAAAGCCGCAAAGACAAAGCCATGGAAGCCATCGACCACATGCTGGACCTGATGGAAGGCATGCGGTTCTCTCCCACGGAGATCAACATCTTTCTGGACCTGAAGATGCGGGAGCGCATGCAGCGCGAAACGCTGGTCTCCATCGCGGCGGTGGAATGCTGCCGGGAGACCCAGGCCATGATGGTGCGTTCGCTGTACGAACTGTCCGGGGCAGAGGTGTTCCGCAAGGACCTGTACGAGACCATGTCGAATCCCGAGGGGGTGGCGGGATCGGTGGATCTGGCGGTCACCACGATGACCCATTACGAGCAGCTCGCGCCCCTTTTAGGGGAAGACCGGGTGTTCGGCGTCTGCAGCGAACTGACCCCGGAGAGCATCGCCGCCCTCTCCCGGCTGGGAAAAGGCCGTCTTGGGATCTTTGCCGGAAGCGAACGCTTCGCGGTGCTGGCAAAGACTGCGGCGGCTCGCCATGCAAGCCAGGCTGTCTTCGTGTTCCGCAAGATCACCGGCGACGAGACGGACATGAAGACATTCCTCCGCAACCTGGATTTCGTCTGTGTGCCCTCGGGCATCGCCCGGATCTGCACCAAAGAAGAGGAAGAACTGCTCCATGCCTTTGCAAAAGAACACCCGGTCGTGGAGATCACGTACCGGGTGGACAACGGGTCTTTATTGTATCTGGCGCAGCGGGTAAAAGAGCTGCAGCTGAACAAACGGAGATGATGGCTAACGGGGACGGTTCCCGTTACACTATTTCAGCACAGGAATGCCGTGGTGATCGCGGCATTCTTTTTTTACACGCTCCATGTATTCGCGCAGCTGCGGCCGGAAGGTGGGCGCAGCACAGGTCTCGATGATGAGATCGGCCCGCTCGTAGGGCGTTTTACCCCGCAGGTCCGCAGCACCGTACTCCGTAATAAGCACGTCCGTGTCGTGCTCCGTATGGTCCACGTGGGAGACCCAGGGCACGATGCACGACAGCGCGCCGTTTTTGGCCGTTGCCGGGGTCACGAAGACCGTGAGCCCGGCGTTGCGCGCGTAGTCCCCGGAGCCGCCGATGCCGTTCATCAGCCGGCTGCCGCCGATGTGGGTGGAATTGACGTTGCCGGACAGATCCGCCTCGATCGCCGTGTTGATGGCGATGACCCCCAGACGGGCGATGACCTCGCCGGAGTTGCTGATCTCCTGGGGCCGCAGCACGATCTTCTTTCTGTATTCTTCGAAGTTTTCGTAGAATTTCTGCTGATATTCCGGCGTAAAGGACAGCGCGGAACCGGAAGCGAAGGCCACCGTGCCGCTGTCGATCATGTCCAGAACGGCGGACTGCAGCACTTCGGAGTACAGGCTGAGGCCCTGCATGCCGGAATGCGCCAATTCCGAGAGGATGGCGTTGCCGGTACCGCCCACGCCGGACTGCAGCGGCGGCAGCAGATCGGAAAGCCTGCCGGCTGCCTGCTCGCCCTTCAGGAAGGCTACCAGATTGCGCGCGATGCGTCCCGTCACCTCATCCGGCGCCGTGCCGGGACCGCCGGCGTCGGGGGTCTCCGACAGGACGATGACGCAGATCTTCGCGGGATCGCAGGGAATGGAAGGCTGTCCGATGCGGTCGGACACATGGCAGATGGGGATCGGCTTCGTGTGCGGCGGCATCTGAGGCGTGTAGATGTCGTGCAGGCCGGTCAGGTCGGGAACAGCGGTATTCAGTTCCACGATCACCTGCCGCGCGCACTGTACCAGGGTGTCGGCGCTGCCCACGCACATGGTGGGAACGATGGAGCCATCTTCCAGGATGGCGGACGCCTCGACGATCGCTGTATCCACGGGTCCGAACACGCCGGTCCGCACCAGCCGGGACAGCTGCCCCAGGTGGATGTCTGCGTAGGCGATCTTCCCTTCGTTGATGGCCGCCCGCAGGGATTTGTTGCTCTGGTAGGGATAGCGCCTTGCCACGGCGCCGCTGCGCGCCAACGCGCCGTCCAGCTCGTCCCCCACCGAGGCGCCGGAGATCAGCGTGAGCCGCATATCTTCCCCGCTCTCCGCCCGCTTGGCCAGCGCGCCCGGCACCAGCTTCGGGTAGCCGGCGGACGTAAAGCCGCTTACGCCCACGACGGTTCCCGGGGTCACCAGGGCAGCCGCTTCCTCTGCACTGCAGATCTTCTTTTTCAGTTCTTCGCTCTTTATTCTATCCATCTTAGAATTTTACAAAACCGGTAAAATCGAAGGGCCTCGCGCCGGGCAGTTCGCTCTCCGCCCGCAGCAGCGAATTGACGATGTGCACCGCGTGGCCGAACTTGGGCGGGCCCAGTTTTACGGCCGCTGCGCCGCCGGCGGTTCCCATGTCCGCTACCGGGTCATCGGAGACGCCGCCTGCCCGGATGGAGGGAATCGAGAACATGCCGTGCGCCACCGCGTAGGCCTGCGCCGCCATGGCCTCGGTCACCGTGCCCACCTGGTTCGGCTTAAACACGAACGCGCCGCAGGCGCCCATGTCCAGCGCCTTTTTAATGTACTCGATGTTGGTGACCGTCAGATCGTCGCCGCAGAGAGTGGTCCGGGGCAGGGCTTTCGCCATTTTGACCCATCCATCCCAATCGTTCTCGTCCACCGGATCTTCCAGATACAGAATGTTGTACTGTTCGGTAGCGGGCTTCAGGATGCCGATGAGTTCTTCCAGATCCACTTCCCGCCCGCAGTAGCGATACGTGCCCCGCGCTGCATCGTAGATCTCGCTGAAGGCGCAGTCCAGGTGGTAGGCGATCTTTTCCTCGCACCCGCAGCGCACCGCCGTCTCTTTTAGGATGGCGAGACAGTCCATAAAGTCCGTGGACGGCGCCATATATTCGCTCATCGCGCCGATCTCGGGCCGCCTGCCGTTCTGGAATTCCCGTATCACCTCCGGCAGCTTCGCATAGGTGCGGCACAGAATGTCCGTCGCTTCCGAAATGCTCGCCGCCTTGAAGGGCACGATCGTCACCTCCTGCACCGGCATGGTATCTTCCTCGTAGCTGCCGCCCGCGAACATGTCGGAAGTCGGCAGCGGAATGGTGCGGATCTCGCCGGGGTTCAGGTAGCGGTACTGGGGCACGTGCAGGATCTGGCAGCCCGCCCGCATCGCAGCAAGCGACACGCTGTTCGTCACGTTGCCGCCCAGATGCGACTTGTTCGGCGTGCCGTCCAGTTCGATGAGGGTCTCGTCCAGCCCCTTCTGGTCCAGCACGTCCAGGCCGCGGATCTTCGGCAGGACGACTTGTTCCGCCATCTCCACCGCTTTATATACCCCGTTGCCGTTGTACCAGTAGGGGTCGCCGTCCCGCAGCACCAGCGCTTCGTGTTCTCCCGCGGAGATGCCGGAGGGCGAGGCTGCGCGCCCCACCACGCCGTCTTCGGTGATCAGATCCACCTCCAACAGCGGCTTGCCCTTGCAGTCGATCAGGGCCCGGGCCTTCAGATCTTTGATCTTCGTATTCATCTATTCCTTCGCTCCTACGTACAGAACGTTAAAGTCACACAGATTGGTGCCGGTGTTGCCGGTGGTCACCGTATCGCCTATTGCCGATAGAGCCTCATATGTCGCGTGACCCGCCAACGCCCTCCGCAGGTCGATGCCCTGCGCGCGGGCACTGGCCAAACTCGTGCCATCCGTGATCCCGCCGGCAACGGGAGTCGTACCGTCCGTACCCTCACTGTCGATGGAAAGCAGGCAGACGTTTTCCAGCCCCTCCGCCGCCAGCGCAAAGGCCGCGCACATCTCCTGCCCCGGGCCTCCATGCCCCTCGATCTTCGAACTGTCTTCGATCCGGGTCGTGGTCTCCCCGGCGGATACGATAAAGCAGGGCGCTGCGAAAGGCCGGCCGGAAAACTGCATCTCCCTTGCGACGGACGCCATAAAGGTGCCGAAATCCCGGCTCTCCCCGTCGGTATAGGTCGTCAGCACATGGCAGGGTACGCCCATCTCCGCAGCCGCTTCTTCCGCCGCTTTCACCGAATCCGGCAGCGTGCCGACGATATAGTAGTCCACGTCGTTGGGCAGGCTCTGGGGCGTCTCCTCCGCAGGGTCGTAATTCAGCAGGTAATCCGCCACTCTCGGCGGCAGTTTCTCCTCGATGCCGTAGGTATGGATGATCTTTTTGATGTCTTCGAAGGTGATGGTATCGTAGCCCACCGGCGTTCCCATGATGGGCACGGGCTTTGTGTAATCGTCGATCACGAGCCCCGTGGCGTCCCACAATTCAAAGCAGAGGATCTTCGCACCGTGCACGTGCTGGCCCAGCCGGCCCCGCGCGGTCTGCGACAGATGTCCCCGGATGTCGTTGATATCCATCACCCACATGCCGGCCTTCAGCATCACGTCGGTGGCTTCCTGCAGATCTTCCAGGGTCAGCCCCTTGGAGGGATAGCCCATGAGCGCCGAACAACCGCCGGACAGGCCCACGAGGAGCAGGTCTCTCGGGGTCATCTGCTCGCAAAGGTCGATCATGCGCTGGCAGCCCCGGATGCCCTCTTCGTTGGGCAGCGGATGACCCCCGACAAACACTTCCGTGTTCCGGTAGACGTCCTCCTCGTCCAGCATCTTTACGATCGTTACTCCCAGCGTAAGATCATCGCCCAGGATGTCCTCGAACGCCCGGGCCATGTGGTTGCCCGCCTTGCCGGACGTAAACGCGTAGACCCGCTCGTAATCCGCCAGATCGTAGACTTGCTCTCCGATCCGCAGAACGGAGCCTTCCCGCCGGATCAACTGCTTGAGAAACACACGCTGGTCCAGCTTCTGCAGCACGCGGTCCGTCAGCTGTAGCACCTTTTCCCGGGCATCCCGGCTGCTGTGGTCCGTAAGCTCCTGCGCATTTTTTATCTTCGCGTAACTCATGTCGATCCCTACAGCTGCAGCTCGCCCTTCAGGTAGCAGACGCAGTGGCCGGCCATCTCGACGCGGTCGGTCTCCTTTAAGTCATCGCAGACTAAAAGGCCGCCTCTTCTGGAGATCTGGTGGCTCACCAGGTGGTCCTTGCCCAGCTTTTCGCTCCAGTAGGGAATAAGCGTCGAATGGGCCGATCCGGTGACGGGGTCTTCGTAGATCGCGCCGGCCGGAGCGAACACGCGGCAGACGAAGTCGCAGTCTTCCTTGCTGCCGGCAGCGGGCGCCGTTACGATGAGGCACATGTCCGGTTCGATGGACAGGATATCGCCTTCCAGCGGATGCATGGTGCGAAGCTTCTCCACGTCGTCCGTCAGCACCATGGTATCTCTGGTCTTAATGCAGTCCAGGATCTTAATGCCGAGCTTTTCCTCCCAATCGGCTCCGATCTCCCGCTTCTCGCCGACCCATCTGGGCGCGTTCATCACCTGAAGGTCGCCCTCGTAGCGCACGATCAGCTCGCCGCACATGGCGTCGAAATGCACCTCGGGCAGCTCCGGCTCCAGGAAATGCTTTACGACATAGGCCGAGCCCATGGTGGCGTGACCACAGAAATTGATCTCGCCGCCGGGGGTGAACCAGCGAAGGTCGTAACGTCCCGGCCCCTTGTTCACCAGAAACGCCGTCTCGGAAAAGTTGTTTTCGATGGCGATGTTCTGCATCAGTTCTGCGTCGATAGGCTCCTTCAGCACGCACACGCCGGCTTGGTTGCCGCCGAACAGATTTTCCGCAAACGCATCCACGATGTAATACTCCATGTTGTCCTCCTTATTTATTCTTCCCTGCTTCCAGCGCTGCCCGCACCTTGGTGGCGCTCACGATCTCGCCGTTTATGGTAAGGCGCGGCACCTCCACGACTTCGATGCCCTTCGCCGGCAGCGTCTCCTTCATGATCTCGTTATAGCGGGCCGTGACCGGGTCCAGCGGCTCCGTGCCCACATAGCGCACGGTGATGCCCATCTCCTTCGCGAACACATCCGCGAAAATGGCCAGATCCAGCGCGCAGCGCACGTCCTCCGCCCGGGCCTTTTCCTTGATGAAATACGTGGGGAAGGTGACCGAAGAGATCATGTATTCTTTCGTCTCGTGCAGGCGCACCCGGTCCAGATCCTTCGTGCCTTCCTGCACTCGCTTCCACCGCTCCGCAAAGGAGAAGTAGCTGCGGTCCTCCGACACCACGAACACGTGGAGCAGCTCCACCCGCTCCAGCGCCTTTTCGATCAGGTACCGGTGACCCGCCGTGAAGGGATTGGCGTTCATAACGATGGCACCGATCTCGCCTTCGCAAGGCTCCGCCAGGCTCTTCGCGTACTTCCTCGCCGCGTCTTTCTTGCTTTCCATCAGCAGCACGTCTTTCGTGGCTACGATGGGGAAAAACGCCATGTCCGTAAACTGCAGCCTGTTTTTCGGCTTCGTAAACAGGAACAGGTGGTCTTCGCCTCTCGCGAACGCTTCCTTGCGCAGTTCCGTGATGATGGTGGCGGTCAGCCCCTCCCCCTGGTGCTCCTCCGATACGCCGATGCACTTAAAGATGTGGCCGTCCAGCGAACCCGTAGCGATGATCTCGCCCTCGTCGTCCAGGCAGCACACCGTAAATTGCACACCGTCGTCGTAATCCAGTTCCAAAGACGCCAGAAACGCCTTTAATTCGTCCAGTTTTTGCCCTGTAAAGGGTCTTCCGAATCGCATGTCCATATCGTAATTATACACGGCGCAAGCCTTGAAAAAAAGCGGTTCCTGTAATATAGTAGATGGGTACGCGGCCCCCTTCCGGCGGGCCAAAAACAGATACAGGAGACAACATGGATACCAATCTTACAGCGATCGCCGCCAAAGCCATCGGTCAGATGATGATCATGGTGATCATCGGCATCGGCGGTTATAAGCTCGGACTTATCGGAGACAAAGAGCGCGACGCCCTCACGAAATTTCTGCTCAACCTCATCTGCCCCATGCTTATCCTCAACAGCTACATGCAGGGGTATGACCCGGAGAAGACCAGAGGGCTGTTCCTTTCCCTGGCCATGGGCGTTCTCATCCACGTTATAGGCATCCTGCTCGGCATGATCGTCATCAAGAAGGAAAACAACCCCGACTGGCAGGTGGAGCGCATGGCCATCGTCTACGGCAACGTGGGTTTTATGGGCATGCCCCTGATGAGCGCCATGTTCGGCATCGACGCGATCTTTTATCTGTCCGCCATCAACCTGGTCTACGTCTTCCTGATCTGGACCCACGGCGTGCTGCTGATGACGGGATCCATGGACCGTTCCAACCTGAAGAAGGTCTTTATCTCCCCCAACATGATCTGCATGGCCATCGGCATCCTCATCTACGCGCTGCGGATCCCCGTGCCGCAGTTTATCGCTTCCCCCATCGCCAGCATCAGCAACTGCGTAACGCCCCTTGCGATGCTCATCTCCGGCGCCATCATCGCCAGCAGCAATTTCGCGGAAGCGTTAAAGCACAAACGGCTGTACCTGGTCACCGTGATGCGCCTGTTCGCCGTACCGGTCCTTTCTGCGGTCTGCCTGCGGGTGCTGCATATTCCGTATATGGTGGCGCTCATCACCTTTACCGCAGCCGCCTGCCCCATGGGCTCCATGGTCACCATGTTTGCCATCGAACATAAGAAAAACCCGGGCTACGCCTCGGGCATCTTTACCGTTACCACCGTTTTAAGCCTCATCACGATCCCCGCGCTCATCGCGCTGTACGGGATGTTCTAGGAGGCGATCTTCATGAAACAGCTCCAATCCCGCCACATCATGCTCATCGCCGCCCTCTGCGGCATGATGAGCAACTGCCTCGGCGTCCTGTTCAACGTCGCAGGCCTGTATTTCAACCCCATCGCCGCCGACTTTGGCATCGGGCGGGGCGACGTGAGCATGGCCCACACCATCGCCTCCCTGGGATGCGCCGTTGGCGGCATCACCGGCGCCTGGGCAGCGAAACATATGAAGCTGCGGACGATCACGCTCCTCTGCGCCGTCGTTTTCGCAGGCAGCACCGCGCTGCTGGCCTTCACGAACTCCATCTGGCCCATGTATCTCCTGAGCGTATTCCGGGGCGTTGCGGCAGGTACCGCCGGCACCGTGCTGGTGACCATCGTCATCAACAACTGGTTTACGGGCAAGGTCGGTCTCATGACCAGCCTCATCTTCTGCAGCGCGGGCATCTCCGGCGCCATCCTGTCCCCCATCCTGTCCGCCGTCATCGAGAGCGCGGGCTGGCGGGCCGGCTATCTGGCCATGGCTGCCTTTATCGTGCTGTTCTATCTGCCCGGCATCCTGTTCCCCCTGGGGATCAAACCGGAAGATGCAGGCTACGACGTGCTGGTGTTGGGCGGCGGAGCCGCCGGGGCGAAAGCACCCGCCGGTGACCCGGCCAAACCCGGCAAGGTCGATCCGGTGTTGTACGTGCTCATCCTGATCTATGCGTGCATCGCCTCCTGCGCCACGGCCTACATCCCGCATTTTTCCGGCATCGCCGACAGCTACGGGCAGACCGCAGCCGTGGGCTCCGCCATGGTGTCTGCCGCGATGATCGCCAACACCTTCGGCAAGCTGGCCTATGGATGGCTCACCGACCGCATCGGCATCCAGAAGAGCGTGTGGATCTGGGGCGCTATGGTCATCGCCGGCATCGTCATGCTGATGCGCATCCATTCCGGCGCCATGCTGTACGCGGCGGCCTTTATGATCGGTCTGTGCTACTCCCTGTCTTCCGTGGGCACGGCTCTGCTCTCCCGCGACATCTTCGGCATCGCGATCCATGCGAAGGTCTATCCCTCCATCAACATGCTGAACACCCTCGCCAACGCGGCGATCACCTCCGTCATCGGCTTTATGTACGACGCTTCCGGCAACTACAACGGCGCGCTGCTTCTGTTCCTGGGCGGCGAGATCGTGCTCATGCTGGCGACCACGCTGTCGTACAGACGGGCGGCGAAGGCGGCTTAGTTTGAAAACTGAAACGGGGACGGTTCTCTGTCTCACTAATACATTAGTGAGACAGAGAACCGTCCCCGTTTTTTCGACTCTATTATCCTAGCAGCCGCTGCCGTCCAGGCTGCACATGGCGCCGTTCGTCTCCTTGAAGACGACGGGCAGTCCTTTTTCCTTCAGGATGGCTTCCCAATCCAGCTCGATGGAGCCGTCTTCCTTGACGATGGCGGGAACGCCGACAGAACCGCGCTCCTTGCAGGGTGCGAACACCGCTTCGCTGTCGCGGAGCTTGAGGAATTCCTTCAGTTCCGCCATGCTGCCGGTGATGTTAACTTCTTCATAGGCGATGCCATGGGCATCGAAATTCGCCTTGCACTCCCGACAATCCGGGCACAGAGGGCTGCTGTAGATCTTGTACATCCTGTTCTTGCCTCCTTTTCTGCAGTTAACTGAAAGGGACGGTTCTCTTTCGATCAAAATGATCTAAAGAGAACCGTCCCCAATAGTTCATTACTTGCTTTCTTCTTCTGCCTTGTGAGCTTCGATGATCTTCTGAGCCAGCTGGCCGGGAACTTCTTCGTAGCGGTCGAACGACAGCGTGAAGGAACCTCTGGCCTGGGTCATAGCGCGCAGATCGTTGGCATAGCTGAACAGTTCAGCCTGCGGTGCTTCGGCGTGGAGCAGAGTCTGTCCGACCTGGGGTTCCATACCGAGAACGATGCCGCGGCGGGTGGGCAGGTCGCCCATAACGGCGCCTACGTAATCCTCAGGAACGAGGATATCCAGCTTCATGATGGGTTCGAGCAGGCAGGGCTTGGCTTCCTGGATACCCTTCTTGAACGCGAGAGAAGCGGCGATCTTGAAGGACATTTCGTCGGAGTCTACCGCGTGGTAGGAACCGTAGTACAGAACAGCCTTGATGTTCTGGCACTTGCAGCCGGCGAGGGGACCCTTCTCCATGCATTCGCGCAGACCTTTTTCGACTGCGGGAATGAACTGCTTGGGTACGCAGCCGCCGACGGTGGCATCTTCGAATTCGAACTCTTCAGTGGACGGGCTGAAGCGGATGTAGCAGTCGCCGTACTGGCCGGAACCGCCGGTCTGCTTCTTGTGCTTACCCTGAACGTCGGAGTTGCCCTTGATGGTCTCTCTGTAAGCAACCTTCTGGGGAACGACTTCGACGCCTGCGCCATAGCGGTCTTTCAGCTTAGCCAGCAGGATGCCGGTCTGCAGATCGCCCTGGGTGCCCAGCAGGGACTGGCGGGTCTCAACGTTTCTCTCGAAGCTGAAGGAAGGATCTTCTTCCTTGAGCTTGGCGATGCCGGCAGCGACCTTCGCGTCGTCGCCCTTCGCCTTGGGCTCGATAGCGGTAAACAGCGTGGGCTGCGGGAATTCGATCTTGGGCAGCTTGACCTGGTTGGCCTTGTCGCACAGGGTGTCGCCTGTCTTGGTCACCTGGAGCTTGCCGAGGGCTACGATGTCGCCGGGCTTGACTTCGGGCGCTTCGCCCTGGGTCTTGCCGCGCAGGAAGAACATGGAGCCGAGCTTTTCGTCCTTTTCCGCATCGGGGTTGTAGATCATCATGGCCGGGGTCAGCTTGCCGCGAATGACCTTCGCCAGGGAGATCTTGCCGAGGAACGGGTCGGCGATGGTCTTGAAGACGTAGGCAACAACGGGGCCGTCGCCGTAAGCAACGGTGCCTTCTTCTGCTTCGACTTCGCCGCCGGGAGCGGGAACGTACTTGATGCAGTTGTCCAGAACTTCCTTAATGCCCTGTTCCTTGATGGCGGAGCAGCACATGATCGGGCAGATGTCGCCGTTGGCGATACCGGTCATCAGACCCTTGTTGAATTCCTCATCGGTAAATTCTTCGCCTTCGAAGAACTTTTCCATCAGAGCCTCGTCGGTCTCGGCGATGGCTTCGTTCAGGGCGTCCTTGTCGTCCAGCGTAACGACGGAGGTGCCGAACTTGCCCTTCAGGGATTCGATGACCTCGTCCAGGTTGACGTTTTCCTTATCGGTCTTGTTGACGACGAAGAATCTGGGAACGCCGAACTTCTGGCAGTTTGCCCAGGCCTTCTCCGTACCGACCTGGATGCCGGAGGATGCATCTACGAAGATCGCGGCAGCCTCAGCAGCCTTTAAAGCGGAGTTGACTTCGCCTACGAAATCGAAAACGCCCGGCGTGTCGAGGAAGTTGATCTTTACCTTGTTGTACTCGACGGGAACGATGGACAGGGAGATGGAATAACCTTTTTCGATCTCCATCTTGTCGAAGTCGGATACGGTGTTGCCGTCCTCGACTTTGCCCATTCTGCTGATGACACCGGTCTCCTTGAGGCAGGCTTCCAGGAAGGTGGTCTTACCGGTGCCGCCGTGGCCAAGGAGGGCGATGTTTCTGATGTTGCTGGTGTTGTAGCCTTTCATATTGGGAACATCCTCCTAAAAAATTAGTGAACAGTTATTGACGTAACGATTTATTTTATCATAGAACGCCGTTCTTTGGGAACGGGTTTTCTTCTGTGACCCTTAGAAATCTGCGCTTCTCGGCGTTCTGGGGAACGGCAGCACGTCGCGGATGTTGGAAACGCCCGTCAGGTACATGATCATGCGTTCGAAGCCCAGGCCGTAGCCGGAGTGCTTTACGCCGCCGTACTTGCGCAGTTCGAGGTACCACCAATAGGTATCCAGATCCATGCCGAGCTTTTCGATCTTGCCCTTCAGCACGTCGTAGCGCTCTTCTCTCTGGGAACCGCCGACGATCTCGCCGATGCCCGGGACCAGCAGGTCGCAGGCTGCGACGGTCTTGCCGTCTTCGTTCTCTCTCATGTAGAACGCCTTGATCGCGGAGGGGTAGTTCGTCAGGAACACGGGCTTCTTAAAGACTTCCTCGGTGAGGTATCTCTCGTGCTCGGACTGCAGATCCATGCCCCAGCCGGTAACGGCATATTCGAACTTTCTGCCGCCTTCGACCGCCTTTTCCAGGATGTCGATGGCTTCGGTGTAGGTGAGCCGCACAAAGTCGTTGGAAACGACGTTGTCCAGTCTGGCCAGCAGGCCCTTATCCACGAAGCTGTTGAAGAAGTTCATCTCTTCCGGGCAGCGCTCCATCACGAAGTTGATGATGTACTTCACCATCTCCTCGATGAGATCCATCATCTCGGGCAGCTCCATAAACGCGATCTCCGGCTCGATCATCCAGAATTCGGAGGCGTGGCGCGCGGTGTTGGAGTTCTCTGCGCGGAACGTGGGTCCGAACGTGTAGACGTTCTTGAACGCCAGTGCGAAGATCTCCGCTTCCAGCTGGCCGGAAACGGTGAGGTTGGCGGATTTGCCGAAGAAGTCCTGGGAGAAGTCGGCCTTGCCGTCTTCGGTCTTGGGAACGTTGTCGAGGTCGAACGTCGTAACGTGGAACATCTCGCCGGCACCCTCCGCGTCGGACGCGGTAATGAGAGGCGCATGGGCATAGACGTAACCCTTATCCTGGAAGAACTTGTGGACCGCATAAGCGGCAACGCTGCGGACGCGGAACACCGCGGAGAACAGATTGGTCCTCGGACGCAGGTGCTGCTGGGTGCGCAGGTACTCCAGGCTGTGGCGCTTGTTCTGGATCGGATAATCCGGATCGGAAGGCGCTGCGACGGTCACCTCGGCCGCCTTGATCTCGAAGGGCTGCTTCGCCTCCGGCGTAAGCACGAGCGTGCCTTTTACCACCAGCGCGGTGGACAGCGGCAGCTTCGCCACTTCTTCGAAATTGCTGAGGAACTCCTTTTCGTATACGATCTGAACAGACTTGAAGAAGGTTCCGTCGTTCAGCTCGATAAACCCGAAAGCGTTGGAGTTGCGGTTGTTTCTGATCCAGCCGCACACTTCGATCTGTTTATCGGCATATGCAGCCGGATCCTTGAAAATAAGTCTGAGTTCTGTCATGGTTCTTGCCTTTCTCAACTCACGATAAGTTACAGGTGCGGATATCGCACCACACTTAATAATAGCGTACTTGCGCCCTTCTAACAAGCGGAATTTATGGTAAAATGAACACATGGGGACGGTTCTCCCCCGTTCATTTTCCCGTCAAGGAGACATCATGAGAAAACTAACCTTTCTGCTGGCGGCTGTGCTCCTGTTTTGCACCGCCGTGCCGAGTTACGCCGCAAGTCCCGAGACGGCTGCTGCGACGAAAAACACCGGTTCTCCCTACTTCGTCATGGTGAACCGGAGAGCCGCGACAACGACGGTATACGGCCTCGACGACAACGGCTATTACAGCATCCCCGTGCGCGCCATGGTCTGTTCCACGGGACGGGCCGGCTTCGACACGCCGCCCGGCACCTTTACGGTCTCGAACCGCGCGGCATGGATGTACATGGTGGACGGGAGCTACGGGCAGTACGCCACCCGCTTCAACGGCGCCATTCTATTCCACTCCGTCTGCTATAACCGGCGCGATCCCTCCACCCTGATGACTTACGAATACAACATGCTGGGCGGCTATGCCTCCCGGGGGTGCGTGCGGCTGCAGACCGCCGACGCCAAGTGGGTGTTCGACAATATTCCGGCGGGCACGAAGGTCGTGGTCTACGATGCGGATTCTCCGGGGCCTCTGGGCAAGCCGGACACACTGGTGACCCACATAGCGGACGCCCAGAACAACGGCTGGGACCCCACCGATCCCCGCCCGGAAAATCCCTGGCGATCGGTGTTAGGCGATAAAGCCGGCACGTCCTCCGCGTATCTCGGCATGCCGTTCCGCGACGTGCGGGCGACCGATCCGTTCTACAGCCAGGTGCTGGCCATTTACCGGGCCGGCAAGATGGCGGGCACGGACGGAACGCATTTCTCCCCGCAGAAGTATCTGACGTACGCCCAGGCGCAGATCTTGGCGAAAAACGAAGCGAAAAGAGAGATCGCCCTGCCGCTCCCCGAAGGCGTAAGCCCGCAGGATCCGGTGCCTAAAAACGTCTTCTCGCTGTATCTCTGGGCAGCGGCAAACCTTCCACCGCAGAGATCCGAAGATCCCGGCGACTGCACGGGCTCTGGCGCTATGAAAGCCGATCTCGCAGATCTTCTTGCCGGCGCGCCCGCTTCTGCCCCGCTCACCCGCGCGGAGGCCGCCGGCATGCTGGCAAAGTATACGTCAAAATAAACAACGGCAGGCGTTTTGCCTGCCGTTTTACTATTCTTCTTTCTTGAACACGGCCTTCCCCAGACCGCAGACCGGGCACATATAAAGACCTTTTATCTCTTCGAAGGGCGTGCCTGGCGCGACTTTGTTGGCCGGGTCACCGACCTCGGGATCGTAGACGTAGCCGCAGGCGCCGCAGACATACTTGGCGGGTTTGTTTTCCATGAGTCTCCCCTTTCTATTCCTGGATGTCCGGCTTGCCGGGATTGGCCTTGCCGTTGAGCTCCACGACCTTTAAACGCGCAAAGCAGGTGTGGGGAACGCTCGCCAGATTGTAAGGCGCGGTCTCCGTCTCCGGATAGCGGGCCATGACGACCTTGGCGGCCTCGAACGCGTCGTCGCCTTCCATAAATTCGATCTCGGCGTTGCCTGCCACGCTGCGGTAGATCGTGGTGCAGTCCTTCTTTTCGGGCATCACCTTGATGCCTTTGTTGACCTCCATGAAGAACCCGCACTTCTTGTTCTTCTGCATCAGTTCGTATTTGCGGCCGGCCTTGGCGCCGTGGATGTAGAAATACACCTGTTCGCCCTCCACTTTATAGGCAAAATTCACCGTCACCACATAGGGATACGGCTCATCGTTCAGCGCGATGTGGATGATGGGGCATTCGTCGATGATGCTGACGATGCGGTTAAAATCTGTTACCTGTCTGTCTTTTCTTCTCATACAAAAACCTCCCTGAGCGGCATGACCCACCCAGGGAGTAGTATATCATAATCCTATGCGCTAAATAAACTCGAACCAGCTGCCCATGCCCTTTTCGAGCGCAACTTTGTAGATAGCTTCCGCGGTGGTGTTGTCCTGGATGCCCATGCCGGTCGTATCGAAGATCGTGATCTCCTCGTCGTTATCGCGACCGGACTTCTTTCCGAGCACCAGTTCGCCGATCTCGCCGTAGATGTCTTCTTCTTTGAGGCAGCCCGCCTGGATCGCATTGCGGGTCTCGCCTCTGGCCAGGCACTGCGCAATGGAATCGCAGACGACCTTAGACGCCATGCCGAAGATCTCCGGCTCCATCTCCTGCTTGCCGGCGCCGTCCACACCGACTTCCACGATGTGGGTTCCGGGACGGATCCATTCCTTCTTCAGGTAAGCTTCGCGGGAAGGCGTCGGGCAGATCAGGATATCCGCGCCTTTGCAGGCCTCCTCCACGGTGGCACATTCGACCGCTTTGGCGCCGGTCTCCCGCTCCACGTCGGCTTTGTAAGCAGCCATCAGTTCGGGCGTTCCGAACTTGTCGTAGAAGCGGACTTCCGTAATGTCTCTCACCTTCGCCAGCGCGAAGATCTGCATGCGGGCCTGTGCGCCTGCACCGAACACGGCTGCCACGTGAGCGTCTTTTCTGGCCATGTATTTACAGGAGATCGCGCCCGCCGCGCCGGTGCGGATGCCGGTGATCAGAGAAGCATCCATGATCGCCAGGGTGCCGCCGGTCTCGCCGTCGCCCAGGATGACGTTGCCCATCATGTTGGGCAGCTTGCCGCCGTCCGCCGCTGCGAACTTGCCGGGACCCTTGATATTATCCTTAAACAGTCCCACCGTCTTGATGGAGAACATGTGGTTTGCGTGGTTGTAGCAGGACTTTACGTCGGATTCGGCGTTATGCTCGGGGATCTCCATGCCCTGGATGGGAGGCTGCTCCACCTGGCCCTGCTGATACGCCTTGTACGCTTCTTCTACGGCGACGATCACGTCGTCCATGGATACTGCATTCTGCACGTCGGTCTTGGAAAGCAATAATGTCTTCATATTCGTATCCTTTCTGTGGGTCAAAGAACCGTCCCCACCGTTCCGGAAACTATTCGATCTTGAGCGCTGCAGCCGCCTTCTCCAGCAGATCGGGGATCTCCAGATGCTGCGGGCAGACTTCCATGCAGGCGCCGCATTTGATGCACTCGATGGCCTTGGCCTTGCCGCGGCTGTTCACCTGGAAATCCAGATCGCCCTTGGCCTTATCCATGTTGTTGTAGACCGTCAGGGTGTTGAAGGCGTTAAAGGTGCCGGAGATGCCGACGTTCATGGGGCACACCTTCGCGCAGTAGTTGCAGGTGGTGCAGGGCACGATGGGGATGGCTTCCATGGCGGCGCGGGCCTTGTCCAGGGTCACTCTCTGCTCCGGCGTGAGCCCTTCAAAATCCTTCATGAAGGACAGATTGTCCTCCATCTGTTCGACGTTGCTCATGCCGGACAGCACCGCCAGCACGCCGGGCAGATCCGCCGCGAAGCGCACAGCCCAGGAAGCGCAGGACGCCTCGGGATCGGCTTCTTTAAAGATATCCGCCACCTGCTTGGGCGGGTTCGCCAGCAGGCCGCCCTTGACGGGCTCCATGATGACGACGGGCTTGTCGTACTTGCGGCACAGCTCGTAGCAGAGGCGCGACTGGATGCGCGGGCTCTCCCAGTCCGCGTAGTTGATTTGCAGCTGCACGAACTCGATCTCCGGATGGGCCTGCAGGATGGGTTCCAGCACTTCCGCCTTGTCGTGGAAGGAAATGCCGATATGCCTGATGAGGCCTTCCGCCTTCTTCTCCTTGACGAAGGACCACATGTCGAAATCGTCGTAGAACTTCGTGCGGTGCTCGCCCAGGTTGTGCAGCAGATAGTAGTCGAAATAGCCGGCGCCGCTGCGCTCCAGGGACGTCTCGAACTGCTTCATGGCGTCCTCTCTGGTCTCGCACTTGATCCACGCGGCCAGCTTCGTAGCCACGGTGTAGCTCTCTCTGGGATGCCGCTCGATGAGGGCCTTGCGCATCGCTTCTTCGCTGCCGTTGTAGGCCCAGGCGGTATCAAAATAGGTGAATCCTGCTTCGAGGAACTTGTCCACCATAATGCAGGTCTGTTCGATATCGATCTCGTCCCCCTTCTTGGGCAGACGCATCAGACCGAAGCCCAGCTTTTTCTAGTTGCTTACCGAAAAGTTATCCATCATTCGCCTCCTTAAAAAATGTTAAACCGTATTGTAATTGTAACATAAAAATGATTGACTTTTACCCCCATATATCGTACTCTTCTCTTGCCTTTTTTATCCTAACGACAACGGAGGAGAGACGCATGATCGAGATCAAACACTTACGCAAGGAATTCGAGGACACCACGCCTCTGAAGGACGTGAACGCGGTCATCAACAGCGGGGACATCATCGCGGTCATCGGGCCGTCCGGTACCGGCAAATCCACGCTGCTGCGCTGCATCAACATGTTGGAAACACCCACGTCCGGCCAGATCATCGTGGACGGCCAGGTGATCAACGACGGCAAGTGCGACCTGAACGAAGTCCGCAAGAAGATGGGCATGGTGTTCCAGTCCTTCAACCTGTTCGGACATCTAACGGTCATCGAGAATATCATGAACCCGCAGATCACCCTGCTGGGACGCTCCCGCCAGGAAGCCTACGACAAGGCCATGGACCTGCTGTCCAAGGTCGGTCTGTCCTCCAAGGCGCTCGCCTATCCGGACGAGCTGTCCGGTGGTCAGCAGCAGCGTATCGCCATCGCGCGCACGCTGGCCATGGACCCGGAGATCATCCTGTTCGACGAGCCCACCTCCGCGCTGGACCCCTCCATGATCGGCGAAGTCCAGTCCATCATCCGCATGATCGCCAAGACCGGCCGCACGATGATGATCGTCACCCACGAGATGGACTTTGCGCGCAAGATCTCCAACCGCGTCTGGTACATGGACGAGGGCGGCATCTATGAAGAAGGCACGCCGAAGCAGATCTTCGAGGAACCGCGGCAGTACAACACCAAGAAGTTCATCCAGCGTCTGTCCACGCTCAGCTACCGCATCGAGAGCGACGAGTTCGACTTCGAACCGGTCATCGACGAGCTGCAGGAATACGCGGAAAAGCTGCTGATCGAGAACGAAAGAACGTCCAAGCTGCAGCTCGCGCTGGAAGAGATCTGCGTCAACAACCTGTTCGAGCTCCATTCGAACCCGAACATCTTCGTACAGATCGACTACTCCGAGAAGAGCGACGTGCTCTCCCTGGAGCTGAAATACGCCGGCGAACACTTCGACCCGAGAGATTCGGACAACGAACTGTTCAACACCATCCTGGCGGAACCCACGACGACCCTCGTGGACGAGGAGATCATCAATTCGCCGAAATGGTACAACAACCACACCAAGATCAGCTTCAGATGGGAGGATTAGGAGACATGAAAAAGAATATCGCAAATTTTTCTTCCCTGCTGCTGGCGGCGCTGCTCCTGCTGACGAACCTGGCCATGCCGGCCGCCGTGTTCGCAGAGCAGGCACCCACCAAGAACGGCATCACCTCCATCGAAGAGCTGAACGGCAAGGACCTGGGCGTCCAGACCGGCGTGCTCTACGAAGACCACATCAAGGACGACTTGGAGGGCGAGACCTGGTACTACTACAAGATGCCCAACGACATGATCCCGGCGCTGGAATCCAACAAGATCGCAGCCTACCTGATCGAAGAAGTCGGTTTCTACGCCCAGCGCTTCGAGCATCCGGAACTAGTGCGGCTGGAAGAGCCCGTAGGCGTTTCGGATTTCGCCGTCATCGTGGGCAACAACGACAAGCAGGACAGACTGTTCGCCGAACTGCAGGAATTCATCGCCCAGGGCCGGGAGAACGGCTGGCTGGACAAGCTGTATGACTATTGGGTCATCAACTGGAACCCCAACACCTGCGTCATCGAGACGATCCCCGAGACCACCGGCGAGAACGGCACCGTATCCATCGCCATCGAGGGCGGCTACGAGCCCTTCTCCTTCGAGAGCAACGGCAAATTCTCCGGCTACGACGTGGAATTCATGATGAACTTCTGCGCAGCCTATGGCTACAACTGGGAGTTCCACGCCATGGAATTCGACTCCATCGCCCCGGCCGTTATCGCGGGTAAATACGACTTCGGCATGAACATCGTCGTGGATGAAGAGCGCGCGGAAGCCTCCGTGCTGACCGATCCGTATTACAGCTGCGACATCGTGTTCGTGCTGGAGGGGGTCACCGAGGACGGCGTCCACTTTATGGACGGCATTAAGGACAGCTTTTACAAAACCTTTATTAAGGAAGACCGCTGGAAGCTGTTTGCGCAGGGCATCGGCACCACGCTGCTCATCACCCTGTGCTCCATCGCCTTCGGTACGCTATTCGGCTTTGCGGTCTACATGCTCTGCCGCCACGGCAACCCGCTGGCCAACCGCGTGATGAACGTCTTCGACGGCTTTATCCACGGCATTCCGACGGTCGTGTTCCTGATGATCCTCTCGTTCGTCATCTTCGCGAACTCGTCCCACATTACCGCCATCTCGATCCTGGGCTTTACCCTCATCTTCGGCTGCAGCATGTTCGACATGCTAAAGGTGGGCAACAACGCGGTGCACAGAGGACAGGCGGAGGCCGCGAAGGCGCTGGGCTACAGTGACACCCAGAGCTTCTTCAAGATCCTGCTGCCCCAGGCAGCGCAGCACTTCCTGCCGATCTACAAGAATGACGTCATCTCCCTCATCAAGGAGACATCCGTCGTCGGCTACATCGCCGTTATGGACCTTACGAAGATGGGCGACCTGGTGCGCAGCCGCACCTATCAGGCCTTCTTCTCCCTCATCGCGGTGGCCATCATCTACTTCATCCTGGAGTGGATCCTGATCTCGATCGTCACCCGCGTGCAGATCTCCATCGATCCGAAGCGGCGCGCCAAGTCCAAGATCCTGGAAGGGATAAGGGAAGTGGAATAGCACAGATATCCCAGCATTACAAAACCGCGCATCGAAATGAACTGCTACCCGTCAAGTGGACAGTGAAAAATCATAAGATTTTCGCAGCCAGCAACAGCAATGTTGTTGGCTGTTTTTATGCAGCCGGACTACCC
>CACYFF010000012.1 GCA_902773665.1 uncultured Eubacteriales bacterium | reverse complement strand
TCCAGAGGAAACTGACGAAATTGTATAACAATAGCATAGGCTTATCCTCTAGCGTTGAGAACGACACAATGATTAGTAAGTCCGCTTCAAAACAAACAAACAAAGCCCCAAAGTCTTCTTCAAAAAAGCGAACAGATGCCTTAAATTATGCGTTTAAATGTAATTATTGTGATGGGGGTATAAGTGAAAACCACATAGGTTTTCATGGTAAATGCAGTGACAGTATGATTCGTTACAATATTGAGACTGCTAAAAGGGCATGGTGTAGTAATCCGGATTGTCCCTGCCGAAAATACTATGACGGCAAGATAGATAGAAATTTGTTAGATAATACTTTCCTGAGACATGCTGCCGTTTCCGAAAAAGAAGTCTGTACGGAATCATCATTGTTAAAGATTTGGACGGTTTTCCCTGGAGGGAATAATCGCCCTGGCCCCATGCAAGGGACGATGCGAAGACTGCCAAACGTGTCTCCGGGGCATTTATGTGTCTTAACAACAAGAGAACCCGGGTCAAAGAGGGAATTGGATCGTATTATTTTTGCAGCCTTTATTATTGGTGAATGTGATGAAGGCGATGGAGATCAAATTGCGGGATTCGCAAAAGCAGATTCGGATTTGAGAATAAGTTTTTCTATGGATGAAGCCAGACGGCTACGTTTCCATGACTATTACGCTCAGAATAAATACCCAGATAACCCTCAATGGGGCTCGGGTCTTTATCGATACATCACAGATGAAGAATCAATTTTAATCTTGGAAAGCATGTTGAAGGTTAAGGCGTCTACCTCTGGAAAAGAGATAATTCAAAGGATGATAGATTGTCTTAAATGATGTATAAAGTTAAACAGCACTTAATGGAGAATAGAAGGAAGGTCTTTATTTTAAGAAAGTTGGTATGCAATTATGAAAGAACAATCACTGTCTCCCGATGTTATTTCTTGGCCTGCAGGATCAACATATGAAATTATCTTAGAAACGCATGTACACGCACATCCTGCAACTGATGGGTTTCGTACTAAATATAGTTGTCCGTTTGTTACATTCAGAGAAAAGGGTGGATTCATGCACGAGTTGTTTATGGTTGCATCGAAGGTTGTATGTGACCCAAGACAAATCGAAACGGCACAGTTTGCTCTTCCTTCTGACGATTTTAGACGGCTTAAGCAGTATGTTGAAATACGTGGCTCCAGCGAATTTGGTTTTAGTTCAGACGGACCGTATGTCTTCTATCTGCTAAATAAAGTCGGTGATATCAAACAGCCTTTTGCGAAGCCTGGCTTACAAGGTCATACATATTATTACCTTGAGGATGTTCCGCTTTGTGATAAAGAAGAGAACACTATTGAGCCGGATCTTCCGATACAAGATATGGCTGTCGATACGAACGATGATCAGTTAATGGGGGATCGTTTAGGTGTTATTTCAATTGAGTCCTCTCCAACATTTGATTATATTTATGAAGTCATTAATGCTTGTACAGGTCGTAAACTCAAGGGTTATCAGCAGGCTTCTTATCCTCTAAACAGCGGCTTCCATCTTTGGTTCCCTAAACTCCCTATGTTAAAAGGCGGCCGACTTGTTCCCTGGAGCACAGTAAAGAGCTGGATAAATGAATTGTCTTCAGATGGCAAAGAGATTTGCATGAGAAGCGATTATGAACTTGTCGATATGGACAATGTTCGCAAAGGACGTTCATTATGGATTACTTTTGCCAAAGCAAGCCCAGATGCTCCTTATCGGTACATAGGAACATTTTGCCCAGATATAGATCGGAGCTCTGAAAAAGGGCTTATATTAACGCGTGTGGCTGACTGCATAGATCTTTCAGGGATAGATTTATAAATTAAACCATTCTTTTGTCGGGATAAAGCATTCTTTGCTGTAAAAGAGGAGGCACATTATGAATCCATACTATCCGCATCTGTTTTCGCCCATCCGCGTGGGCAATATCTGGTTGAAGAACCGCATCGGCATGTCGGCGATGGATACCTGCTACTTTTCCATGAATGGAACGCTTACGCCCAAAGCCGTTGCACATTATCTGGAGAGGGCAAAGGGCGGCGCAGGGCTTATCGTAACGGAGATCTCTCCCATCGATTGGCCACATGGGAAGCAGAGTAGGAGAGAGCCATGCTTTAATAACCCGAACGTCACACCTGAATGGGCAGAGCTGATCCAACAAGTCCATTCTTTTGGAGCTAAGATCATCGCACAGATTGGCCATGCAGGCTTCATTTCTTTCCCTGAGTTTAATGACGGAGAACAACCGGTAACTGCATGGGCGGATGAGAGCGGAAGCAATGCTGTTTCAGGTGAGGCAAATCCGGCTAGAACAATCACGGTAGAAGAGATCCATTATCTTTTGGATAAAGTGAGAGATTGTGCTAGAAACATCGAAAGCTGCGGCTTCGACGGGATCGAATTTCACGCAGCCCATGATTATTTGCTCAACGAGTTCCTGAGTCCGCTCACAAACCGTAGGACCGATGAATATGGTGGTTCTACGGAAAACCGTGCAAGATTTCTGCTGGAATGCATTCAAGTAGCAAAAGAAGAACTGGCACCTGGGAAGATTATCTCCCTTAAATTTGCTTCCTGCGAGGAAGTCGAAGGCGGAATGACGTTAGAAGAAGGTGGAAGAATCGCGAAGATGTGTGAAGAGGCCGGCGCCAATCTGATTGACTGTTCTGTAGGTCAGGGCCCGGATGGCAATGCAACAGAAGCGGAGTGGCTGCCGGATGGCAGAAGGATTCCCTATGCTACAGCGATTAAGCCATATGTCGACAAGGCGGTGATTGGTGTTGTCGGAAAGCTCAGAGATCCCCAGATGTGTGAAGATTCAATAGCAGAAGGAAAGACCGACATGGTTTTCCTGGCTAGACAGATGCTTTGTGATCCATACTGGGCAAAGAAAGCTGAGACTGGCCATGCAGATGAGATTCGTAAATGTCTATCCTGCAGAGAAGGCTGTTTCGCGCAGTTCCGTCCGAAGAGTGGAAGCATCCGCTGCGTGATCAATCCCTACACAGGATTTGAAGATAAAGCAACGGAGCATAATCCGGGGAAGGCGTATGAGCCAAAGAATGTGTTGGTAGTCGGCGGCGGTATCGCAGGCATGCAAGCTGCTATCATTGCGAAGAAGCGCGGCCACAATGTCTCCTTAGTGGAAAAAACCGATAAGCTCGGTGGACAGATGCAGCTGGCAGGCCTTCCTCCTTATAAACAGGCGATCCTGGATGCGAAGGACTGGTTTATTGCAGAACTGGCCAGGGTCGGAGTTGTCCCAGAACTTGGGGTGACGATCACAAAAGAAGAGATCCTGAAGAGAAAGCCGGATGTAGCGCTTCTGGCGGTTGGCTCCGTTCCGTCCCGTCCTCCTGTGCCCGGCATCGAATTCGCAGAGGATGGCTGGGATGTACTTCGGGATACAGTGCACTATCCTGAAAATAAGGAGATCGTCATCATCGGCGGAGGTACGGTCGGCTGTGAGATCGCACATACTCTCATAGAGAAGGGCAATCATATCAGCATCATCGAAATGCTGCCCGGGCTCTCCTTAAAACAGAACATGGTTCATCGGCAGCATAATCAGCAGATCCTGGATGCTGCAAATACAGATATCTATTTAGAGAACACTGTTACAGAAGTGTCGAAAAACGAAATAAAGTGCAGAGATAAGGAGGGCAATATCCATACGATCGCCTGCGACATAGTGATCTGCGCGTCCGGACAAAAACCTAAAGATACTTCGTTTGCTACGGAACTTCGGGCTGCAGGCATTGATACCTATACTCTGGGCGATGCGACTGACACCGGTGATTTCCGTACTGCAACGAGAAGTGCCATGGATGTCGTGATGGGGATATAAAACCACTTTCCTAAAAGCGATCTTTTGTAGAGAGGTCTTGCTATATTGAAAGTGGTATCAGATGCTGCAGATAATATCTGTAACGCATTGACCATAAAAATGGGGCTAAGTACAATAATATATAAAGTGCCAATCAAGTAAGCACGATAGTATAGAGATAATTGTGTAAAGCATTATGCGAATCAAAAGTATCCAACTCATTTCCAATATCATCGCCTATGGTCTAGCGCCAGCTCCAATAGACGAAGTAGAGCAACATCTGACAGTTTCATCTTCTGGCCGGGTTTGGTTCGCTGCTCGCAACTATAAACAATTACAACAGGGGAAAGGTTTCTGTAGGAAACGACAGCTCAATATCGGACCGTGGAAAGCTCAGTTTCTACTAGAATTGGTCAATAAAATCGAGTCCGATGTGGTGACCGTAGACTGCGGTGAATATGATCTTTGTGTGCGATATGAAGATGGCAGTATACGTCATACCTTCGGTCCTCTTATCGAAGACATTATGGTGCCATCATATGGAAATATAGAAACACCAATTTCAAAAATCATTCGCAGGTATATCCCAATTTATGATCTTTGGGGATTTGAAGATGATCCAGAATCTGATTATGAAGGGAAGAAGACGATCTTTGAGTTTTCAAAATCCTGGACAAAAAGGTTCTCTTCACATGAACTGACAAAGATTGAGTTCGAAGAGAACTTTGGGGATATATGCGCTTCTCTAGGATTTCAAATGGACTGCAGTCATGAATTCGATAGGTTGTATCCTGGTAGCTCACAGATCCCTTCTACAGAATTAGATGCTATGATCAATTCCATTCAGGATGTTGACCTACTAGGGTCCGCAGTCTATTCACAGTGGCGTTACTTGACACATTGGGCGGGTTTTTATGAATTGGATAAAGATACTTGTCATTGGTTTAAGATAATTCTTAGACAGATGAAGGAACTAACAAAGAAAAAGAAGCATAAGATTACGATTATTTCTGAATAACTGCTTTACAACTCCTAACGCTTTTTATATAATCAGTTTCACCGCGTTTGACTGCGGCAAGACAACTGAATCACTGAAGTGTTAGGAGGCTGAATGAGTCAATGCACAAATCGGGACCTGTCGGCACAAGTCGGAAGGTACCTGAAGCAGACACTTATTGCACGCGGTATAACACAGGAGCAATTTGCAGAACTTGCCCATGTGTCTGACCGCACCGTCCGGAGGTGGGTGAGCGGCGAAATCCACTCCTTGGATGCATTATCTGACATCGCCAATGCGCTTCAAATAGAGGTTAGGGACATCTTCGCGGAAGATGTCCCTGCTTTTTGGGGGAGTAGGACGGGATCTGTCCTTGTTTGGTAGAAAATGCACATGCTATACTATAATTGATCTTAAATTGATGGTATGCATTTGTCCCGTTTAGGGAAGCTCCTTTCAATAACTGTTTACAATAGTTTGGTATGAAAGAAAACATAAAACTTAAGTAGTAGAAAAATGGTGAAATTTGGGTTTGAAAAATATTTAAAAGGAATTAATTATCCTTCATACGCGAAGTATGCGTCTTTTATGTGTTTGAACTGCGGATTCCAGCCTTTAAGTTTTACAGATTCGGAATGTGAATTTTGTAAAATGGATATGCGTGAATCAGACGAAGAATTACGCTTATTTAATCAGCGCATTAGCATTGCTATTGGCTGTTTGATTTTGAATGTGTTTGATACTAAGCTAAAAGAAATCATGCATAGCAATGATGATACAGCAAGACAAATAATCGTCTTGAATATCAAATCGTGGGTTAATGAGTATTCTTCAGAATATTATAAAATCTCTAAGTTGCTTCATAAATGGCTCATTCCGGGAAGTGAGTTGTGCTATGATGGTCGAGATCTTTATCAGCATTACAAAAAACAGTACGAATTCTTATGTAGCATAAGGCGAGCTGATTTTATCACGAAAGTTTCTGTAAAAGGTTTATTTGGACAATTGTCCTATTCAATAATAATGAAAAATGATTTTTCTGTTATTGTTGGTCCCAATGCGATTGGAAAAACTACAATATTCAATCTCATGGAATGTCTTTTAACCAACCCGCAAGATCCTGGTGCAAAATTGACAAATGCAATACGATTGCTCGATACTCCATATGATATGTTCACCATTAACTTTGCGGGTGGGGCAAGCGTCATTGCAACCCATCAAACCGATGGGCTGCATATTTCTTATAATAATATGCTGAACCAACGTGGTTTTTCAGAAACAAATAGAGAATTAAGTGAGACATTGTTTTTAAAGATAGAACGGTCAGATGATTCTGCTCTTAATAAATTAATAGATGAGCATTTTGAGAAATTATCAAGGTTGCTTGTAAATGTCAATATTAATCATAATGTATTTTATTTCACAAAAGTGAATCGGATAAATGATTTTGCGGCCTTTTCACAAAACTTAAGAAATCAATATGTTCATTTTCGGATTAATAATTGGAACCAGATAGAACAACTGATTAAAAAGTATGAGACTCCGGCGTTTGTAAATTATTTCAGTAATGCTTTGTCGAAATCTTGGAATACAATTTACACGATTGTTTATGAAAATCAAACGAAGAAAAGTCCTCTGTTTGTTGAAGAACAAACTGTAAATATGTTTGATGAGGTTGTTTCAAAAGGCTTGTATCATGCCGACAGGGGTGAGACACTTAAACTAGTCCGCAATTACATTGAAGGCTGTGTGGCGTACGACCCTAAAAAATGCCGTATTAATAAGGATAGTAAAGCCCTTTATGACTCAATATGTGAATTGCATTTTCTTTCGACGAATTTTGACTATTTCAAAGAACAATTCCGAAATCTTTACTATGATGACGATCTTACAATAAAGACTCCAATAATAGGGGAAAATGGTCAGATTCAATTCAAGTCACTGGCAACAGGAGTGATTCTTTCACCAGGGCAATTGTCATCAGGTGAAATTAACCTTGCTGCGGTTATTTTTGACCTAATTTTCAGAATGCAAGAAGGTTCTGTATTGTTGATTGATGAACCAGAGATATCGCTTCATTTAATATGGCAGCAGCATTTCGCAAATATGGTATTAGATATTTTGCGCTTTAAGAATATGGAGGCACAGGTAATCATCGCCTCACATTCTCCATTTATCGCTTCAGGAAATGTCGAGTTTATAACCGGAGTGGAACATGAACAATAAAACAATTACCAGAAGACAGATGAATATAGAAGAGCATATACCAGTTTTTCTTAAAATGGTGCAAGATCGCGCTGGTTCTGGCCGGAAGAAAAATGGGATTCAATGTATAACACTTTTTGTAGAAGGGAAGATTGACAATCGTCTCTATAAAATTATCGGTGGCAATAAAATTGCATCTCCATTCAAGACTCCATTGACGTTTGACCCGATCTGGCAATTCAAAGAGATCGAGCAGACTATTAAAGTCTCAGCGAGTTGGATAAATGATTATCGAGCACATGAATTTGTTATCGATTCAGTAGATGGATATAAAGGTAAGTGCTACGGAATAATAGATAATGATCTAAATAAGCACGAAGGTGAAGACCAATGTAGAGCGCTAGCTATAACTGAGACTCATGATCAAGAAACCATGTTGGTTTTATGTTATATGGACACATTGTATCAACAACTTGTAAAACAATATGCTATTAAAGACGCCGCACCCCTATTGTTGGCTGGTATAATTAAAGTGATCCATCTGACTGTACATCAGGGTATTTTGGAACACACGTCTATTCAGTGGGAAAATAGCGATTTTAAAGATATTACGCATACATACTTTATAGGAAAAGATGATAAAAAGATTTATGGCCCTAGACGTATGTATAATACGGGTTTTGATTCTGAAATTGAACATGCAATTCAAGAATATGGTTATAGATTCGGAAAAGCATATATAAATCAGTTTCTCAATGCATATCAATCACATTGCAATATGGAAACAGATTTGCTTACTGCGCTGGATGATCAGAGAATAATTCAAAAATGGTTATGTGAAGGTTTGCTAAATTTAGACTCCGATGAGATTGCGCTGATTCAAAAAATGTGTTGGTACATCAATGGACATTTGTTTTTTCAGCAGTTAGCCCTATGCATTAATGATGTCCTTGTAAATATTAAATATAGAGACGAAGAGTATACCGAGGATAGAATAGGAAATCAATTAATAGAATTGTTTAAGAAAGACCCACAGCTATACTATCAATATAACCCTATCACGAAATGTAAACGAGACTTAAATGCCACAAACGAATTAGTTGTTGTATCAGGAGGTTAAAGTGAAGGATTTTGATGGTGCCGATATTAAAATTGGCGATACTGTAGCAATTGTTTATCATCCAAGAGCATATAAATTTGTTATCAAGGCTGCTGTTGTTGAAAAAAATGTTGGAACGAAGAGCATGCTGGTTACTCGGGTGTTGAATTCCGATGAGGTCGCTAAATATATGCCAGATAAAACTGGTGAATCGTATCCCAAATTAGTAAAGATATCCTCTGAATTTCCCTCAGTAACAGAGGATACCCCTGTAGATGCAGTTGGCCATGCTATTCACTTAGGAGACAGAATCGCATGTATGAAGCCAATTGAAGGTGGCGGGAACACGCTCAAAGGCTTTGAAAAAGGAGGAACAGTTGTCAAGTTATCAGATTATTATGTTTTTTACGCGGATACTGAAACAGGTGAAACGAAGCGTAAAGGATATAATGGGGTCGTTGTGTGCTTTGAATAATCGTTAGGAGGATATATTATGGCGGAATTATATGAAATCACGGGATATAAAACATTTGCTGCAGATACTTTCTACGTTGAAGCAGATAGCGAAGATGCTGCAAAGATCATTGCTTATGCAGTGTTAGATGATGAGGAAACTATGATTGATTTCTATGCGCAGGAAGATCATGAGCTGCGAGTAGAATTATCATGTTTCCCAACTCACACAGTAGACAAAGATGATCCGAGAATCAGTTTAAATCTGTACAAAAGAGAAAACATTTCAGATGATGCTTATGAATGGGCAAAAGAAAGTCTGGAAGAATGCTACAAATGGTGGGAAGATTATCGAGATAGCTGCGGGCGCGATTTTCTTAAAATGTTTTTAACAGAACATGACGGAAAGTATTTCGATGAATTGAAAAATAAACTACTGAGTGAAACAAATTACGGTCAGTATGATATTCTAAAAGAAGAGATTGAGAAATTGAAGAGTAAATAGCTGCTATAATCATTTGTATATTTCTTTGTAAAATAGGACACGATATGTCCTGTTTTTTTGTATTTCTGTAGCTTACAATAACAGTACTTCGGTAGGAAAGGAGGAATGCGAAGAACAAATACATTTCAAGAACCAAGGAGGAAAAATGAATAACAAGATCGTTGGCTACGACAACGAAAAACGAGAACTGGCACAGCTTCGCGATATGCTGCATCATGCAGAAGAGTACCGGGCTATGGGCGTAAGAATTCCGAGAGGTGTTGCTCTGTACGGGGTTCCGGGTATCGGAAAGACTGTGTTGGCTAAATCTATCGCAGATGAAGGGATCAACATGGTGGAGCTGAGAGCCGCGGATTGCTGCGTTGGAGATGAGTCAGTCGCTATTCGAAAGGTATTCGAACAAGCAAGGAAAAAGGCACCATGTGTCCTGCTGTTGGACGAGCTAGACAAAATAGCGGGTACAAGTGACTTCATCTTTATGGAAGGAAACGATGAAGTAAAGAAGATCCTCCTTCAGGAGATCGATGCCTTAAGCGATGCAGAGGACATACTGGTCGTTGCGACATGTAACGATACGGAGTGCCTGGGAGATGCATTGATGCGGCCCGGTCGTTTCGACAGGCTGATTGCAATGACAGTGCCGGATGAGCCAACCCGAAAGGAGATACTTAAGATGTACTTCAGTCATCTTAAGATCAACAAACAGTTGGACTTTGGCAGGCTTGCAAAACTTACTGGTGGCTATACTGGGGCACAGCTGGAGTGCCTGGCGAATGAAACCGGGCTTTATGCGATCGAATGTAGTGCGAATAACATTACAGAAGAAGATGTCCGTGCCGTCATGATGCGTATGTCTTTGGGGAGTCGAGAAGGAAACCCTTCATTGGATTCGGACGAAATTCGGCGCATCGCGATACACGAAGCTGGACATGCAGTTGTCGGATTGGTTCTCCATCCAGACGGCATCCTCGGTGCAACGGTATTGCCACAAGGATACAGTTCCGGTCATGTACAAATCTATAGTTCTGAGGAATGCCCAAGCGTGAGCCAAGTCGAGGAAGACGTAACGATCCTGTTGGCGGGGCGCGTGGCAGAGCAGTTGGTCGAACACGAAATATACCTGGGATCGGAATCAGATATGAAAAATGCTGCAGCAAAAATACTGGAGCTGGCGACAGTACATGCTGCATATGGTTATCGATATCTGATTGGCAGCATTCGTCATCATTGGGACTCCGAAGCCATCAAAGATGAGTTGGGATTCCTTCTCGATGAGAAACTTTGCGAATTGGCTGTCTCTGCGGAAAACATCCTCCGCGAACATCGATTGGCACACGAGCGAATCGTAGCAGCTCTGATTGGCCGTAAGAGCTTAACCAGGGAGGAACTGCTGGACCTCTTCGCTGAAGATCAACAGAAGGCTGCATAGATGAATAATCGAAAACAGGTTTATTGGAATCGAACGCTTTTTTCTGCGGCAAGCCTGGTACTTTGGTGCCAGGCTGCCGGCCGGTTCGGGCTGATAATCGACCAGATTGCTTTTCCAAGTCTCATAGCGAAAGAGATCTATCCGATAGGGTGGGGAATGATCATCAGCTCAGCTTGCCTGATCACGAAAACGCAGGTGCCTATTGGGCAACTACTTAGACCGACAACAAGAACCGTTCGCGGCTTAATTGCCTGTTGGCCTGAATTACTTACACTGGGTATTGAGTTTTTTATGTTCGGTGGAGTTGTCATCGAAAGGGAGATGCTCATTACATTGGCAGGAGGTGTTCTGTGTGAGGAAACTGTTTTCCGCATGATGTTCTGCAGTTTCTGTCTTCGGAAGAACCCCTCTCTGGATCCGAAAACCATTGTCTTCGTGTCATCTGTGCTTTGGGGGAGTGCACATTTGTTAAATGTTCTGGCGGGAACTCCGTTGATTATGGCTGTGTGGCAATGTATCTCTGCAATAGGAATCGGATTGATGCTGGGGATAATATTCCTGCAGACAAGATCTGTTTGGCCAATGGTTCTCGTCCATTTTGCGCATAATCTGGTGAATATGACAATCAATACGGATAGGTTAACTGCACTTGTAGCACATGGAGGTTTTAGTTGGAAGACGAGACTGGCTATGACTGTCTGGCTAATGATTTGGGGAACCTGGCTCTGGGTTATGTGGACAGTAACGGAGTTGAAAGAGGTTGAAGCAGTATGAGGAATGCAATACAATTATTATAAGGAGGAGCAAAAGGATGTTTAAACCCTTGTTCGGAAATTTGTTCGATTTAGATGGGGATGGGAAGGCGACGTTTGAAGAGGAACTGATTGGCTTACACATCATGGACGAGATGGAACGTTCCCGTCAGAAGAGCAATTCCTTTGAAGATGCTGATGAATTCGATGAAGACGACGATTTCGGAGATGACGGATTCACCGACGACTTTTAAAATTGCATCTATATATCGGAGCCACGCGGCTCCGTTTTTATATTCATGACATAATTAGGTCACAAATAATATGAACATATTGTAAACATCGAGGTAAAGTAGTCTTTAAAGGTCGCCTTTAAAGCGACCTTTTGTAGATGCGCCTCTGATATACTGAATGTGGCAGCAGATGCTACAGATTAGAGGTCAAATAATGAAAGTTGGTAATACTGTAATAGAAACACTTATAGGTGATATTACACAGATCGATGATGTCGAGGCGATCGTTAATGCTGCTAAGAACTCGCTCCTCGGCGGCGGAGGCGTTGACGGTGCGATCCATCGCGCTGCCGGTCCTGGACTTTTAGCGGAATGCCGGACGCTGCACGGATGCGAGACCGGCGATGCGAAGATCACAGGGGCGTATCACTTACCCTGTCAATACGTTATCCACACCGTCGGGCCGATCTGGCAGGGCGGCGCACAGGGGGAGGCAGATCTGCTGGCGAACTGCTATCGAACCTCGCTTTTGCGCGCGAAGGAGAAGGGCATTCGAACCGTTGCATTCCCATCGATTTCGACCGGTATCTTTGGCTATCCGATCGAGAAGGCCGCGAAAACGGCAGCAGAGACAGTGGCCGATGTCGTAAGGTCTTGTCCGGATGCCTTTGACCGGATCGTCTGGGTGCTTCGAAAGGATAGCGACAAAGCCGTGTACGATAAGGCCATTTCAGAAAGCATGCGGCAAGACGATCCGGTTTTCCGCGAGCGCATCGCCTTCTTTGAAAAGTACATTCCCATCCTGCAGATGATCCGCGATGATGAAGACCTCACAGCCGCCTGCCGCGCCTACAGCGCGTACGAACGGCCGAAGCAGCATCCCAGTCTGATGGCGTATCTGATGGGTCACTTTATGAAAGAAGCCTACGCATCTGGCATCGTCGTCCCAAATTACAGAGAGCTAATCAAGGAAAATAGCATCGATGCGTGGGTGGCATCGCCGACGGAAGAGCGGCTGGCTGCGCTGGATCCGGAGCATATTCTGGCCTGCATCGCCTGGCACTTCCGGCGCGATCATTTCTCGGAAGGATCTTTGATCGCGGAGAGTATTGCAGAGGGTCACATGCTTACCATGATGAAAGCATACAGGGAATCGATAAGCAGACCGTGCTTGTAGCGTCCGATCTTTACGTCCCTCGCCGGAACGGTCTCCGGCAGATCCATGTTCTGATAGAACGTCTGGTTGCCGTAATACTGCTGCTGGCGATAGGGCTGCGCGTCCCTTTCGATCCGCTGAGTAGTTACAAAAGCATTTTTTTTTGATACAATAAATTGGTTAACTTTGAGAACGAGAAAGGTTTAAAACATATGGACTATCCCAAGCTGGCGGAACTGCTGTTCCCCGACATCACGACCACGCCCGAAGAACTGGAAACAAGATATCCCAAGCGCGATCTGCCGGAAGGTGCTATGGTCACCCGTATGGGTCCCAGCCCCACCGGTTTTATCCACCTGGGCAATCTGTACGGCGCGCTTACGGACGAGCGTCTGGCTCACCGCAGCGGCGGCGTGGCGTTCCTACGCATCGAGGATACGGACGATAAGCGCGAAGTCGAAGGCGCTGTTCCCATGCTGATCGACGCGCTGGACTATTTCGGCATCCGCTTCGACGAAGGCGCGACGGCGGACGGCGAGACGGGCTCTTACGGCCCCTACTGGCAGAGCGAGCGCAGCGCGATCTACAAGACTTTCGTTAAGAAGCTCGTGGCGGAAGGCAAGGCCTATCCCTGCTTCATGACGGAAGAAGAGATCGCTGAGATCCGCGCCATGCAGGAGGCAAACAAGATCAATCCGGGCATCTACGGACAGTACGCGAAATGCCGCGATCTGTCCTACGAGGAGGTCGAGGCGAAGCTGGCGGCAGGGGAGGTGCCTGTTATGCGGCTGCGTTCCACCGGTGACCCGACGAAATACTTCCACGTAGAGGACGCCATCCGCGGCGACATCTCCATGCCCGAGAACGAGCAGGACGTTGTAATCCTGAAGAAGACAGGTCTTCCGACGTATCACTTCGCCCACGTGGTGGACGACCACCTGATGCGCACCACCCATGTCGTACGAGGCGAGGAATGGATCGGATCGCTGCCCATCCACGTGGAACTGTTCCAAAAGCTGGGCTGGGAACTGCCGGTCTACTGCCACAACACCGTGCTGATGAAGGTGGACGAGACCACCGGCACGAAGCGCAAGCTGTCCAAGAGAAAAGACCCCGAGCTCGGCCTCGGCTATTATAAAGAACTGGGTTACTTCCCCGAAGCGGTGCGCGAATACCTGATGACCATCCTGAACTCCGACTACGAGGAATGGCGCATGGCCAACCCGGATCTGCCCCTGGAGGACTTCCCGTTCGAAGCGGCCAAGATGAGCAGCTCCGGCACGCTGTTCGACCTGAACAAGCTGAACGACATCTCCAAAGACGTGCTCTCCAAGAAGAGCGCCGAAGAGATCTACGAATTCGAACTGGCCTGGGCGAAGGAATACGCGCCCGAAAAGGCGGCGCTGCTGGCGGCTGACCCCGAGAAGACCAAGCGGATCTTCGACATCGACCGGGGCGGCGAAAAGCCCAGAAAGGACCTCATCTTCGCGCAGCAGATCTTCCAGTTCATCAGCTATTTCTTCGACGAGACCTTTACGCCGGAGACGGACATGCCTGCGGAATGCAGCGCGGAGGACATCCGGGAGATCTTCAGAAGATATAAAGAAGGCTACAACGAAGCGGACGACAACAGCGCATGGTTCGAGAAGATCCGTGCCATTACGGCGGATCTGGGCTATGCGGTCAAGCCCAAGGATTACAAGAAGAATCCGGACCAATACAAGGGTCACGTTGGCCACGTGAGCAACTGCATCCGCATCGCGCTCACGGGCAGAAGCAACAGCCCGGATCTGTGGACCATCCAGCAGATCATGGGCAAAGAACAGGTCTTCGCAAGACTGGACAAAGCGGAAGCGGCGCTGCAGTAGGCAGGCGCGCAGGGCAAACAGAGGAGGCATCATGATCTTCAAGAGTACGAGAGGGCAGGCCCCGGAAAAGAATCTCTCGGGAGCCGTCATCCAGGGCATCGCATCGGACAAGGGTCTGTACGTTCCGTCCGAATTCCCGAAACTGAAAAAGACCTGGGCGGAATACGCCGCCATGGATTATAAGACGCTGGCACAGGAAGTGCTGGGCCCCTACGCGGTGGAATTCACCCCGGAGGAACTGAAGGCCTGCATCGACGGCGCCTACACGGACAAGTTCGAGGCGGAAGACGTAGTGCCCCTGGTGCACGCCGGCGGCGCGGACTTCCTGGAACTGTATCACGGCCCGACGGCGGCCTTCAAGGACATGGCGCTGGCGTTCATGCCCTATCTGATGACCACCGCCATGGCCAAGGAGCAGGAAGACAAGACGGTCTGCATCCTGGTCTCCACGTCCGGAGACACCGGCATGGCGGCCCTGAAGGGCTTCGAGGACGTGCCGGGCACCTGCATCATCGTGTTCTTCCCGGATCACGCCGTAAGCCCCGTGCAGGAGCAGCAGATGCGCACGGCGACGGGGAGCAACACCTACGTTACGAGCATCTTCGGCAATTTCGACGACGCGCAGACGACGCAGAAGGCCATCCTCAACGATAAACCCTTCGGCGAGGAGATCGGGGCACTGGGTTACCGTTTCTCCGCGGCCAACTCCATGAACGTGGGACGGCTGCTGCCCCAGGTCGCTTACTACGTATGGGCCTATGCGCAGATGGTAAAGAACGGCCGGGTGAAGGCCGGTGGGCCCATCAATATCTGCGTGCCTTCGGGCAATTTCGGCAACATTTTAAGCGCCTATTACGCGAAACAGATGGGTGTTCCCGTCAATAAGCTCATCTGCGCGTCCAACAAGAACAAAGTGCTGACGGATTTCTTCCATACCGGCGTCTACGACGCGAGAAGAGATTTTTACGTTACGAACGCGCCTTCGATGGACATCATCATCTCCAGCAATCTGGAGCGCCTGCTCTATCACCTGAGCGGCTGCGATGATGCAGCGGTGCGCGCCATGATGGACGCTTTGGCGGAGGAGAAGCATTACGAAGCAAACCCAGCCATCCGGGAAGGCCTGAAGGATTTCGCCGCTGGCTTTGCCACGGAGGAGGAGATCCTGGCAGCCATCGGAGAACTCTACCGGGAAGATCATTACCTGATGGATACCCACACAGCTGTCGCCTACAAGGTCTACCGGGATTATAAAGCCCAGACCGGCGACGAAACGCCCACCGTCATCGCGTCCACTGCCAGCCCCTACAAGTTCGCTGCTGCGGTGAGCGGCGCCATCGGCCTGCCTAAGGCGGAAGATGAATTCGCTGCCATCGACGCATTGAACGCGGCCAGCGGCGTGCGGGTGCCTTACGGCTTAAAGGACCTGAAGAGCAGGGAGATCCTGCACAAGGGAGCGATCGCGCGGGAGGATATGAAGGACTTCGTGCGCGAAACGATAAAAAGCAGAATCTGATCGGAGATGAAAGTATATGGATCTGAAGAATTATAAGCATGTACATTGCGTCGGTATCGGCGGCATCGGCCTTTCCGGGATCGCGGAGATCCTGCTGTCCCGGGGCTACCGCGTATCCGGCTCGGACATGAAGGAGAGCGCCGTTACGGAGATGCTGGAGCAGCAGGGGGCCCAGGTGTTCATCGGCCACAACGCCGATAATCTGGGCGACACGGACCTGCTGGTGTATTCCGCCGCGGTCTCCATGGAAAACCCGGAACTGGCGGAGGCCAGAAGAAGGGGCATCCCCGTCATTTCCCGGGCGGATGCGCTGGGCGCCATCATGGCGGACTACCAGATCTCCGTCGCGGTCTCCGGTACCCACGGCAAGACCACGACCACGTCCATGGTGAGCCTTATCCTCGAAGCGGCGAACTATTCCCCGACGGTGCTGGTGGGCGGCATCCTCAACCAGTTCCACGGCAACGTAAAGGTGGGCAAGAGCGAGTACTTCGTTACGGAAGCCTGCGAGTACATGGACAGCTTCCTGTCGCTGCGGCCCTGGGCGGAGATCATCCTGAACATTGACTCCGACCATCTGGATTATTTCAAGGACATCAACCACATCGCGGATTCCTTCGGCAAATTCGCGGATAAAGTGCCCGAAAACGGCCTGGTCGTAGCCTTCGATTCCAATCCCTTCGTCAAAGCCGTTACGGAGAACCTGCCCTGCCGGGTCATCACCTTCGGCTTCAACGAAGCCAGCGACTACTACGCGAAGGCCATCAAATTCAACGACGAGGGCATGCCCAGCTACGACCTGTACCACAAGGGCGAATTCCTGCGCCGCATGGAACTGGCGGTTCCCGGCGAGCACAACGTGGCGAACAGCCTTGCGGCAGCGGCGACATGCCTGGCGCTGGGCGTGGACCTGGACGTCATCGAGCGGACGCTGGAATCGTTTACGGGCACGAAGCGGCGGTTCGATATCATCGGCAAGACTTCTGACGGGGTCACCGTGATCGATGACTACGCCCACCATCCCGCGGAGATCAAGGCGACTCTGGCAGCCGCCAAGAACCTCGCCCACAAGAAGACCTGGTGCCTGTTCCAGCCCCATACCTATACCCGGACCATGGCGCTGTTCGACCAGTTCGCGGACGCTTTTGAAGACGCGGACATCATCGTTCTGGCGGAGATCTACGCAGCCAGAGAGAAGAACATCTACAAGATGTCTTCCAAGAAGCTGATGGACGAGATCAAGATCAAGCATCCGGACAAGGACGTGTACTTTATGCCGGAATTCGATGCCATGGCCGAATTCGTCTGCAACAACACCAGTCCGGGAGACATCGTGCTCACCATGGGTGCGGGCGATATCTATAAGGTTGGCGAGCTGATTCTTGAAAAAGCGGAAAAATAGTCGTATAATAGTCAAAGGGCCTCGGTTTTACCCCAAAAGAGGCATGTGTATTCAATAAAATAATGAAAGGTTGGTGTGTGTATGCAGATCACAGATGTACGCATCCGCACGATGGACAACGGCGGCAAAATGAAGGCCGTTGCTTCCGTTACGTTCGACGACGAATTCGTGGTCCACGATATCAAGATCGTCGAGGGCGACAAGGGCTATTTCGTAGCCATGCCGAACAAGAAGGTTGGCGAGGTCTATAAGGACGTTGCGCACCCCCTGAAGGCAGAAACGAGAAAACGGATCTCCGATGCGATCTTCGCGAAATACGAAGAACTCAACGGACCGATCCCCGAAGTGGAACAGACAACAGAGGAAATGCTTTAATATCGAGACCATAACGACTGCTGCGCCGGAACCCGGATGCGGCAGTTCTTCTTTTTTGAAAAAATCTTAAAAAGGCTTTGGTTTGTTCCCTTTTAACTTCTCCCTGCGGATGCTATACTTTATGTGTATGACTTTAATTCAAGGCGATCGCCATAAGAAAGGACCACAAGATGAATAACGGAGTATTCGCAGACTACAAGATCTTCGCGGGCAACGGCAATCCGGAGCTGGCAGAAGAGATCGCGGGCATCATGGGCCGCACCCCCGGCAAGGCGGAAGTCACCACCTTCGCGGACGGAGAAGTCTATGTCAACCTGCAGGAGACCGTGCGCGGCCTGGACGTCTACATCGTTCAGCCTACCTGCAATCCGGTCAACAACAACCTGATGGAACTGTGCATCATGATCGACGCCATGAAGCGCGCATCTGCCGGACGGATCAACGCGGTCATCCCCTATTACGGCTATGCCCGCCAGGACCGCAAGGCCAAGCCCAGAGATCCCATTACCGCCAAGCTGGTAGCGGACATCATTACCGCGGCAGGCGCAGACCGGGTCGTTACCATGGACCTGCACGCTGCCCAGATCCAGGGCTACTTCAACATTCCTGTGGATCACCTCATCGGCAAGCCCATCCTTACCCGTTATTTCCAGGAGAAGTTCGAGGGTAACTGGGACAACGTAGTCGTGGTTTCTCCGGATCACGGCTCCGTGACCCGCGCCAGAAGCTTCGCAAAGCCTTTCAATGCTCCGATCGCCATCATCGATAAGCGCCGTCCCAAGGCCAACGAGTCCGAGATCATGAACATCATCGGCGAGGTCGAGGGCAAGCACGCCATCCTGGTGGACGACATGGTCGACACCGCCGGCACGATCTGCAACGCTGCCAACGCCATCAAGAAGATGGGCGCTTTAAGCGTACAGGCCTGCGCCACCCACGCGGTGCTGTCCGGCCCCGCCGTACAGCGCATCCAGGATTCCGCCATCGAGGAGATCGTCTTCCTCAACACGATCCCTCTTCCTCCGGAAAAGAAGATCGACAAGATCAAGACGCTGTCCGTAGCGCCGCTGCTGGCAGAGACCATCATCCGCATCTTTACGAACAATCCGCTGTCCAACCTGTCCAACTAGTCTATGTATATCATCTGCGGACTGGGCAATCCGGGAAAGGAATACGAGCAGACGCGGCATAACATGGGCTTTCTTACGATGGACGTCCTGGCTTATAAGCTGGGCATCGACATCCGCAGGCTCAAGTTCCGCTCCCTCATCGGGGAGGGCCGCATCGGCACGGAAAAAGTCATCCTGGTAAAACCCCAGACTTACATGAACAACTCCGGCGAAGCGCTGCGGGAGATCGTCGCGTATTATGATATCGACCCGCAGCACCTCATCGTGGTGTACGACGACATCGACCTGCCTGTGGGCGACCTGCGCCTGCGGGAGAAGGGCAGCGCCGGCACCCATAACGGCATGCGCAGCATCATCTATCAGCTGCAGTTCGACGATTTTCCCCGCATCCGCATCGGTACGGGGAAGAGCGACGTCATCCCCCTGGTCTCCTTCGTGACGGGAAAGCCGACGGAGGAGGAACAGAAACCCTTGGCGGACGCCATCGAGAAGGCGGCGCAGGCGGTCATCTGCTGGGTGGAGCACGGACCGCGCGAGGCGATGCAGCGTTTTAATCACAAACCGAACAAGAAGAAAAAGCAGGAGAATGGGAAAACTGATCAACCTGACGGGGCTGTCGGAGATCCGGCTGGCCCCGCTGGCTGCTAACTTCATAGAAGAAAGGAAAGGACAGGGTCTGATCCTCACAACGTCCGCCAGCCGGGCGAAACGGATCGCATCGGACCTGTCCTTTTTTACCGATGCCGACATCAAGGTGCTCCCCGATGTAGAGAGCGCCTCGTTTCGTTATGAGGCAAAATCCACGGCCCAGCTGCAGGAGACCATCGCGGCGCTGGCGGCCCTGGGCGGCTCGGAAAAGACGATCGTGGTCGCACCGGTGCTGGGCGCCCTCAAGAAGCTGCCGCCCAAAGAGGTGTTCTTTGCGGACAGTCTGGTGCTGAAGAACGGCGGTTCCTTCAACCGGGACGAGCTCATCGCGCGGCTGGCCCGCATGGGCTACGAACGCAGCGCTGCGGCGGAAGTCGCGGGGCAGTTCGCCGTCCGCGGCGACATCGTCGACCTCTTTAAGCCCGGAAGCGACGATCCGGTGCGTATTGAATTCTTCGATACGGACGTGGATTCCATCCGAAGCTACGACGCCATGACCCAGCGTTCGAAGCAAACTCTGGATGAGATCCGCATCTGGCCGGCCCAGATCATGGTGCGGAGCGAAGAGGCCTTCGACCGCGGTCTGAAGAACATCACCGCAGCCTACGGCCGCTCCATGCGCCGTCCTCTTACCCAGGAACAGCTGGACAACTTAAAGGAGCGGCGCGACTACCTGATCGAATGCATTGAGGAAGGCGTCAACTATCAGTATCTGGAGGGCTTTCTGTCGTACTTCTACGACCCCTGCGGCTACGTGTGGGAGTATGCGGAACATCCCGCCTTCATCATGGTGGACGACCCCTCCCGCATGGAGGAGATCCTCAACTTCTATGATAAGGAGGAAGAGGAGAATCGCCGGGTCATCCTGGAGCGCTGCCACGGCGTGCCCGAGGACTTCCGCTCCATGCCCGACCGCGCCGATCTGAAGAAGGTGGCGCTGCAGAAGAGCCGGTGCGACGTGTACTTCTGCACGCCCTTTACGCAGACCATCCCCTATACGGATACCCTGGACGAGATCGTTTCGTACACGACGAAGCAGGCGCCTGTCTTTAACGGCCACATGGAGCTGCTGGAGCAGGAGCTGAAGCGCTACGTTAAGAACGGCTACAGGGTCACCATCGCCTGCTCGTCCGAAGACCGCATCGCCAACCTGAAGGACTTTCTGGGAAGAGCCGGGCTGGAGAACCGTGTGGAGCTTCGCTACGGCAGACTGTCGCAGGGCACGGAGTACTTCGACCAGAAGATCCTCTTTTTAAGCGAGTCGGACATCTTCGTCCATACAAAATCCCAAAGCCGCCGCAAAAAGTCCAAGGGAAGGGAAATAAAGGCCTTCACGGACATTAAAAAAGGCGACTATGTCGTGCACGAGGCGCACGGCGTCGGCCGTTTCGTCGGCATCGAAAAACTGACGGTCGACGGCAGCCAGCGCGACTACCTGAAGATCCGCTATGCCGGTGAAGACGTGCTGTACGTGCCGGTGGATCAGATGGAGTCCATCCAGAAATACGTGGGCAGCGAGAGCACGGCGCCGAAGATCAACCGGCTGTCCGGCGGCGACTGGCAGAAGACGAAGGCCAGGGCGAAAGAGGCCATCCGCGACATGGCGGAGGATTTTCTGCGGCTGTCGGCTCAACGCCAGATGACCCCCGGATACGCCTTCGGCCCGGATACGACCTGGCAGAAAGAGTTCGAGGACGCCTTCCCCTACGAGGAGACGGCGGACCAGCTGCGGGCGGCGGAGGAGATCAAAAAGGACATGCAGTCTCCCAACGCCATGGACCGTCTGCTGTGCGGCGACGTAGGCTACGGCAAGACGGAGGTGGCGGCCCGGGCGATCTTCAAGTGCCTGGAGGAAGGCAAACAGGCGGCGGTCCTCGTGCCGACGACCATTCTGGCCAACCAGCACTATCATACGTTTTTAAACCGTTTCCGCGATTATCCGTTCCAGATCGAGATGCTGTCGCGCTTTCGTACGGAAAAGCAGCAGGAAAAGGTGCTTTCGGGCTTACAGACCGGCGATGTGGACCTCGTGGTCGGCACGCACCGGCTGCTGTCCGGCGACGTAAAATTCAAGGATCTCGGCCTTCTCGTGGTGGACGAGGAGCAGCGCTTCGGCGTGGAACATAAAGAGGCCATCAAGAAGCTGAAGACGAACGTGGACGTGCTTACGCTGTCCGCAACGCCGATCCCCCGGACGCTGCACATGTCGCTCATCGGCGTGCGCGACATGTCCGTGCTGGAGGAACCGCCCGAAGACCGCTATCCCGTGCAGACCTACGTCATGGAGCAGGACGACTTGATGGTGGCCGATGCCATCCGCAGAGAACTGGGCAGAGGCGGACAGGTCTACGTGGTGTACAACCGCGTGAACGGCATCCAGAGCGTCGCCCGCAAGATCCGGGATCTCGTGCCGGAGGCGAAGGTGATCGTGGGCCACGGCCAGATGGGCGAACGGGAACTGGAGGACGTGATGATGAACTTCCTGGAAGGGGAGTACAACGTGCTGGTCGCCACGACCATCATCGAATCGGGGCTGGATATCCCCAACGTCAACACGATGATCATCCTGGATGCGGACCGCTTCGGTCTGTCGCAGCTGTACCAGCTGCGGGGCAGGGTGGGCCGCTCCAACCGCATGGCGTACGCCTATCTCGTCTACAAGAAGGACAAGGTCCTGTCGGAAGTGGCGGAAAAGCGTCTGCGGGCCATCAAGGAGTTTACCGAGTTCGGCGCCGGCTTCCGGGTGGCCATGCGAGACCTGGAACTGCGGGGCGCCGGCAACATCCTGGGCGTCGAGCAGTCCGGCCACATGCTCTCCATCGGATACGAACTGTACTGCAAACTGGTGGAGGAGACCGTTCGCGAGCTGCAGGGCGGCGAAGCCGTCTCCGAAGCGCCGGACGCCGATACCAGCGTGGAACTGGGCATCCCGGCGTTCCTGCCCGAATCCTACGTGGCGGACGAGCTTACGAGACTGTCCATGTACAAGCGCATCGCGGCCATCACGTCCGAGGATGACAAGTTCGAGGTGACGGACGAGCTGCTCGACCGCTTCGGCGATCTGCCCAAACCTGCGGAGAAT
This sequence comes from uncultured Eubacteriales bacterium, assembly GCA_902773665.1. Lineage (GTDB taxonomy): Bacteria > Bacillota > Clostridia > Peptostreptococcales > Anaerovoracaceae > RUG11894. The sequence continues at coordinate 29,579 of CACYFF010000012.1, read as the reverse complement.
CTGCTGGATATCGCGCTCATTCGTTACATGGCAAGCAAATGCGGCGTTTCCAAGGTTGCGCTGCAGCACAGAAAACTGGTATTATTATTTGAAGAACATAACTGTCTCGGACCCGAGCTGTTTGCAGCGCTGCTGGATGATTACGGCATGCGGCTGACGATCTACGGCGGCGTGGAGCCCAGGGTCACCCTGGTGCTGGACAAAGCCCCGGCAGCCCAGGAGGCAGAAGTGATGTTAACGACCATGCTGGCATTCAGAGAGGAGGCATCTTAGATGAATATCGTGTGTTTGGACATGGAAGGCGTCGTCGTACCCGAGATCTGGATCGCGTTTGCAGAGGCGAGCGGCATCCCCGAACTCACCCGTACCACGCGGGATGAGCCGGATTACGATAAACTGATGCGCTGGCGTATCGGCATCCTGAAGGAGCATGGCCTGGGCTTAAAGCAGATCCGCGAGACGATCGCCAAGATCGAGCCTCTGGAAGGCGCCAAGGAATTTCTGGACGAACTGCGCCAGATCGTTCCTACGGTCATCCTCTCCGATACCTTCGAGCAGTTCGGCTTCCCCCTGATGGAAAAACTGGGTCGTCCCACGCTGCTGTGCAACACGCTGCAGGTGGCCCCGGACGGCGAGATCACCGGCTTTACCATGCGCTGCGCGCAGAGCAAACTCACCAGCGTTAAGGCGTTCCAGTCCATGGGCTACGAGACCATCGCCGCCGGCGACTCCTACAACGACCTGGGCATGATCCGCGCCAGCAAAGCGGGTTTCCTGTTCCGGGCGCCCGAGAACGTCAAGAAGGAAAATCCCGACCTGAAGACCTGCGAGACCTACGAAGAGCTGCTCGCCGCGATCAAGGCAGCGCTGTAATAATGTGCATTTCATGAAAAAGAATCGTCTCATTCCGGTCAATATCATACTGATGCTCTGCATCCTGGTCTTTGTCTCGCTTTATGCGCGGCATCAGAGCCAGGCGGATTTTGATGCAAAAGTGGTGTCGTTTCAGAATATGACGACGGCGATGGAGCAGGTGACGGAGAATTACCTGGAGGGTGAGCAGCGCATCTGCGATGTCTGGGCCCATTATATCTCCTCTCACGACATGACGCTGGAGGAGGCTGTCCGTTTTATCCGGGCGTCTCACGTTTCCGTACATGCGGCTGCGCATGTTCTCTACACGGATGACGGCAGCATGGAAGGGCTCTCGACCCGGCCGAGGACGGGAAGCGACGACGATTTCGGGGTGTCGTATCAAAATCTCGATCTTTTCCCGGATCTCGCGCAGATCGGCGCGGTGGGAGAATCCGTCCACATTACCAGAGCGTATACCAGCCCGGTGAGCGGCATACAGTCCATCGGGTTCTATAATAAACTCGCTCTCGTTGACCCGGATACAGGGTTGCCGAGAGAAGGGATTGTGGTCCGTGTGGTGCCGATCTCGGAACTGCGTTCCAAATGGGTATTTCCGCAGGAAGAATACCAGAATGCGGAGTTTTCCATGATCGATGCTGCCGGCAATTATATCATCAAGGGCGAATCTTTCAAAAACAGCAGTTTCCTTGAATTCTACAAATCGTACAATGCTGTAGATGCGGGAACGCTGGACCGGCTGGCCGGTTCCATCCGAAAGGAAAGCGGCTCCTTTTTCATGAACAATTCCCGGGGAGAATCCTGTCTGGTGGCGCATACCCCTGTCCGCGCCTCTGAAGACTGGAGTCTGCTGAGCTATATTCTCGTAAAGGACATTCAGCCTGCGAGCGTGGATTGGCGCCTGATCGGCGTGGTCTTTGCAGGCCTTTTGACGATCCTGCTGCTGGATGCCGCGTATATGCGTTCTTTCAATAAAAGGCTGCAGCAGGCGGCGGAAGAAGCCGATGCCGCAAACCGGGCGAAAACGGATTTCCTGTCTACGATGTCCCACGATATCCGCACGCCGATGAACGCTATCACCGGTCTTACCGTTATCGCGGAGAAGAATGCAGATGATCCGGAAGCGGTCCGGGAGAATCTTCGCAAGATCGGTCTTGCGGGAAACCATCTGCTCACGCTCATCAATGATATTCTGGACATCTCCAAAGTGGAGAGCGGAAAACTTACGCTCAGTCCCGTCACCTTTTCCATTGCAGAAACGGCGGAGAATCTGGTGAACCTTTCCCAACCGATGGTGAAGGAAAAGCAGATCGATTTCAACTTCCGCATCAACCGGATAAAGACGGAATATCTGTATGCAGATCAGCTGCGGCTCAACCAGATCTTCATCAACCTGCTTTCCAATGCAGTCAAGTATACGGGCCCCAAAGGACGTGTCTGCGTCGATCTGAGGGAAGAAGAAAGCAGCGTACCGGGCTGTATCCGTCTTGTATATCAGGTGTCGGATACCGGTATCGGCATGACGAAGGAATTCATGGAAACGATGTATCAGCCTTTCTCCCGCCAGACGGATAGCCGGGTCAATAAGGTGCAGGGCACCGGCCTGGGTCTCGCCATTACGAAACAGATGGTGGATCTGATGGGCGGGACCATCGATTGCGAGAGCGAAGAAGGAAAAGGTACTGCGTTTACCGTTACACTGGATATCCCTGCAGCGGAAAAACAGTTGGACGAGATGGACCTGAACGGCGCCAATATCCTGATCGCAGACGACGATGATGTGCTGCTCGAGACCGCGAAGGATGCGCTGCTTCAGCTCGGAGCTGCTGTAGAAACGGCGGAAAGCGGAGAGACCGCCTATGAAAAAACGATGCAAAGGCATCGGGAAGGCCGGCCGTTCGATGTGATCATTCTGGATTGGCGCATGCCCGGTTCGGATGGTGTGGATACCATTCGCCGTATCCGGAGCGAAGTCGGGGCAGATATTCCCATCCTGCTGATCTCGGCCTATGACTGGTCCGATATCGAAGAGACTGCAAAGGAAGCCGGCGCAAACGGATTCGTCAGCAAACCGCTGTTTCGTTCCAAACTGTACGAAGCGATCCGCAGCGCTCTGGGAACACCCGGCACCTCTGTGGAACTGGAAGAGGACAACAGTGATCTTGCAGGTCTGCGTGCGCTGATCGCAGAGGATAACGACATCAATTGGGAGATCATCCACGCACTGCTGGCCATGTACGGCATAGACAGCGTAAGGGCCGAAAACGGACAGATCTGCGTGGATATGTTCCGGGAGGCCGGCGAAGGCGCTTACGATCTGATCTTTATGGATATCCAAATGCCTGTCATGAACGGCCTGGAGGCTGCCCGCACCATTCGCGGCCTGCAGGATGTTCCTCAGGCGGCGTCCATCCCCATCATCGCCATGACGGCAAATGCCTTTTCCGAGGATATCGCGGAATGTAAGAAGGCGGGCATGAACAGCCACATCGCAAAACCCATCGATATCAAATTTGTCATAAAAGAACTGAGAAAAGTTCGGGAAGGATCTTATCAATGAATCCAGTAAAACGATGCCTTTGCTTTGCATTATCCCTGTGCCTGCTGTTTTCTCTTGCCGGCTGTTCGTCCGGCGATCAGCAGCAGGAGCCTGCAGAAACAGTGCAAGCATACGAACCTGCTTTGGATCCGCAGACAGAAGGCTCTGTAAACGTTGTAGGGCATTACAGCAATTTTGAGGCGCTGGAGTCTGCCTTTAACCGTTTTGCAGAATTCTATCCCAATGTAAAGATGTCCTATACATATCTGGATGATTACAGCAACACGCTGGCGGCGGCGCTCACCAGCGAGGAAGCCCCGGATATCTTCTTTATGTATCCCCGGATGATCACCGGGCAGGCGCGTGAGGATCTCCTGGCATTGGCGGAAGATCTTTCCGAAGACTCCCTGAACATCGACTTGTCCAGTATTCGGGAGAATCTGCTGCAGCGGGATGCGGAGGGTCATCTGCCCATGGTCCCCGTCTACTGTGCGACCTACGGCATGATGGTCAACGAAGATCTCTTTGCGAAGGAAGGGATCGCCATACCTGAGACGTATGCCGACCTGATCTCCGCCTGTGATGCATTCCGGGAAGCCGGTTATGAAAGCCCTGTCATGGGGTATAATCAGGGTTCGTTCTTCACGTTCCCCCTCTATTATCCGTATTTCTGCGCGCAGATCCTGTCGGAGGGACCGGAATCGATCGAAGAAGTGAACAGTATGGGCGCTGCCGGCGGAGAGCATCTGCGGTCCACACTGGAACTCCTTGATGATTTTATGAACCATGGCTGTGCAGACCCCGAACTCAGCAAGATGATGGAAAACGATTATCAGGACGTTATCATGCGCTTCTTCGAAGGGAATGTTCCTATGATGATGGCCTCCAGCAATACCGTATCCGGGACCCAGAAGCGGGAGAGCCAGTCCGAAGCGTTTACGGCATCGCCGTTCGTCTACAGCTTCCGGCCCGTTCCCACTACGGAAGAGGGCGGCTACTTTCTGACATCGGTCTCCATGGGTTTTGCCGTGAATCAGAAGAGTAAAAATCTGGACCTGACGAACGAATTCATGCGCTTCCTCGTTACGACGGAGCAGATGAATCAGGTTGCGGCGGATAAACGCATGGTGACGCCCTGCAAAGACATGTCCCTGGACAGCGTATATGCGGCATTCGGTGAACTTCCGGAAGATCATGTGATCTATCAATATGAGATCGGGATCTCGGGAGATGCCGATTCCCAGGTCCAAAAAGCCTGCTGGCAGCTGAGCAACGGTCTGATCTCCATCGAAGATGCCGTGAACGGCTTCGGGAATCTGCAGGACAAATAGAGCTTTTCAAGAAAGGCGGTTTCCGCCTTTCTTTTTTGTGCTATAATGAATCGTTATGGACGAAGCAAACAGCAAAAATAAAAGCTTTTTAAAGGGCGCCGTCATCCTCGGTCTGGCCGGCATCATCATCAAGGTGCTGGGGGCCTTTTTCCGCATCCCGTTGGCCAACATCATCGGCGACGACGGGATGGGGTATTACCAGACGGCGTATCCGATCTATAATCTGTTTCTGACCCTGGCCATCGCCGGCATCCCCACGGCCATCGCCCGCATGGTGGCCGAAAGAACTGCGCTGGACCGCCGCTACGAGGCTCACAGGGTGTTTAAAGTGTCGTTCTGGCTGCTGTTCGGCACCGGCGTCGTCACGAGCGCCATCCTCTTCCTGGGGGCAGGCGCCATCACCCGGGCCATCAAGGAGCCCGGGGCCATCTACTGCATGCAGGCCATTGCGCCGGCGCTGTTCTTCTGTCCGCTCATGAGCTCCTTCCGCGGGTATTTTCAGGGCCTTCAGGACATGACCCCCACAGCCGTCTCCCAGGTCGTGGAGCAGGCGTTCCGGGTGGCGATCGGACTGGGTCTGGCTGTCTTTCTGCTGCCCAAGGGGCTGAACATCGCAGCGGCAGGCGCCTCCTTCGGCGCGACAGCAGGCGCGCTTTTTGGCTTCCTGGGCATCGGTCTCGTGTACCTGAAGCGCAGAAAGAAGATCTTAGAAGAAGTTTCCCGGGACGCGCGCACCGACGTGGAGAGCGTCGGCAATATCTTTAAAGATATCCTGATCATCGCAGTGCCTATCACCATCGGTTCCGCTGTTCTGCCGGTCATCAACACCATCGATACGGCGATCGTCAAGACGCGCCTCATCTCCATCGGCTTCGATTCCGATATGGCGAGGGCGCTGTACGGCCAGCTGACGGGCATGGCAGCTCCGCTGCTCAATTTCCCCCAGGTGCTGCTGCAGGCGGTCTCCATGAGCATCGTCCCTGTGGTCGCTTCCGCCTTTAAACGGCAGGAAACGAAGTTTATGCACGACAACATCAATCTGGCGATGCGTTATGCCTCCATCCTCAGCATTCCCTGCGCCGTCGGGATGAGCGTGCTGTCCACACCCATCATGCTGCTGTTCTACCCGAGAGTACGGGAGAGCGCGGCCTCTGCCGGCGGCTGTCTGCAGATCCTGGCGTACGGCGTCATCTTCTTAGGCATGGCCCACGCGCTCAACGGCATCCTGCAGGGCATCGGCAAACAGATGGTCCCGGTGCAGAATCTGTGCATCGGCGCTCTGGTAAAGATCGCGCTGACGTATCTGCTTACCGGCATTCCCGCGCTCAACGTAAGGGGCGCTGCCATCAGCACGGTGGCCGCGTACTTTACCGCGGCGTTCCTGGATTTCCGGGCCATGAAGCGCCATACCGGCACCCGGGTGGATTATAAACTGACCTTTGGAAAGCCCGCCGTCTGCGCCGCTGTCATGGGCGTCGTCGTCTGGGGGGCTTACCGGATCTGCCATGGTTTCCTGGGCAACGCCCTCAGCACCGTGGTATCCATCGGGGTCGGGGTCCTCGTTTACGGCATTCTGGTGCTGGCCCTCAAAGCCATCACCCTGGAAGAGATAGAAAGGCTGCCGAAGGGCAGAAAACTGGCGAACCTGCTGCGGCGGTTCAGGAGATAATATGTACGAAGAACTGTTCAAGAGATCGGAAACAGACGCGGAAGCCTTCGCGCGGCTGCAGCGGGTCATCGAGATCCTGCGCGCCCCCGGCGGCTGCCCCTGGGACCGCGCTCAGACCCACGAAAGTCTTACCCGGGGCATGGTGGAGGAGGCCTACGAAGTCGTGCAGGCCATCGAAAACCACGACCGGGACAATCTTGTAGAGGAACTGGGCGACGTGCTGCTGCAGGTCGTGATGCACGCCCAGATCGCAAAGGAATCCGGCACGTTTACCATGCGGGAGATCTGCGACGATGAGTGCGATAAAATGATCCGCCGCCATCCCCACGTGTTCGGCCCAAAACCCGAAAATTCCAACGATTCTAACGCCTTAAGCGTTGACAATGTGTTAGACTTGTGGGAAAATATCAAAGAGGTGGAGAAAACGGAAATCTCTGCCACTGCAAGCATGCAGAAGATACCCCGTCATCTACCGGCCCTGCTGCGCAGCGAAAAGGTGCAGAAGAAAGCAGCGAGAGTCGGTTTTGATTGGGACGACGTAAGCGGAGCCTTCGACAAGGTGGACGAAGAGACCGCCGAACTCAAGGAAGCATATGCGCAGGGCGATAAAGCGCACATCCGGGAAGAACTGGGAGATCTGCTCTTTGCGATCACCAACGTCTCCAGATTTCTGGATATAGACCCCGAAGATGCGCTCAATGCCACGACCCAAAAGTTCATGACCCGCTTCTCTCATGTTGAGGAATCCGCTTCTCGAAAGGGCCTCAGGTTGGAAGACATGACCCTCGCAGAAATGGATGTTCTGTGGGAAGAAGCAAAGAAAAACAAGTAAGTTATTGCAAAAGGAACAGGAGGAAAAAAATGAACAAGTCTCAGTTAGTAGAAGCAGTCGCAAAGGAAACGAAACTTACCAAGAAGGATACAGAAGCTACCGTTAACGCCTTCATCAAGGTCGTTGAAAAGGAACTGTCCAAGAAGAACGGTAAGGTCCAGCTGATCGGATTCGGCACTTTTGAAACCAGAAAGAGAAAGGCCAGAACCGGCCGCAACCCGCAGAAGCCCGGCGAAACCGTTAAGATTCCCGCTTCCACCGCACCTGTATTCAAGGCTGGTAAGGCTTTCAAGGACGCTGTCAACAAGTAGTTTTTGAAAATGTTCATCCCCGGGGCAACCTTGCGTTGCCCCTTTTTTTAACCGTTATGAGAATCGATAAGTATTTAAAAGTTTCCAGACTCATCAAGCGGCGCACCGTCGCCCACGATGCGGCGGAGGAAGAACGCATCTTTCTGAACGGCAAGGCTGCCAAGCCCTCCGCTCAGGTGAAAGCGGGGGACGAGATCCTCATCCGCTTCGGCAATTCCGAGATGAAGGTGCGGGTGCTGTCCACGCCGGAACACGTGACGAAGGACGGCGCGTCGACGCTGTACGAAGTCATCTCCCAGTAGGAGAAGAACCATGGAAGACCAGAAGTTTCACCTGAAAGCGCCTTTTTCCATGATGGGAGACCAGCCGGAAGCCGTGCAAAAGTTGGTTGACGGCCTGAATGCAGGCAAGCGGTACCAGACGCTGCTGGGGGTCACCGGAAGCGGCAAGACCTTTACCATCGCCAACGTCATTCAGCAGGTGCAGCGGCCTACGCTCGTCATCTCCCACAACAAGACCCTCGCCGCGCAGCTCTGCGGAGAATTCAAGGAATTCTTCCCGGACAACGCGGTGGAGTATTTTATTTCTTACTACGACTACTACCAGCCGGAGGCCTACGTGCCTTCGACGGATACCTATATCGAAAAGGACTCGGACGTAAACGAGGAGATCGACCGCCTGCGCTATTCCGCGACGGCAGCTCTGGCGGAGCGCCGGGACGTCATCATCGTGGCGTCGGTCTCCTGCATCTACGGTCTGGGCAGCCCCTTCGACTACAAGAATCAGATGCTGTCGCTGCGGCCCGGCCAGACCAAGAGCCGGCTGGATATCCTGCGCAAGCTGACGGACATCCAATATACCCGCAACGACCTGGGCTTTGAGCGCGGCACGTTCCGGGTGCGGGGCGACATCATCGACATTATTCCCATCGGGTCGGAGTCGGCGGTGCGCATCGAGCTGTTCGGCGACGAGGTGGAATCCATCAAGGAAATGAATCCGGTCACCGGCGAGATCACCGGCACCCGCAACCACATCGCAATCTTCCCGGCGTCGCATTACGCCACGTCCAAGGAGAACATGGACCGGGCTCTGGTTACGATCGAGGAGGAGCTGGAGGAGCGTCTGGTGTGGCTGCGTGACCGCGGCAAACTCTTGGAAGCTCAGCGTCTGGAGCAGCGTACCCGCTACGATCTGGAGATGATGCGGGAGATCGGCTCCTGCAAAGGCATCGAGAACTATTCCCGCCACATCGTCGGAAATCCGCCAGGAGCGAAGCCCTATACGCTGATCGACTATTTCCCCAAGGACTTTCTCGTGGTCATCGACGAGAGTCACGTGATGCTGCCCCAGCTGCGGGCCATGGCTCACGGCGACAAGTCCAGAAAGACCGCCTTGGTGGACTACGGCTTCCGTCTGCCGTCGGCGCTGGACAACCGGCCGCTGCGGTTCGAGGAGTTCGACGCCATGATCAACCAGGCGATCTTTATCTCTGCGACGCCGGCAGCCTATGAGAGAGAAGTGTCCGGCGGCATCTCCGCGGAGCAGGTCATCCGGCCCACGGGACTGCTCGATCCTCCCATCGAGATCGTGCCGACGGAAGGGCAGATCGACCACCTCATCGGCGAGATCCACAAAGAGGTGGACAAGGGTCACCGGGTGCTGGTAACGACCTTGACGAAGAAGATGGCGGAAAACCTGACGGAATACCTGAAGAACGCAGGGCTGAAGGTCCGCTATATGCACTCCGAAGTGGATACGCTGGAAAGAAACGAGATCCTGCGCGATCTGCGACTCGGCGTCTTCGATACGCTGGTGGGCATCAACCTGCTGCGGGAAGGCCTGGATCTGCCGGAGGTGGCGCTGGTCGCCATCCTGGATGCGGACAAAGAAGGTTTCCTGCGTACGGAGACATCGCTCATCCAGACGATCGGCCGCGCTGCGAGAAACGCGGAAGGGCGGGTCATCATGTATGCGGATACGATCTCACCCGCCATGCGCACGGCGCTGGACGAGACGGAACGCCGCCGCAGCATCCAGCAGAAGTACAACGAGGAACACGGCATTACGCCGGAGACCATCAAGAAGGCGGTCCGGGATGTGATCGAAGTGACCCAGAAGGTGGAGGAAGACCTGGACAGCTACGAAGGCAAGAGCGTGCTGGAGCTCACGAAGAGAGAACTTACGGACTACGCCAAGAAGCTGGAGAAGGAGATGAAGGCAGCTGCCAAGGATCTGCAGTTCGAACGGGCTGCGATACTGCGCGACAAGCTGCTGGAAGTCAGGGCGAAGCTGTAAAGCAATGAATAAACAAAAGACCGGAGCATGGCGCTCCGGTCTTTTTATGCGCTTTTAAGCGTTTAGGGCTGATAGGTGTGGGCTTCGCTGTACAGTTCCTCCCAGGCGTCGTCGTCCATCGCCTTGAGGGTGAAGGCGACGTCTTCGACGGTCTCGATTTCGTTGTCTTCCAGTTCGTTGACCCCGAACATCATCTCGGAAACGGTCCGCTGGCCAGCCGGGATCGTTACGCTGAAGTACGGATCGAGGTCCTTGCCATTGACGGTAACGTCTTCCCAGGCTACGTACAAAGGCTTGTCGGTCTTGTTTTCCACATAGGCGTGGATCTCGAAACTGCCCCAGGTCTCGTCTTTTTCACCTTCCAGGATCACGAAGGTAAAGACGTCGTTGTCCACGACGGTCACTTCCTTCTCGCCCGTGCGTCTTTCCGGAACGACGATCTGGTCTTCCGTAAGGCCTGTGGGATAGATGGTGTAGGTCTCGTTCATCAGATAGACGTCGTCCCACCAGCCTTCTTCGTCGTAAAGCCGGAAGTTCATGACGACCTGATCAGGATTCTCCAGACCGATGTTTTTCATGTCGGAGGCCCAGATGTCCAGGGTGCCGACGGTGCTTTCGCCCGCTTCGACTTCGGTGCCGAGATAACCGCCGACGGACCAGCCGTTGACCACGAGACTGTCCGCGGAGAAAGTGAGTTTCTTGTCGGTCTTGTTCTCGCAGAGCACGTCGAAGGAGATGTTGCCCCATTCGTCGCAGCCGCCGCGCTGGATGGTCATGGCTGCGGTCTCGTTATCGAATACGACGTAGTCGGAGATCGCATATTCGACGGGATCTTCGCCGCCCCAGTCGAAATCGTCGCTGCTGAAGAGATCTTCGAGGCTTTCGAGTGCGCTCAGCATGTTGCTGGTGATGATGTCGGCGACTTCATCCTCGGGCATCTCCTTCAGTTTCCATTCCTCGCCCACGAGGACCATGTCGAGGGTGAGCTCCTTCGTCGCAGTGCCGGTCTCGTTTTCGGCGATCGCTTTCTGCAGAGCATCGGTGAGGACCTGATTCACTTCCTCTTCCGAGGCATCGCTGAACAGCATGCCGAACAGCGCGGTGAAGTAATCGGCGAAGGTCTGGGAGATGACGGCGCTGGCGTCCGTATATTCCACGCTTACGGGGACTTTCGCCGTATTCTCGCTGATCTCGACCGTTCCGGTCTTATAGGTGATATTCGCCGCGTTCCCCTTCAGATAGTCGTACAGACCGGTGGGATCGTCCTCTTCGGTGCTGATCATCTCTTCGGGATCGAATTCACCGTCCACGCAGGACTGCATGGTCTCGAAATCGTAAGTCTTCATGGCATCGAAGAACTTCTTTACGGTATCTTCGGGCTTCGGGCCGCTATTGCAGGCCGCAAGGCCGAAGATCAGGGCTGCTGCCAGGAGCAGCGCCAGGATTCTTTTCATGAATATACCTCCTTTTGTTTTGCTGTTGGATAAACACATCCTAATAAATGATTTTAGTATGGAACGGCCTTTTTATGCAAGCGCGTGACCCGAAAGAAGAGAACATTTAGAAAAATTTCTAAATAGCTCTTGACGGCTGCTGTGAGTAGTTGTATAGTCTATTTAGAAAAACGTCTAAATACTATCGAAAGGAGCGATGCTCTGTGGGGTTCAGCGAGACGATGAAGGCCCTCAGCGATCCCGTACGGCGGGAGATCCTCAACATGCTGAAGGGCGGGTCGATGTCCGCCGGCGACATTGCCTCCCGCTTCGATCTGACAGGCGCCTCGGTGTCTTACCACCTGGCGCAGCTGAAAAAAGCGGGTCTGATCAACGAAAAAAAGGATAAGAACTATATCTATTACAGCCTGAACGCCTCCGTCGTGGAGGAAGTGCTGCTCTGGCTGCAGAGCCTGAAAGGAGATGGCGGCGATGAAAAATAACAAAAGAGAGATCGTAATAACGACGCTCGTCTGTCTGCTTCCCGTACTGGCCGGGATCGCTCTTTACAGCCGGCTGCCGGAGCAGGTGCCGACGCATTTCGATTTTAACGGGGAAGCCAACGGATGGTCTTCCCGGAACTTTGCGGTATTCGGGATGCCTCTGATGATGGCGGGGTTCAACCTGTTTCTGCAGTTTGGGCTGCGCACCGATCCGAAACGGCAGAACATGAACACCGTCCTGCGGAATATATGCGTCTGGATCTGTCCGGTGCTGTCGGTGCTGGTGTATGCGCTCGTGATGCGGGCGGGACTGGGATACATAACGCCGACCGAGACCATCGTCCCGCTGCTGGTCGGCATCCTGTTCGTGGTCATCGGCAACTATCTGCCCAAGACGAAGCAGAGCTACACCATGGGGATCAAGCTTCCCTGGACCCTGGCAAGCGAGGAGAATTGGAACCGGACTCACCGGCTGGCGGGGTTTCTGTGGGTCATCGGCGGCATTCTCCTCATCCTGCTGACCCTGTTAAGACTGTGGAACACCTGGACTTTTCTGCTTGTGATCATCCCGATGTCGGTCGTTCCCATGATCTACTCCTATCTGCTGTACCGGAAGGGGATATAAACGCGTAACCGCCTTTGCGAAGCGGCGTGGCAAACACGCCGCTTTTGTATTATAATAACTACAACTGCGCTATTTTTACGAACAGAAAGAATCGATATGCAAAAAGACTTAGTCATCCGGGGCGCGCGCGCCCATAACCTGAAAAATATCAACCTTACCATCCCCAGAGATAAGATGGTGGTCGTAACGGGGCTCTCCGGCAGCGGAAAGTCCTCTTTGGCGTTCGACACGATCTATGCGGAAGGGCAGAGACGCTACGTGGAAAGCCTGTCGGCCTACGCCCGGCAGTTCCTGGGCCAGGTGGATAAACCGGACGTGGATTCCATCGAGGGCCTGTCGCCCGCCATCTCCATCGATCAGAAGACGACGTCCAAGAACCCCCGATCCACCGTGGGAACGGTCACCGAAATTTACGACTATCTGCGTCTGCTCTACGCCCGCATCGGCATTCCCCATTGCCCCATCTGCGGCAGGGAGATCACCAGCCAGAGCGTGGACCAGATCGTGGAGCAGCTGATGGCCTTCGGCGAAGGGGCGAAGCTAACGCTGCTGGCGCCGGTCATCCGGGAAAAGAAGGGCACGCACGAGAAGGTGCTGGACCGCATCAAGAGAGAAGGTTTCATCCGCGTGCGGGTGGATGGAGAGATCAAAAATCTCAACGAAGACGAGATAAAACTGGCAAAGACCTTCAAGCACTCCATCGACATCGTCGTAGACCGCATCGTCGTGCGGGAAGGCCAGGAGAGCCGCATCGCGGAATCCGCGGAGCTGGCGGTCTCCCAGGGGGACGGCCTCGTGGGCGCCATCGTGCAGCAAGGCGATAAGACCGAAGAAAAACTGTTCTCCACGAAGCTGGCCTGTCCGGATCACGGCATCTCCGTCGGCGAACTGGAGCCCCGCAGCTTTTCCTTCAACTCGCCCTTCGGCGCCTGTCCGAAGTGCAACGGCCTTGGCTTTATCTCCTACGTGGATCCGGACCTGGTGGTGGAAGACCCGAACAAATCCATCGACGAAGGCGCCCTGAAGAACGCCTATGCCATGGTCGAATTCCCCGGTATCTACAAGGCGATGCACCGGCAGCTGGCGAAGGATTACGGAAGCGATACTTCTGTCCCCTATAAGGACATGCCTCAGAAGTTTAAGGACGAGATCTGGCACGGCACGAACGGCCGTAAGATCACCTACGACTACAAGCGTTGGGACGGTTCCATCTCCCACAGGGCGGACTCCCTGTCCGGTCTCTGCCACAACATCGAAAACCGGCTGGGCTACACCCAGACCGAGAGCATACGCCAGCGCATCGAAAGCTTTATGTCCATCAACACCTGCAGCGAGTGCAAGGGGAGAAGGCTCAAGCCGGAGATCCTGGCCGTCACGGTAGGCGGCATCGACGTCATCTCCTTTACGGAGATGTCCATCCGGGATGCTCTGGCATTTACGGAAAGCCTGCCGGAAAAACTCTCCGAAAAGGAGATGTCCATCGCGCGGCTCATCCTCAAGGAGATCAAGGCGCGGCTGTCGTTCCTTATCGAAGTTGGTCTCGATTATCTTACCCTGGCGCGGGCTTCCGCCACGCTGTCCGGCGGCGAATCCCAGCGCATCCGTTTGGCGACCCAGATCGGATCGTCCCTGGTGGGGGTCATGTACATCCTGGATGAACCCTCCATCGGCCTGCACCAAAAGGACAACAGCAAGCTGCTGGACGCCCTGCGGGGCCTGACGGATCTTGGCAACACCCTTATTGTCGTGGAACACGACCAGGAGACCATGGAGAAGGCAGACCAGATCATCGACATCGGTCCCGGCGCCGGCGCGGAAGGCGGCCATCTGGTCGTCCAAGGCACGCTAGAGGAAGTGAAGGCCTGCAAGGAATCCATCACGGGCCAGTACCTGAGCGGTGCGAGGCAGATCCGCGTTCCGGACCACAGACGCACCGGAAACGGCAACAGCCTGACGATCAAGGGCGCTGCGGAAAACAACCTGAAAAGCATCAACGTGGATATCCCCCTGGGGACCTTCACCTGCATCACCGGCGTGTCCGGTTCCGGCAAATCGACGCTCATCAACGAGATCCTGTACAAGGGCGTGGCCGAGAAGATGTACCGGGCGAAGGACAAACCGGGCAAACATAAGGAGATCCTGGGAATCGAACACATCGATAAGGTCATCGACATCGACCAGTCGCCGATCGGCCGCACGCCGCGTTCCAATCCCGCCACCTACACCGGCGTTTTCGCGCCGATCCGCAACCTGTTCGCCCAGACGAACGAAGCGAAGATGCGGGGCTACGCACCGGGAAGATTTTCCTTCAATGTAAAAGGAGGAAGGTGCGAAGCCTGCCAGGGAGATGGTATAATAAAGATCGAGATGAACTTCCTGCCGGACGTCTACGTTCCCTGCGAAGTCTGCCACGGCAGGCGCTACAACCGGGAGACGCTGGAAGTCAAGTATAAAGGGAAGAACATCTTCGAAGTGCTGGATATGAGCGTGGACGAAGCCCTGGATTTCTTCAAGAACATCCCCGGCATCAACCGCTACATCCGCACCCTGCACGAAGTCGGTCTGGGCTACATCAAGCTGGGCCAGCCCTCCACACAGTTATCCGGCGGCGAAGCGCAGCGCATCAAGCTGGCGACGGAACTGTCGCGCAAGAGCACGGGCAAGACCCTCTATATCCTGGACGAGCCCACCACGGGTCTTCACTTCGCGGATGTGGAAAAACTGATCGACGTGCTGCAGGCGCTGGTGGACGCAGGAAACACCGTAGTCGTTATCGAACACAACCTGGACGTCATTAAAACTGCGGACTACATTATCGATCTTGGCCCCGACGGAGGCGAGCGCGGCGGACGCATCGTCGCGAAAGGCACGCCGGAAGAAGTGGCTAAAGTCAAAGGATCCTATACGGGTCAGTATCTGAAGAAAATGCTTTAGGAGGAACTCCCCATGGACAAGCAGAATCTCACCATGCTTACGGACTTTTACGAACTGACGATGGCCAACGGCTATTTTCTCGAGGGCATGGGCGATAAGACCGTCTATTTCGATCTGTTCTACCGCAGAAACCCGGAGAACGGCGGCTACGTGATCGCGGCAGGGCTCGAACCCCTGATCGATTACCTGAAGAACATTAAGTTTACGGAAGACGATCTTACGTTCCTTAAGAAAAAAGGCATGGACGACCGCTTCCTGGACTATCTCCGGAACTTCAAATTCGCCTGCGACGTATGGGCGGTGCCCGAAGGCACGCCGGTCTTTCCCTACGAACCCATCGTAGTCGTAAGGGGACCCGCCATCCAGGCGCAGTTCATCGAGACCATGGCGCTGCTGCTCATCTCCCATCAGAGCCTCATCGCCACGAAATCCAACCGCATCGTCAGAGCTGCGGAGGGCAGAGCCATCATGGAATTCGGCTCCCGCAGAGCCCACGGATCCGATGCGGCCATCCTGGGTGCCAGATCCGCGTTCATCGGCGGCTGCGCCGGCACGGCCTGCGCCATCTGCGAACCCGAATACGGCATTCCGGCACTGGGCACCATGGCTCACTCCTGGGTGCAGCTGTTCGACACGGAACTGGAAGCGTTCCGGGCTTACGCGCGGCACTATCCCGACAACTGCACGCTGCTGGTGGATACCTACGACGTGCTGAAGAGCGGCGTTCCCAACGCCATCAAGGTGTTCGACGAGTTTAAGCCCAACAAGAAGGGCATCCGCATCGACTCCGGCGACATCGCCTACCTGACGAAGAAGGCGAGAAAAATGCTGGATGACGCGGGTCACCCCGACGCAAAGATCGTCATCTCCAACTCCCTGGACGAATACATCATCCGCGACGTGCTGCGCCAGGGTGCCTTCATCGACAGTTTCGGTGTCGGCGAACGGCTCATCACCTCCAAGGCGGAGCCCGTGCTGGGCGGCGTCTATAAGCTGGCTGCGGTGGAGAAGGAAGACGGCACCATTATCCCGAAGATCAAGGTCTCCGAGAACGTGGAGAAGGTCACCAACCCCGGTTACAAGAAGGTCTACCGCCTGTTCGACGGAGACGGCGTCGCATTCGCGGACGTCATTACGCTGGCGGACGAACCGGCTCCCACGCCGGGCAGCTACACCGTGGTAGATCCGCAGTCGCCGCGCATGATCAAATATCTGGACAGCGATTTCGAGGTCAGAGAGCTGCTTGTCCCCATCTTCCGGGGCGGCGAGCTGGTCTACGATGTTCCGGAACTGAAAGACGTAAAGGACCATTGCCAGGAGAGCGTGGCGCACGTATGGGAAGAAGTGCTGCGTTTCGAAAACCCGCACCGCTACTACGTGGACCTGTCTCCGAAACTTTGGGAACTGAAGAATAAGATGCTGGAGGAGTACGATATCTGATGGAGAATTACAGCTTTAAGAGTTCGGATAAGACGAGCACGATCCAATATTACATCTGGCGTCCTGCAGACGAGGTGCACCGCAAAGAGCCCGTCGCCATCCTGCAGATCATCCACGGCATGAGCGAATACGTGGGCCGCTACGGCGCGTTTGCGTCCTGGCTGGCGGAACAGGGTATCCTGGTGGTGGGTGACGATCACATCGGTCACGGCACCAGCGCAGACCCCGCAGATTACGGCTATTTCGGCCACACCGACGGCTGGAAGCACCTGGTGGACGACGAGGAAAAGCTCAGAAACATCATGCGCCGCGACTATCCGAACACGCCCTACGTTATCCTGGGTCACAGCATGGGTTCCTTTATCCTGCGGGCCTGGCTCGCCATGTACGCGAAGGCCGCGGATGTGGACGGCTGCATCATCATGGGCACCTGCGGCACCAACAAGGCGCTGGGCGCAGGCGCTGCCCTTACGACGCTGCTGCTGGGACTGAAGGGCGAAAAGAAGACCAGCAACCTCATCACGGGTCTCGCCATGGGACCCTACGCGAAGCCCTTTGCTTCCGAAAAGAGCCCCGTCGCATGGCTGTCCCGCGACAAGGAACTGTACCAGACCTACGAAAAAGATCCCATGTGCGGCTTCCCCTTTAAGCTGGGCGGCTACATGGATCTATTCGCGCTCATCCGCTACATTACGGCGGACAGTTGGTATGAAAAGGTCCCCAAGAATCTCACGATGCTCATCACGTCCGGTTCGAACGACCCCGTGGGCGATATGGGCAAGGGCCCGGCGGAGACCTACGACAAGCTGCAGGCTGCGGGCTGCAAAGACGTCAACCTGCTGCTGTACGAAGACATGCGGCACGAGATCCTCAACGAGATCGGGAAAGAGAAAGTCTGGGAGGACATGAGAGACTTCGTACTGGATATGGCGGAGGAACACGGACTGCCGCAGGACAAGCGCGGCGTGTCCGACGCGCCGGAGACGGTAACGTCCTTTACTGAGGGCGGCGCCTGGTAGGAGAGATCCATGGTCCATATCGGCAATTCCTGGGACGAAAAACTGAAAAGTGAGTTCGAGAAGGAATATTATCTCAAACTGCGGGAATTCCTCAAGCAGGAGTATTCCACCCGGGTCATCTATCCGGACATGCACGACATCTTTAACGCCCTGAAGGCGACCGCTTACGAGGACGTAAAGGTCGTCATCCTGGGTCAGGATCCGTATCATGAACCGGGCCAGGCGCACGGCATGTGCTTTTCCGTAAAGCCCGGCGTGCCCGTGCCTCCTTCGCTGCAGAACATGTACAAGGAGATCGCGGCGGAATATCCCGGCTGGCCCATCCCCCAGGACGGCTATCTGCAGAAGTGGGCGGATCAGGGGGTGCTGCTGCTCAATGCGGTGCTCACCGTGCGGGAGCATGCGGCGAATTCCCACCGGGGCAAGGGCTGGGAGATCCTCACGGACCGGGTCATCGAACTGCTGAACGAACGGGAAGACCCTGTCGTCTTTCTGCTCTGGGGGCGCAATGCCAGAGAGAAGAAGGCGCTGATCACGAACCCAAAGCACGTGGTGATGGAGGCGGCTCACCCCAGTCCGCTGTCTGCCTATAACGGGTTCTTCGGGTGCGGCCACTTCCGCGCGGCGAACGACAAACTGCGCGAGTTCGGAAAGACGCCCATCCGGTGGTAGGAGAAACAGATGCTGCGTTATGCAAAAGATCTTAAGAAAAACCGTACACTAAGGCACGTTTTTGCGTGCCTTTTTTGCTTGCTGCTCATCGCCCTGCAGACGGTGCCGGCGCTTGCGGTCGACTATACGACGGAGAGCTTCCACACGACGCTGGACGTGAAAGAGAATTCCTCGATGCATGTGACGGAGATCATCACCGTGGATTTTGAATCCCCGGCCCACGGCATCTACCGCGATATCTGGACTTACGGAACCGTCTGGTTTATGAAGGACGACGAGCTGGTCTGGACGGAGATGCTGTATAAGCTGAAGAACTTCGAGTGCGAAGGCGAGGAGATCAAAAAGAGTACGGATACGGATTACGTTTCGATCCGGATCGGTTCTGCCGATAAAACGGTCACCGGCCGGCACACGTACACGCTGGAATACGACGTGCTCATGTACAAAGACGATCTGGACGATATGGACCAGCTGTACTGGAACATCATCCCCATGTACTGGGAGACGCCCGTAGAGAAGGTCAGCTTTACGATCAACATGCCGAAGGCATTCGACGAGAGCAAGCTGGAGATCATTGCCGGACCCATCGGAGACAACGATACGTCCCGGTCGGTCTATACGGTAAACGGCACGACGGTCGAGGGACATATGACCGGACCCATCGATTCCCGGGAAGGCGTTACAGCCCGCATCGTGCTGCCCGAAGGATACTGGAGAGGCGCGAGAAGCGATGCGCCCTGGGTCTATGGCATCATGGCGGCGATCGGCGCCGCGACGTTTGCCGTCGTTACGCTGTTCGTGCGCTACGGCAAAGACCGCCGGCCTGTAAAGACCGTGGAATTCTATCCGCCGGACGACATCTCTTCCGCAGAGGCGGGCTACCTCTACGACAAGAAACTCCAGAGAAAAGATATGGTATCCCTGGTGATGTGGTTTGCTTCGAAGGGCTATCTGAAGATCCACGCAGTCGAAAACGACGATCCGAAAGAAAAGCGGAAAGTCCCATATAAAATAACGCTCACCAAGCTGCAGGACATACCCCGCAGCGCGCCGCGCTATCAGGAGACGTTTTTTAACGGATTGTTCAAAGGCGGCGACAAGGTGCGTCTGGAAAAAATGCCCGGTTCGTTCGCGCGTGCGTATTCGCGTGCGGAGAGCGAACTGCAGGAAGTGTTTACAGACGACAGAGACTTTATCGATCCTGCCAGCAGGACCGCGAAAAATACCGGCTGCCTCCTCGGCATCCTTGTTATCCTCGCGACGATCATCGGCGCTGCCGCGTTTACGATCACGGAGGATCTCATTTCCAGCCTGCTCGGGGAGTGCACGCTCTGTACCCTCATCATCCTCGTCTGCGTCAAATTCATGCTGCGGCCTTCGGATTACCGCACCGGCATGCTGGGACGCCTGAAGGGATTCCGCACGTTCATCAAAAGGGCGGAGCTGGACCGCATCAAACTTTTGGTGCACGACGATCCGGAGTATTTCTACAGGATCCTTCCTTACGCCTATGTGTTCGGTCTGACAAACCGGTGGGCGAAAAACTTCGAAGCGATCGTGCCCGAGATGCCGGTTTGGTACGACGGTCCGGCGGATCTTTTCGAAACGCCGCAGACGTTCTGCTCGAACTTTGCCCGTTCCGTCGATACAGGCATCTCGCATGCCATGCCGAAACCCACGCATTCCAGTTTTTCCGGCGGAGGTGGCGGCCGCAGCAGTTCTTCCGGCGGAGGCGGCGGATCGTCCGGGGGCGGGTTCTCCGGCGGAGGTGGTGGCGGTGGCGGCGGCGGCGCCTGGTAAATTCCGAACATTTTTCCCCGTTTTACCCGGAATCGTTTATAATAAAGACAGTACTTATCTCAGTTGTCACAGGAGGTAACAGACTATGATCCTTATCATCATTCTTGTGATCATCCTTTTATGCGTGCTCTACGTATTCGGTTTCTACAATGGCTGCATCAAGCTGCGCAATCAGATCGAAGAGGCGTTCTCCACGATGGATGTATATCTCAAGCAGAGATACGACCTGATCCCGAACCTGGTGAACACCGTCAAGGGCTATGCGGAGCACGAGCAGGAGACGCTCACCGCGCTCACCGAAGCCCGCACGAAGGCGATGGCGGCGCAGACCGCAGAACAGAAAGTCGCGGGAGAACAGGGGCTGCAGTTCGCGCTGGGCAGATTGCTCGCGGTCGCAGAAGCTTATCCGGAACTGAAGGCGAACCAGAACTTCCTCAACCTGCAGGACCAGCTGAAGGCGCAGGAAGATAACATCGCCAACGCCCGCAAGTATTACAACGCGGTCGTAAGAGAGTTCAATACGAAGATCGAAAAGATGCCCGGTGCGCTGTTTGCCGGCATGTTTGGCTTCGTAAAGCAGCCGCTCTTCGACATCGGCGACGTAACGCAGAGAGAGAACGTAACCGTTCAGTTCTAAAGGACAACGATATGAAAGGCACAAAGAGAAGGCACGGTTTTGCGTGCCTTTTGTGCATGGTGATCGTTCTTCTCGCCGCTGTTCCGGCTTCCGCCGTCAGTTTTACGACGGACGGTTTCTTTACGACGCTGGACGTGGGGGAAGATTCCTCCATGCACGTAACCGAAGAGATCTACGTTACCTTTACTTCTCCGGGTCACGGGATCTACCGACAGATCCCCAATTCGGGGACCCATTCCTATTTTATGCACGGCGGCGAGCTGGTGGAAGCGCCGCTTCCCTATGTTATCCGCAACGTGAAGTGCGAAGGTCAGGAAGTCGAAACGGATTCCGAGGACGGCTTTCTGTCGGTCCGGATCGGTTCTGCGGACGTAACGGTCTCCGGCGCCCAGAAATACAAGCTGGAGTACGATATCGTGATGTACGAGGACGGGATCGATTACCTGGATCAGCTGTACTGGAACGTCATCCCGGCTTACTGGGAAACGGACATCGATTTTGCCGGCTTTACCGTCAACATGCCCAAGGCGTTTGACGCATCCTCTGCGGATGTCATCACCGGTCCCATCGGCAGCGGAGACGACAGTACAGCCTCCTGGGATGTGGAAGAGGACGGCACGGTCCTGGCGGGTCACGTGGACGCATTGCCCCGCAGGGAAGGCGTTACGGTCCGCATCGTCCTGCCGGAAGGCTATTGGACAGGCGTAAAGAGCAACGCGAAGCAGTGGTGGATCGCGGAGGGGCTCCTGGGTGCGATCACGCTGCTGGTGTTGGGACTGTTCCTGGTAAAGGGCCGTGACCCGAAAACGGTCAAGACCGTGGAATTCTACCCGCCGGAGAATCTGTCTCCCGCAGAGATCGGTTACATCTACGACAACATGGTCAACGACAAGGATATGACATCTCTGGTGATGTGGTTCGCGTCGAAGGGATATCTGAAGATCTCAGCGGCTCCGGGCGAAAAGAAATTCCTGCGGAAAGAACAGCCGATCATCATCCTGGAAAAGCGCCGGGATCTGCCGGCGGATGCACCTGCCTACCAGAAACACTTCTTCGATGGGTTGTTTGAATACGGCAGAGAGGCGAATCTGAAGAATCTGGCGGTGTCCACTTCCTTCGCGGACAGTTACGAGGCAGCAAAGGAGAGCCTGCAGGACCGCTATGGCAAGACGAGTCCCAATCGGAGGCTGCAGGAGGGACAGGGCTATACGGCGGTAGGATGCCTGGCAGGGTTTATCATGCTTATGGTGTTCGGCCTTGCGACGGTCTTTCTGTATTCCTACGGCGGACAGTTCCTGAAATTCCTTGCGGTTATGGTCGTCTGCAGCATCATCGTCTTCCTCTGCGTCATCCACATGAGCCGTCCGACGCCGTACCGGCAGAAGATGCTCGGGCGAATCCAGGGCTTCCGGGACTTTATCGCAGCTGCAGAACTGGACCGGATCAACCAGTTGGTGGAACAGGATCCGGATTACTATTACGATATCCTGCCCTATGCCTACGTATTCGGACTGACGGATAAGTGGGCGAAGAACTTCGAAGCGCTGGCACCAAAAGCCCCGGACTGGTACAGCGGCCCGGACTATTATATGATGTCGCCCGTAGTCTTCTGCGATTCCATCGGAGGCAGCGTGCGTTCGTCCCTTTCCGAAAGCGCCATCCATTCCACCTCGGCCAGCGATTTCTCTGGTGGCAGCAGCGGTGGCGGCGGTTTTTCCGGCGGCGGCGGAGGCGGCGGCGGAGGCGGCGGCTGGTGAGGCCTAACCCTGCGATTGCTGAGCGATAGCGAAAGCAGAGCAGCGGTAGGTCCAATACTAAGGCCTCCCAAGAAGCCGAGCGTTTGCGCGAAGGCTGATTGGCTCGAGGCCGACAGTAGTAAACTCAAATCCTGCGCGTTACTATATTCCGCACTTTATTCTGCACTTTCATTCACTATTAGTTTGTATTTATGAAATACCCATGAAAAAACTCGAAGAAAGAATCTTAAAAGACGGCATCCTCATCGAGGACCGCATTCTGAAGGTCGACTCCTTTATCAATTATCAGATCGACGTGGAACTGACGAACGAAATGGGACTGGAATTCGCCCGCATCTTTAAGTATTGCGGCGCTACGAAGGTCCTTACGGTGGAGACGTCCGGTCTGCCGCTGGCTTACGCCGTAGCGCGGCATCTCGGCGATCTGCCGCTGCTGTTCGCCAAGAAGAACAAGCCCAACACGAACATCGACGAGGATTACTGCGCGGAAGTGCGGTCCTTTACGAAAGAGGTCGTAAACCAGATCCGCGTGCCGAAGAAATACCTGAACGCAGGCGAAAAAGTCCTCATCATCGACGATTTCCTGGCGTCCGGCGCTGCTTCCTTAGGACTGCTGGATCTGATCGACCAGGCAGGCGCTTCCTGCGTCGGTGTCGGCGTCGCCGTGGAAAAGGAGTTCCAGGGCGGACGGGCGCTGCTGGAGGCGAAGGGACTTCGCGTCGTTTCGTTGGCTCACATCACGAAGATGAAGGACGGCAAGATCGAGTTCCACTACACGGAATAGAAGGGCAGGGACCCAATGAAGAAGACGCAGCGCATCTGCATTATTACGCACATCCTGACGGAAAATCCCAACCGGGACTATTCCCTCGGCACCTTTGCCGAGATGTTCGGCTGCGCAAAATCCAGCGTGAGCGACGACATCAAGCTGGTGAGAGAAGCCATCGATGCGGCAGGCCTCGGCTATCTGGAGACCACGTCCGGCGCGAAGGGCGGTGTGCGCTACGTGCCGTATATCTCACGTCAAACGGCGGCGGAAGCGCTGGAGGAACTGCGGAAAGCCTTTGAAGAGCCGTCGCGCATGCTGGGCAGCGGGTTCGTCTATACCTCGGACATCATGTTCAATCCGAGGCTCATCCGCGGCGCGGCCATGGTGTTCGCGAAGCGGTTTGCCAGCGCGGAAGCGGATATGGTGGTGACGGTGGAGACGAAGGGCATCGGCGTGGCGCTGTTTACGGCGCGGCTGCTCAATATCCCTCTTGCGGTCATCCGCCACGAGAGCAAGGTGTCGGAAGGCTCCTCCATCAACATCAACTACTTTTCCGGGTCAACGGACCGCCTGCAGCAGATGAGCATCTCCAAGAAGGGCATCCGCGCCGGCAGCCGCGTGCTTATCATCGACGACTTTATGCGGGGCGGCGGCAGCATCCTTGGCATCCTCAACATGCTGAAGGAATTCGAGGCAACGCCCGTTGGCACTGGCGTCGTCATCGTAGCGGGCGGACGGGAAAATAAGAAGATCCCCGACTATGTGCCGCTCCTCGTCTTAAATGACGGCGCAGACGGAAAGCCAGCGGTGGAGATCAATCCGGACATGCTCGCGCTCTAACCGAATAAAAACTTTAAGCCTATTTATGAATGTTCAGGAATCCTTGAACATTCATTTTCTTTTTCGCCGATAACGTCACAAAAACTCCCGATTTTCCTTTACTTCTCCCGCAGTTCTTCTATAATGGAACTGTGTTAAAAGACACGAGTCTATTTTTTATTTTCCCGGAAAAAAGAGGTATCAAAATGAAGAAAAAGTTCATTTCCATCCTGCTCGTGCTCGCCATGATCTTTGCGCTGGCAGCCTGCACGAGCTCCAACGAGCCCGCTCCCGCAGAAGAAGGCGGTGAGACCGAACCCGCAGCCGAAGACACCGTCTATAAGGTTGGTATGGTCTGCATCGGCGACGACAACGCTGCTTACGACAGAAACTTCTACATGGCTGCCGACGCTGCTAAGGAAGCGCTGGCTGCCAAGGGCATCAACATCGAATGGGTCTACACCTACAACCATCCCGCCGGTGACCCGGTCGCAGTCGACTGTGAAGAACTGGCAGACGCAGGCTGCATCGCAGTATTCTGCAACTCCTATGGCCAGGAAGACGCCATGCTGACCGTTGCGGGCGACTATCCCGACACCGTGTTCGCTGGCCTCACCAACGAAGGCTCCATGAGAGACTCCCTGGACAACACCGTCAACGCGTTCCCTAACATCTTCGAAGGCCGCTATCTGGAAGGCGTCATCGCCGGCTGCAAGCTGCAGGAAATGATCGACAACGGTGAGATCGCTCCCGAAGAAGCTGTCATCGGTTACGTTGGCGCTTACACCTTCGCGGAAGTTATCTCCGGTTACACCAGCTTCTACCTCGGCGCCAAGAGCGTCTGCGAATCCGCTACCATGAAGGTCGAGTTCATCGGCTCCTGGGGCGATCCCACCATGGAAGCCAACACCGCGCAGGACCTTATCGACAAGGGCTGCGTGCTCATCTCCCAGCACTCCGACTCCACCACGCCCGCTACCACAGCTCAGAGCAACGGCGTCTATCACGTCGGCTACAACATCTCCATGATCGACGTAGCTCCCGACGCATCCTTGAGCTCTTCCCGCATCGACTGGACGAACTACTTCACCTATGTCATCGAAACTGCCGTTAACGGCGGTACGGTCGACGCGGATTACACGGGTCACGGCCTTGCTGACGGCGACGTCGCTCTGTGCGAACTGAACGAAGCCATCGCAGCTCCCGGCACCGAAGAGACGGTCCAGGCTGCCAAGGCTGCCATCGAAGCAGGCGAACTGCACGTCTTCGACACTTCCAAGTTCACCGTAGGCGGACAGGAAGCGACCTCCGCTCTGGTCGACATGACCGGCGACTTCGTAGGCGACGAGGGTTATGATGCGATCTTCGACGGATATTATCACGAATCCTATTTCAAGTCCGCTCCGTCCTTCGACCTGCGCATCGACGGAATCGAACTTCTGAACGAAGCTTATTAATACCTCTTACGCGTATAGTAGACCGAAAGAGAGCGGCGCACAGCCGCCCTCTTTCGGCTTTTCTGGAAATCCATGACGCACGCAGTAGAACTGAAAAACATTACGAAGCGTTTCGGACACGTCGTTGCCAACGATAAAGTGGATCTTTACGTTGATAACGGCGTTATTATGTCTTTGCTGGGAGAAAACGGTTCCGGCAAGACGACGCTCATGAACATGCTGGCCGGCATCTACTATCCGGATGAAGGCCAGATCTTCGTCAACGGCAAGGAAGTCTCCATCCGTTCGCCCAAAGACGCCTACGAAAACGGCATCGGCATGATCCACCAGCATTTTAAGCTGATCGACGTGTTCACGGCCGCGCAGAACGTAGCGCTGGGCATCGAAGACGGCAAGTACGACCTGAAGAAGGTCGCTGCCGGGGTCAAAGAGATCTCCGACAAATACGGCTTTGGCATCGATCCGAACAAGAAGATCTACGAGATGTCCGTGTCGGAAAAGCAGACTGTCGAGATCATCAAGGTGCTGTACCGCGGCGCGAACATCCTCATCCTGGACGAACCCACCGCCGTGCTCACCCCGCAGGAGACTTCGAAGCTGTTCACGATCCTGAAAGCCATGCGGGAAGACGGCAAGGCGATCATCCTCATCACCCACAAACTCAACGAGGTCATGGAAGTCTCGGACGTCGTGGCTGTTCTGCGAAAGGGTCAGCATATCCGCACCGTGCGCACGGCCGAGACCGATCCGCAGCAGCTCACCGAGATGATGGTGGGCCGCGCCGTGACCCTCAACATCGACCGGATGGACCCGGTCGACCCCAAACCCCGGCTTACCGTGGCAGGGCTTACCTGCCGGGACAGCGAAGGGGTCTCTAAACTCGAAGACGTAGGCTTTATCGCGTACGGCGGCGAGATCCTCGGCATCGCCGGGATCGCCGGCAGCGGACAAAAAGAGCTGCTGGAAGCCATCGCGGGCCTCAGACATATATCCTCCGGCTCCATCATCTACACGCCGGAGGGCAAGAATCCCCAGGAACTGGTGGGGAAGACGCCTATGGAGATCAAAGACGCCGGCGTGGCGCTGGCCTTTGTTCCCGAAGACCGCCTCGGCATGGGCCTCGTAGGCGGCATGGGCATGACCGAGAACATGATGCTTCGCACCTGGAACAAGGGCCGCGGCATCTTCGTAAACCGCAAGGAGCCGGAAAAAGTCGCGGAACAGGTGCACGAATTCCTGGAGGTCGTGACCCCCAGCATCGATTATCCGGTGCGCAAGCTCTCCGGCGGCAACGTGCAGAAGGTGCTCGTAGGCCGGGAGATCGCCAGTTCCCCCAGCGTGCTGATGAGCGCATACGCCGTCCGCGGGCTGGACATCAACACCTCGTACATCATCTATAACCTGATGGAAGGCCAGAAAGCCAAGGGCGTCGCCGTCATCTTCGTCGGCGAGGACCTGGACGTGCTGCTGCAGCTGGCAGACCGCATCCTCGTCCTGTGCGACGGCAAGGTCTCGGGTATCGTGGATGCCCGGACGACGACGAAGGAAGAAGTGGGCCTTCTGATGACCCAGGTAGGCGGCGCAGCCGGAAAGGGGGCAAACTAAATGAACGAAAAGACACCCCTCATCCGTCTGGCGAAGCGGGAAGACATGAAGAAGAGCCGCATCTGGCTCATCCGCCTGGCGGCTTTTGCGGTCGCCATCCTCATCGGCATGATCATCTTCGCCATCGCCGGCGCCAATCCCATCAAGGCCTACGGTACCATGATCGCTTCCTCGCTGGGCAAGAAGTCCGGCGTGCGGCAGGTCGTCAAGAACGCCGTGCCGCTGCTCGGTGTCGGTCTGGCACTGGCGCCGTGCTTCCGCATGCGCTACTGGAACATCGGCGGCGAAGGGCAAATCACCATGGGCGCCATGGCGGCTTCCTACTTCGCGCTGTTCTGGTATCAGAAAATGCCTTCGGGCGTGCTGCTCCTCGTCATGGCCGTTGCAGCCATGGCAGTCGGCGCGCTGTGGGCGCTCATCCCCGCGGTCTTCAAAGCCCGCTGGGGCACCAACGAAACACTGTTCACCCTGATGATGAACTACATCGCCATCGGCATCGTAGCCTGGCTGCAGGGCGGCCCCTGGGAGGGCAAGCCCGGTTCCCAGATCATCCCCATGTTCGACGCCAAGGCGGTGCTGCCCAAGGTGATGGGCGTGCACTGCGGCTGGATCCTCGTGCTGCTGCTGGTGGGCTTCATGTTCATCTACATGAACTATACGAAACACGGCTATGAGATCGCCGTGCTGGGCGAATCGGAAAACACCGCCCGCTACGCCGGCATGAACGTCGGCAAGGTGACGGTCCGCACCGCCATGCTATCCGGCGCCATCTGCGGCCTCGTGGGCTACATGGTGGCTTCCGGGGTCAACCAGACGCTGTACGCGGACGTGGCCGGCGGCGTCGGCTTTACCGCCATCACCGTCTGCTGGCTGTCCCAGCTCAACCCCTTCGCGATGATCATGATATCGCTGCTCCTGGCCGTCCTGTCCAAGGGCGCCAGCGGCCTGCAGACTGCGCTGTCGATCCCGGCGTCCATCTCGGACATCATCACCGGCGTCATCCTGCTGTGCATGCTGGGCTGCGAGTTCTTCATCAACTATAAACTGATCTTCCGCCACAAGGCGTCCGGAAAGGAGGCGGCGTAGATGAATTTCAATCTGGCAGGGCTTATCAAAGCGGCCGTTCTCAACGGCACGCCGCTGCTGTTCGGCACCTCCGGCGAGATCTTAACGCAGAAGAGCGGCAACATGAACCTGGGCGTGGAAGGCCTGATGTTCATGGGCGGCGCCTTTGGACTGGCCGGCGCCTTTTGGTACGACCAGCTGGCCGGCGCTTCCGCCAGCGGTTTCCTGGCGGTGCTCATCGCACTGCTTTGCGCCTTCCTGGCCGGCGTGTTCGGCTCTCTCATCTTCAGCTTTCTGACGATCTCCCTGCGGGCGAACCAGAATGTTACAGGTCTTGCCCTCACGATCTTCGGCACCGGTCTGGGCCAGTTCGTGGGCGAGCAGCTGCGTTTGAAGGTGGGCGGCAACATCTCCATCTCCAACGCGCTCAAGGGGGCGTTTGCGAACCCCATCCTGCCCAAGGCGCTGCAGGACATTCCGTTTTTCGGGCAGGTGCTGTTCTCCTATAACGGGTTCGTGTATCTGGGCATCGCCATGGCCATCGTCATGTCGCTGTTCCTCAACCGTACCCGCAGAGGACTGTATCTGAAGGCTGTCGGCGAAAGCCCCTCCACGGCGGACGCAGCGGGCATCAACGTAACGAAATACAAGTATCTGGCGACCGTCATCGGCGGCGGCATCTCCGCCATCGGCGGCATGGTCTACACCATGACCATCGCCGGTACGGTCTGGAACCACACGGCGCTGTCCGGCGAAGGCTGGGTAGCCGTGGCGCTGGTCATCTTCTGCCTGTGGAAGCCCCTCAACGCCATCTGGGGCTCCATCCTGTTCGGCGGCTTGATGATCATGTACCTGCGCGTGCCGGTCTCCTTTATCCCGTCCCAGATCTATAAAGTGCTGCCGTACATCGTAACGGCGATCGTGCTCATTATCGTATCCATGCGCCAGAAACGGGAGGATCAGCCCCCCGCAAGCCTGGGACTTCCGTATTTCAGAGAAGAAAGATAAATGGAACGCATTACAAAAGAACAGATCCAAGCCTGGCTCCCCAAGAGGGAGCCAGACGCGCATAAAGGTGATTTCGGTCGCATTCTGGTGATCGCGGGCAGCCGCGGCATGATGGGCGCCTGCATCCTGGCCTGCCGGGCGGCTTTCCGCAGCGGAAGCGGTCTGGTCGCTGCCTGTTGCCCACCA
>CACYFF010000011.1 GCA_902773665.1 uncultured Eubacteriales bacterium | reverse complement strand
AAAAGACAGTAGTTAAGTGGTGGGGCACCAAATTTCGAAAAGCTCGCAAAGCCAGTAATATCAAGGGCTTCCGAGTGCGATTTTAGCGCAGTACGGTCTGAAGAAGGCCAGAAGAGCTTCCCAGTTCTCCAAGCGTTAATCTCGAGTCGGACGACCATGCAAAAAAGCAGCATCTTTGCGGTGCTGCTTTTTTCATGTCTGATAGTTGGTTTGCGTTAGCTCAGGATGCATTCCTGTCCGGGATGAAGATCGTTACGACGGTCCCGCCGTCCGGACGGGCTGCGATGTCCAGCGTTCCGCCGCACAGAAGTTCCAGGCGTTCCCGGACGTTCTGCAGACCTACGTGCGCTTCCTTCCTGGAGTCCGGAAGCTGCGGCGTATAGCCTGTGCCGTCGTCTTCCACCGTCAGACAGGTGCCGGCAGCATCCCGGCTCGTCCGTATCGTGATCTTCTCCGGATTTCCGCTGCGGGCCACGCCGTACAGAATGCTGTTCTCCACGATGGGCTGCAGCGTGAGCGGCGGCAGCAGGAAGGCCGTGTAAGGCACATCGTATTCCACGCTGAGCTTGTCGCCGTACATCATGGTTTCGACGGCTATATATGCCTTGGTGTGGCGCAGTTCTTCGTTGAATTCGATCGGGTCTTTCGCCGCGATCGCGGTAAAATTCGCCTGCAGATAGGACGTGAAATCGCCGATGACGTCCATGGCCCTGTGCGGGTCATCCTTGCACAGCAGATAGATCGAGGAGAGCGTATTGTAGATAAAGTGCGGACGGATCTGGTTGATCATGCTCTGCACTTTTGCCTCGCGCAGTTCCTCTTCCCTTTTGCGCAGCAGCTGTTCACGCATCAGGGCGCTGCGGATAAAGCCGAAGCCGCGCACGAACAGGTTGAACACCGTCCAGACCATGAAGAACGGCGCGTGCTGGATGCTTCCCGTGGAGAGGTAGTAGAGCATGTCGATGCCCATCGTCAGGAAGAACGGCAGCAGCCACAGCAATTCGCTGCGGGACGGTTTTTGCTCAAACAGCGCCAGAAAATGCAGGACGGCAAGCCCGACCCCGAACCAGATCAGCACGTCGTGCAGTTCCACGATATTGAAGATCTGCAGCACGACCAGCAGGATCGCCGTTGCCAGCGCTGCAGAATAGCAGGCTTTTCCGATCCGTCCGCCTGCTTTTTCCCGCATGGAGAGCAGGAAGCACAGAGACAGCACCAGCATCAGCATGTACATGACGGCGCCGAAATACCAGATCTCCTTGTTCCAGCCGCGGCTGTCCAGCGCAAGGGCGAGCGAAGGCAGATTGGCCAGTTTCCAGCAGGCGGCGCAGACCGCCAGCGCTCCCAGCAGAACGATGTGATGCCGGTCCTCTTTGGTCAGCGGCAATACGAAAGCCAGCACGCAGAGGAAAATGCCCGCCATCAGCGCGATCGCGCTGATAAACAGCAAAGGTGCATCCTGCGGCAGCAGGATCATATTCAGAAGCTGTTCGTGTCCGATCAGATAAAAGACCGGTGTCTCGTCCATCACGCTGCGGAAGACGGGCGTAAGCGTCACCTGCAGTCTGGCGCCGGCATAATTGCTGCGCACAGGCACGGTGACCCAGTAATTCCCCGGCGTATGGCCGATATGCGGTTTATCCGTCTCTGAGGAATCGTAGGTGAGCTCCGTCCCTTCGATGAACAGGCTGGCCGTCGTATGCCGCAGATAGAAACAGATCCGCGCGCCGATGTTCGCGGCGGATCCCTCCGGCAGGGTAAACGTGT
Organism: uncultured Eubacteriales bacterium; assembly: GCA_902773665.1. Lineage (GTDB taxonomy): Bacteria > Bacillota > Clostridia > Peptostreptococcales > Anaerovoracaceae > RUG11894. The sequence goes on along the minus strand of CACYFF010000011.1, from coordinate 60,809 downwards.
ACGTTCTCTGCACGCCGGCATAGTCCGGCACCGGCTCTTCAACGACTTCGTCCGGCTGCAGGATCCAGAAAGAGTAGGGAGCGTAGGCGTAGTGTACGAGGCCCGGATTCCGGTGGATGGCGGTTACCAGCAGGATGCTCAGCGCAGCCAGGACCGCCAGCGCGAAGGCGGGCAGATGTTCTTTCAGCGTTTTCATAAGGACAACCCCCGGACAGGATAGCGCAGATGGTCGATCTCGTTGTGGATCTTCTGCGGCGTAAGGGGTTTCATGATATAGCCGCTGCAGTGCATGTCCAGCGCGCTTCCTTTATATTCCGCGTGACCCGTCAGAAAGATGATGTTGACCCGCGGATTGATCTCCGTCAAAGCGTTGGCCAGCGACAGTCCGTCCTGGCCGCCCAGTTCGATGTCCAAAAAGGCGATGGCGACGGGGTTGGAGTGCGCGAATTCCATGGCGCTCTTCGCATCGGCAAAGCCCCGGACCCTTGCTCCGGGCAGTTCTTCCTGCAGCATGCGCACAAAGCCGTTCAGCATCACGGGAGAGTCTTCCGCAACGATGCAGTTCGCCTGTTCCTGCGGCTGACTCAGCTCGTCGATCAGAACGTAAGGTTCTGTCTCCAGCGCTTTTGCCAGGCGCGCCAGCATGCTGAGATCCGGCAGGCGGTTGCCCACTTCCCAGTTCGCGATGGTGCTTCTCGACACCTTCATCCGGTCGGCGAGCTGGATCTGCGTGATGCCTTTCGATTCGCGCAATTCCTTGATTTTGTTTCCAAACGTTTCCGAATGCGACATAAATGCTTCCCCCAAAAGAGAATGGAATACATTTTCTCTATTTTATCATAACAAAAAAGAAGCTCTGGAAATGTTTCGTTCTGAAACCTTCCGTTGTTCTGGCAAACGGGTTTTTCTACAATTAACAGTACGAACCGTTGTCATTTTTTGATCAATACATAATTGGAGGACCTATGAACCGAACAAGGAAAAGAGTAATGAGCATACTGCTCGTGCTGTTCATGCTGATCGGCTCTGTGCCGGGCGTGACGCTGACGGCGTATGCAGCGACATCCGTTTCGAACGAAGCGGAATTGATAGCCGCACTGGCTTCCGGCGGCGAGATCGAACTTGCCGGCGATATTACGCTTACGGCGAACATAAACGTAACGGCGGATTCCGTGATCGATCTGAACGATCATACGATCGCGGGTGCGAGCTACAACCTGGTGCCCGCAGCGGGAATCCTGCTTACGCTGAAAGGTCCCGGATCCGTGGAAAGCACGGGATCCCTGGGAGCGTCGTGGTCCGCCCTGAAGGGCAGGGTTTCTGTCACGGAAGGGGCGGTGCTGAGCGTTTACAGTATGTATCTTGACAAAGTCGGCGGCGTGACGGTTACCGGTGAAGGCAGCCGGCTTGTTTTTACGTATTCCGTCAGCGGCAGTGGCTCCGTCAAGATCTCGGAGAAAGCATCTGTCGAAGGACAAACAATGAATCCCAGCACGGTCGAAATCTCCGGCGGCGCAACGGCGAAACTTAAAGAATTGTACACGGATCGTTACGCCAACAAAGGCACGATCACAATCACCGGCGAAGGTACGACGGTAAATGCACAGGATGCAAAATCCGGCGTAGCGATCGGCAACAGCAGCAACAAGTCGCCTATCGTAATCAAGGACGGCGCTGTGATCAACGATGCAGCGTATTTGAATTCCGGATATTCCGAAACACTTACGGTTACGGACGCCACGGTCCACGGCTTCACACGCGGAGCGAGCATCAGCGGCACCTCGCTGCTGAACGGCACCTCAGAATTCGATAATATCAGTGCGATCAGCGGGATTGCTACGATCGGCGGCGCTGCGAGCGTCACATTCCTGGAGAGCGTCAAGACGACCTTTGAGAGCCTGGAGACCCTCACGTTCCTGGGAACGCCGACCATTCGGAATATTGGCAAGTTCGATTTCGTAAACAGTAAAGGTGATCTGTATCTGACCCAGGACGCGGGCGCGGTCTTTGCGCTTCAGGACGGCCTGGCCGGTTTGGACGTCAACCTCGGTACGAGCGCGCAGGTGATGATCCACATCGGGAACGACCGCTCATTGCTGCCCGGCGTTGCCCGTTATGAGGGCGAAGTTCTTCCGTACGATTTCGCTTGCTACGAGGGAAGCGTCAAACGCAACACGGGCGATTTTACGGCGTATTACGGATATGAGGAGAAAAGTGCAGCCGTTTTCGAATCCGGAGAAAACATGCTTCAGATGACCACGCCCGCCTGCAAGATCGAACGGAGCGGAAGCACGATAGAATACTATACAATCCACGAAGCTTTTGCAGATGCAAAACAGGGCGAAACGATCGAGCTTCTCAGAAACGTTACTTATGGCAACAGCGTTGTCCTCCCGGCTTCATCGGGTGTGACGGAATACTCTCTGGAACTGGCGGGATATGGCTTAACGAGCAACACAAATCAACATTACGACAATGACCATATTCCCTTTGTTATCAACAGCGGTATGACGCTGAACATCACAGACAGCACAGAAGAGCAGACCGGATATATCCAAACGGACGACTATGAGTATCCCATGATGTTCAACGCCGGAACGGTCATCATCGACGGCGGTATCTATTGTGGATTGCTGTGCGGAGCGGGATATTCCGGTATCGATCCAGGCTACGGCGCGCTCAACAATGGATATAAATCCATTGGCAGTGATGGCGTATATGTCATCAAAGATGCGTATATTTACCACGATAAAGATGATGCCACCAGAGAAAGCAACGGCGCGCCGTCTTATTCTCTGGAATCGCTTTCTTACATAACGCTCGCGGAGCATGCCCGTGTCGATGAAGATTTTGAGCGCGGGGATTGGGTGAACGATTTCTATCCCTTCACGCATATCACCAATAAGGTGATCGTCGAATTCGACCGCAATGAGGGCCGTGGTTACATGGACAGGCAGAGAGTTCCTATCGGTGAAGCAGAAGCGCTGAATGAATGCACCTTTACCCGCGACGGATATGCCTTTACCGGATGGAACACCGAAGCAGACGGCAGTGGTACTGTCTATGCAGATAAGGAAACGGTCAAGCTGAGCAATAATTTGACATTGTATGCACAGTGGAAGCCTGCAGTCACCGTCACCTTTGATGCCAATGGCGGCGAAGGCACTATGGACGATCAGGTAATCGCGGAAGGTGCCCCAACGATTCTGACAGCCAATACGCTCACCCGCGAAGGATATACTTTCAAGGGTTGGAACACAGAGGCGGACGGTAGCGGCACAGCTTATGCCGACAAGGCAGAAGTCACACTGGATGCGGACGTTACTCTCTATGCGCAGTGGGAAGAGAATCAGACGGAGCCGATCACTCCGGAAGAACCCGAGACCACAGGCGACCTGGTAGGTGAAGTCGTTGAGCCGGATCCCGCAGATCCCACCAAGGAGATCTACACGACCGGGGCTGCGATCACGGTCACCAACTGGAAAGGCGTGGAGATCACCGGGATCACGACAGACCTGGAAGGCAAATTCACTGTAGACGATCTCGAAGAGGGCGATTACAACGTGATCGCCGAAAAGGACGGCGTCAAGGCCACCGTCATCGTAACGATCATTGGCGGCGCAACGAACACGATCAAAATCACTATGCCCGAAGCAGAAAAGAACTCCGTACTGGACAACTCCAAGGCCGGCGCATATGCGCCTGTCGTCGGCGGGTTGGATACGATCGCGCAGAAGGAGACGATCCCCTCAGACGCGACGAAGCTGACGATCACACTGACCGTCACCGACGAGTCGAATATCCCTGCTGAAAAGAAGGCTCAGTTCGACGACGAAGTCGCTCAGATCGAAGCGCTGGATGAGGCGCAGGATCAGACAATCATTCCTCTGGATCTGAAGCTGGAAAAGACGATCATCGGCGGCGCGGAAGCCGGTACGACCGATATCGGCGGCACGAACGACGAGATCCTGACGATCATCATTCCGTTCGATTCGACGGATAAGGAAAACGTTACAGTTTACCGTTTCCACTCTGGTGATCAGAAAGCCGAAGTCATGAAGGCTTCCAGCTCCAATGCGAACGAAGGATTCAAGGTAAGCGACGACAGCATCACGGTCTTTGCGAAGCGCTTCTCCACCTATGCGATCGGTTATGACAATAAGGTCACGCCTTCTCCGACGCCTTCAACCGGCGGCGGTACTAGCGGCTATGACGTAACGGTCAGCCCGGCCGATCACGGAAGCGTAGAGGCGGATAAAAAGACTGCGGCAAAAGATGAGACAGTCACGCTCACGGTGAAGCCGGATAACGGCTACACGCTGGATACGCTGAAGGTCACCGCGAAAGACGGAACCGAGATCGAAGTGACCAGGAAGGCAGATGGCTCCTACAGTTACAAGCAGCCGGATTCTAAGACGACAGTGGAAGCGACGTTCAAACTGGCTTTCGCTACGCCGGACGTGACCGGTGTTGCCGACATGCTGATCACGGAAGACCATATCATCTACATCAGCGGCTATCCCAACGGAACGGTCCGTCCAGAGGGCAATATCACGAGAGCGGAAACCGCGACCATGTTCTACAACCTGCTGCGGGATAAGAGCGTGACGGCAGAGAAGACCTTCCCGGATATCGAGGAAGACGCCTGGTATACGAAGTATGTCGGCGTGCTGGCAGGCAAGGGCATCATGGCCGGTTATCCGGACGGCGAATTCAAGCCGGACCAGATGATCACCAGAGCTGAGTTTGCAGCCGTGGCGACGCTGTTTGCCAAGGAAGCGAACGGCGGCAAGACGTTCTCCGACGTTCCGAAGGGTTACTGGGCGGAGAAGAATATCGCAACGGCCGCAGAATACGGATGGATCACCGGATATTCCGACGGTACGTTCGTTCCGGCAGGCTATATCACCAGAGGCGAAGCTGCAACGATCGTCAACCTGATGCTGGGCCGCGTTGCTGACAGGACGTATATCGATGCGCACCGCAGCGGGCTGATGCAGTTCAGCGACCTGAAGGACGATACGAAGTGGTATTTCTACAACATGCACGAAGCGATCAACGCGCACGATTACACCATGGACGGCGCGATCGAGAGCTGGAAATAGTACCTGTATGAGAGACGGGACTGAGGACTTCCTCAGTCCCGTTTTTGTTGTAACTGTTCTGTAATTGATTTCCAACCGCACTATGATAGACTGAAGGCAAAGGAGGTGACCCCATGAAAAAACATCATGTAAGCGGAATCTTGGCGGCGGTGATCTGCGCAGCGGTGCTGGCCTATGTTTTTCTTTGGCCCCATTCGCTGTACGATATCGCCTGGCTGGGTGTAGGCCGAGGAGAAGCGGAGACGGTCCGGATCCAGGAGCGTGTCGCCGGGGAAGATCCTCTTACGATCGACGTGACCCTTCCAATAGCAGATTCCTCTGCCTTCCTGGATGTGATGCGCGATGCATCTGCTCACTTTCTTCTTCCCGGGCGGCAGACCGTATTTCACGGAAATTCCTATTGGGTCATGCTGGGCAATCAGCAGGTCCGATCGGAAGTAGCGATCTCGGAACAGGGCCGGATCAGTCAGCAATCCCCGGGCGGCCGCAGATGGGGAGAAGGGACGTTTCGCATCGCTAAAAAGGATCAGGAAAGGATTTGGAGCCTCTGTGAAGCGTGGACGGATCCAAACGGCAAGTATCCTGGACTGGCTTTCCTGCGGGAATTCTTTACGATCGGCAAGGGAGGCCGTTCGGAATTCGTGGATGTACAGGCCCCGGACGGCGTGTACGGAGTCGATGCGATCGAGACGCTGCATTCCGGCATCAAACCGTATATGACGGAGCGCGGCTTCGAAAACGTTTTGCTGGGACGGTCTTTGTATAATCTGGAGTACCTTTGCAAGCAAAAGGGCGAGAACTGGCTCTGTGGCTGCATAGAAGTTTCTCCCGCATCCGAGCCCGGCTATTTCTTCTATCGTATCGGCTTGGTTGAAGAAACCTCGGGCCATCCCTGGAACTATTGGTTCACAGGCAACTATTCTGTCAGCGAGGACGGTCTTGTGGATGAATTCTATATCGACCTGAAAGGTGCGGCATGGGTCGCCGAGTAAAAGGGAGTATTCGATGCGCAAGGGTTCAAAACTAACAATCTACCAAAAGGTCATCCTGGCTGTGCTGCTCGTTATGGTCTTGGTTTTTTCTGTGCTGTATTGGGTCACGCTGCACAGAGAGGGCATTCGCTACCTTGATACGATCCTCGTACCCTCGTCAGAGGACGGGAAAACGGTGTATTCCGGTAGACACCACGGCGTTGTACCTACATCCTTTAGCGTCGCTGCGGACGGCACCGTGGTATTTCAGTATGGGGAGGAGACGTTCGGCCCCTATACGCTGCAGGAGGATCCTTCCGCGATCCCGGAGAAAATGCCGATGGAGTATTCCGGAAAAGATATCAGGGGCTTGGAACTTCGGTGCGGCGAACAGGTGGTTTTCCGCGGCTGCGAAATCATATTCGGACCGGATCGACAGCTGTTCACAACGAACGGAAGCCCCATCAGCCGCATTTCATTGATTATGGAAGGCGAGGTCGAACCTTCGGTTTACGAACTGATCGATCTGATGTCCGGCCCCAAACTGACGCATAAAGGAGATGTCTTTGGCTGGATCAGCGGCTTGTTTCTCTGCGCTGTGACCGCATTCAGCATCCTGTTTGCCGACGAGCTGTTCCGCTGGCATCTTCGTTTTCGGATCGCCGACCCGGAGAATGCGGAGCCTTCTGATTGGGAGATCGTCAGCCGTTATATAGCCTGGACGGTGTTCCCGGTCTTGGCCTTGTTCGTGTTTGTTATGGGATTGCGGTAAATGGGAGGTCCCATCGTGATAGATATTGTTATTCTTATTGCGATAATCTATATTCTTTACGCAGGAACTCGTGAGCTCTTGAAACGAAGAAAACAAATGAAGGAGTATGACAGGGATTTAAAAAAGGATGAGGAACGGATTGACTAATCTGTACGCACAACACAGAAACAAAGAGGATGGCATCCGTTGGGTGCCATCTTTTTCGTTTGGCTTTTTAGGACAAAAAGTAGTGGTAAAAATCGCGGCAGGGGAAGATGTATCGTTTTTGAGTTTTTTGTTGGATTTTAGATACATCTTGCGGACCTCGCTTTGATCTATCAGATCAAAACGATGTTTATGGCATCTGCTATTCAGAGGGAACTCGCCATATTGTATCGTTTTTTGATAGTATCAGCAATTATCGATACAAGTTTACATAAGCCTGCATGGGCAAAAGCCGGGAATTGTTGAAACATGTATCTATAAACCGCAAAATTGCACAAAAACGATACATTCTTAAAATCCGCGAAATTTACGCTGCATGTTCAGAGAAATACTGCAAAGAATCGTTTCAACGTTTTGTTCGAAACGATACGGCTTTACGGTCAAATAAAAGAATCAGAGCAGATAACGGGGATGTTTCTTTGTCTCAGCAGAGCTTTCGTGAGGCAAAGAACCGTTCTCTTTGTGTATAATGATAGCAGAAAAAAAGGAGGATTCAGAAATGATCCGCAAAATCATCCATATAGACGAAGAAAAATGCAACGGCAGCGGACTGCACGGCTTACGCCTATGCCAATATGCATGAGGATTTCATGCGCGGAAAAGTCACCGTCATCGGTTGTCCGAAACTCGATGCGGTGGACTATACGGAGAAGCTGACCGCGATCATCCGCGGCAACGATATCAAGAGCGTAACCATCGTCCGCATGGAGGTGCCCTGCTGCGGCGGGCTGCAGAGGGCGGCGGAGAACGCACTCCGAAACAGCGGGAAATTCATCCCCTGGCAAGTCGTTACGATCTCCCGGGACGGCAGCATTTTGGACTAGGGAGACCGCAAAAGAAAAGCGATCAAGGAGATAGACCCATGCAATTGCTCCTTATGAACGAACAACAGATCCGCTGCTGGTACCGCACGCTGCTGCCGGAATGTTTTGCTCCCAACGAGATCAAGCCGGAAGCGGATATTGCGCGCCTGCTTGCGGAGGACCGCTACGAAGTCTGGGGACTGTTCGAAGATGGTCCTGCGGGCTCCGATCAGATGCCCATCGGCTTCGCCTGCATTTGGAAACGAAAGGGCATTCCCCTCGTGCTGCTGGATTATCTGGGCGTAACAGCCGCTGCCCGCAACGGCGGATACGGCGCCTGGATGCTGACGCAGCTGAAAAAGCAGGGCAGACCCATGGTCTGCGAATCGGAGCTGCCGGTGGACGGGGATCCGGACGAAGAAAACGCGATCCGCAGACGGAGGATCGCATTCTATGAGAGGAACGGTTTTCGTCCGGCTTACGAAATGGCGACCTGCGGCCTGCGCTGGCAGGCATTGCTGATAGGCGATGAAGCGCAAGATATCAAGGATATCATGCGGTGGCACAAGCAGCTGTACGATGAGGATCGCACGGACGTTAAGGTGCCGCTGGCACCAGGGGAAAAACCGCAGCCGCCATACTGGCTTGCTTCGACCGGCGCTTCATATTAAACTGGATAGGAAAGAACAGCGAGGTGCCGTCATGATGCATTACAAATACTTACGGATCCAGGGACAGGAACTGGCGGAAAACACCATGTATGCCAAGGGCATCTTCAGCATGTGCTGGCAGCTCATCCAGGACGACGTGATGGACGAGGAGGATGCCGCACTTTACCGGGAGATCGACGACTGGTTCGCCGATAACCTGCCCTGGCCGCCTCAATGCAAGAACCAGGAGAAGGTCGTCTGCTTCTTCAAGACGGAGAACTCGGACGAGATGATGAAGATGATCCGCCCGGCGCTGTGGCTGCTGGAGCGCTACGATCATCCCTATTACCTGGTGTATACGAACACGCCCGGGGAGATCGTGTACGAAGACCAGTATCAGGTCGTTGTGAAAGTCCCCGGCGTGCTGCAGATCGACAAGCTGCAGCAATCCTGGACCCCGGAAGATAAATAGACCCATGTTGATCATCGCCTTTCTCGTCAGTTTGATCCCGGCCTTCGTACTGTACTTCTGGCTGATGCACGGTCTGTACGACTTCTCCCTTACAGAAGGCGTGACCGAACGCAGCGACTTTTTCATCTTCGCACCCGTTACGCTGGCCGCGTTCTGCCTGGCTCTGATCTTCTTCTACGTCCGCTTCGTACGCAAAGCAAAAAAGCAGGATCGCTATACGACCCTGCTTTCATGAGATAAAGCGCCGTCCCCGTTATTATTCGCCTGTCCAACAATCTGTTATAATAATTGGGCAAATTGAAAAAGGAGAAGAATTTTTATGAGATTAGAGATCAAAGAAAAGGGGAACGAAGCTTTTTACAGAGAAGCCATCAATGTTGCCACCCAGTACCGCCGCCTGTTGCAGAAACCGGAGCGCAAGCTGACGGACTATTTTAAAGCCTATAAGATCTACACGATCCTCTGCGCCGTGCTGGCTGTGCTCATCGCCGCGATGAACATCGCATGGGGCTGGGATACGCTGGGCACCGTCGCGCTGGTGGCGCTCATCATCGTCGCGATCTTCAGCGCAGCCCTCTGGAAGCGGCTGAACGGACTGCAGAAGAATATGATGGATGACCCCCGCACGTCCGTGTTCACCATGGATGAGAAAGGCGTGGAGCTGAACAAGGGGGACAGCCAGACCGTCCGCATGAGCTGGGATAACCTGGCCTTCGTGCGCATCTTCGATGAGTCGATCAGCTTCTTTACGAAGGACGGGATGGGCTTTATCATCACCGTCAATCGCCGCTACGCAAAGGAGATCCTGGAGTATCTGCAGGCCGAGCGGCCGGACGTGAAGATCGTCCGGTAAAGGCCGGGACGTGTGCTATAACAAAAGCAAACTGGCGTAGATTTCAGCGAAGATCTACGCCAGTTTTTAATTGTTCCGGTGTTTGTCTTAGAATTCTAAGACACTATTTGTTCTTTTGAGGAAATATTTTTGCCGGCGCCGAAAGACAGGGCGTGAACCGGACAGACCTTCTGGCACTCGCCGCAGCGGATGCATTCGGCGCTGTTAGGCGCAGTGCGGGGGTCAACGCCCATGGCGCAGCTCTTGGCGCAGGCGCCGCAGCCGGTGCAGACGTGGCTGTCGAAACGCTGGCGCACCAGGCTGACCCGCTGAAACAGGGAATAGAACGCTCCCAGGGGGCAGAGGTATTTGCAGAAGGGCCGGTAGACGACGGTCGAGGCTGCGATGCAGAAGAGCAGGACCGCCATTTTCCAGCGGAACAGCGCACCGAGAGCCGGCCGCAGGGCGTCGTTCAGGAGCACCTGGAACACACCGCCTTCCAGCGTACCTGCCGGGCAGAGGTACTTGCAGAAGAAGGGAAGGCCCGCGCCGTATTTTGTGCGGTAGAGCAGGGGCAGGCCGACGACCAGGACCGCCAGCACCAGGTATTTCAGCTTGCGGAGAGGTCTATCGATCTTCTCGGGCACGGTGAGTTTGGGCGTGGGGACCTTGTAGAGCAGCTCCTGCAGCAGCCCGAACAGGCAGAGCCAGCCGCAGATGAAGCGTCCGGCCAGCAGGCCTACGGCCGCCAGATAGCCCAGCACGAAGAAGGGGAACCTTCTGTGCCGCTCCGTAAGGACCGCCTGCAGCGCGCCGATGGGGCAGGCGCCCAGGGCTCCGGGGCAGGAGTAGCAGTTGAGCCCGGGCACGCAGAAATGCTTCAGCGCACCGGTGTAGAGCCGGGGTGCGCCGGGCAGAAATCCCTTTATATAGCCGTTGGAAAGCAAGCCCCATCCGGCCTGTACGATTTTGCGCAGATGTTTAATCAAGGCCGATGCACTCCATGCAGATGGTGGCTGCTTTGGTAAAAACGATCGAGGCTTCGCCGGAAAGCGCGCCGAAAACGCACAGGGCAAGCGCCGCTGCGATCAGGACGATCTTGAACTTGTTTGAGTGGTTTCGCTTCATAGTGGTATAATAGCACAGATAGTGAACTATCGGGGACGGTTCTTTTTTAGATCATTTTGATCTAAAAAAGAACCGTCCCCAACAGATCATAGAAAGGATATAGAGATCATGAGAACCGACAAACCTGCAATCCGTTCCCTGGCTGCGGTACTGGCAGCTGTTTTATTGGCCTTGACGCCGGCGCCAGCCTTCGCTGCGAACGATGCCGCGGACGTCTACACCGACGTCGCAAAGGGTGCCTGGTACGAGAAGGCCGTCAACTACGCCGTCGATAACGGCCTGATGGGCGGCACGGCGGCAGATAAGTTCAGTCCGGACACGGCCCTCACCCGGGCCCAGCTGCTGACGATCCTCTGGGCAAAGGAAGGCAAACCCGTCGTCAACTACGCCATGCCCTACAGCGACGTAGCCGCGGAGAGCTGGTACGAAGAAGCCGTCCGCTGGGCGGCCGCAGAAGGCGTGCTTTCCCAGAAGAGCGGAAAGATCGCTCCGAACGGGGTTCTTACCAGAGAAGAGACCGCCGTGCTGCTCCGCAATTACGCAGCCCTCACCGGCGCGGACACCAGCATCGGCGAAAACACCAACATTTTAAGCTATACCGACGCGTTCGAGATCTCCGAAGGCTACGCGTCCGCCCTGCAGTGGGCAGTGGCTGCCGGGGTCATCAACGGTACGGCGGCGGATAAGCTCAGCCCCAAGGGCACCCTCACCAGAGCCCAGGCAGCGGCCATGCTGATGGTGTTCGATGGATGGGTCAAAGAAACGCAGCCCCTGTCGCTTTGGACCGACGATGCCCGGGCGAAGAAGGAACTCACCGCCTATATCGAGGCGGTCACCGACCCGGAAAGCCCCGACTTTATCCCTGAGACCGACCGCATCGCGGTGTTCGACCTGGACGGCACGCTGTTCTGCGAGACCGACCCGAACTACTTCGATTACACGCTTCTGGCCTGGCGCGTGCTGGACGATCCGCAATATAAGGACAAGGCCAGCGATTTCGAAAAGGAAGTCGCAAACAAGATCCGCACCCAGAACGAGACCGGCGAATCCTTCGCGGGCTTGGAGGTGGACCACGGCAAGGCCGTCGCCTCCGCATTTGCAGGCATGACGATCGGGGAATTCAACGACTATATCCAGGAATTCAAGAAGCAGGCGATGCCCGGCTACACCGGCATGACCCGCGGAGAAGGCTTCTACAAGCCCATGGTGCAGGTGGTGGAATACCTGCAGGCGAACGGCTTTACGGTCTACATCGTGAGCGGCACCGACCGGCTCATCGTGCGCGGCATCCTGGATAACAGCGTGCTCAACATCCCCAACCGCAATATCATCGGCTCCGACGAAGCTATCGTCTCCAGCGGCCAGGGCGAAACGGACGGCCTGAGCTACGTCTTTAAAGACGGCGAGGAGCTGGTCCTGGGCGGCGATTTCCTCATCAAGAATCTCAAGATGAACAAGGTCTCCGTCATCATGCAGGAGATCGGCCAGCAACCCGTGCTGTCCTTCGGCAACAGCACCGGCGACAGCAGCATGGCGGAATATGTTACTTACAACAACCCGTACAAGAGCCTTGCCTTTATGCTCTGCTGCGACGACACGCTGCGGGAGAACGGCAGCCAGTCCAAAGCGAACAAGATGGCGGCGCTCTGCGAAGAATTCGACTGGGTGCCCGTGTCCATGAAGAACGACTGGACCACCATCTACGGCGAGGGCGTGACCCGCATCATCGAATAGAAAGCAATAGAAGCGGATAATGATTCCGTTGCCGCGCTTGAAAACTGGCGGCAGTTCCAGGAATAGCTGAACAAGTTTCTGGAAGAGCGTGAGCTCGGCAATAAGGAAGGCGCGCAGCAGGGCGGCCCGGTGGCATAAGTTTAAAAAGTTATCAGGAAAGCGCAACCGGACGGCTGCGCTTTCCGTCTGTTACAGTGAAGGGCCCATCGACAAAAGGAGTATGGAATTGAACGATACCAGGATCCTGGAATTATACAATGCGAGAGATGAAGAAGCCATCGAGCAGACTCGACTTTGCTACGGGTCAAAGCTGCTGGCGGTCGCCATGCGCATCCTCGAGGACAAACCGGATGCGGAGGAATGCGAGAATGACACGTATTTAAAGACGTGGAACTCCATCCCGCCCAACCAGCCGGTCTATTTTCTGGCGTACATCGTAAAGATCTGCCGGAACACCGCGCTGGGCATGCTGGAAAAGAGAGGCGCGCAGAAGCGGTTCGCCCAGGTGGTGGAGCTGACGGGGGAGATGGAGCAGTGCATCCCGGACGCCATGGCCGAGCGGGAGTTTGACCCGGAAGGGCTGGGGACGCTGCTGAGCGCATTCCTGCGGACGGAGACCAAGGATAACCGGACGATCTTCGTGCGGCGCTACCTGATGGAGGAGTCGGTGTCGGAGGTCGCGGAGGCGCTGGGATTTTCCGAGAGCAAGGTGAAAAGCTCGCTTCTCCGCACGCGGGGCAAACTGAAGGAATACCTGGAGAAAGAAGGGGTTCGGATATGAAGGGTTACGATCTGTTAAAGGGAATGGGACATATCGACGACGATCTGGTGGCGGAGGCGCTGGAGGCGGAAGTTGCTGCAGCGCCGGAAGAGCGCAAAGTCGTTCGTCTGAGTCGCTTTGCCGGCTGGTCCGCGGCGCGCCGTTGGGGGACGGCCGTTGCTGCGGTGGCGGTGCTGTGTCTGGCGGGTCTCGGCGCATTCGGGGGGATGGGCCAGAGCTCGAAGGATGCCACGCCGGCGGCAGGGGCTCCCATGCTGGGTGTGACCCAGGAAGGGGAGCAAAAGAACACGATGAATCTGGGTCTGACGGCGGAAGCTGCCGAGGAAGAGGATGCGGCGGAAATGGCGGAAGAGCCGGTAGAGATGGCGGAGCTCGACGAAGCAGCTCCTGCGGAAACCGAACCTCTGCCCACGGAAGGGGTGGAGATGCCGACCAGCGATAGTTATGCATACGCCGGTATGGACGCGGATGCGTATAACGGCAAGACGCTGGTCTCCGGCTATCCGGATGCGCCGGATGGCTGCTACGTGACGCCGAAGAACGGGGATGTCGGGTATTCCGAGCCCCTGCGGGCCGCCATGAAGGAATACGGTGACGAGGCGGTCTACCGGGTCTGGGTGGATCTATTTGCAGACGAGGTGCAGCTGGATTCGGACGATCCGGAAGTCGCAGAGTTGCTGGTAGCCTTCGGCCGGGAGCACAACATCACTACGGCCATCGAGACCTACACCGATGCGAACGGCGCAGACCACGTCTATCCCACCCTGCACGCCACCTACGAACAGCTGCAGAACTTTGCGGCAGACGAAGCCCACGGCTGGATGCTGTTCCTGTACGACGAACGCGTGAAATAAGCTGATCATTATGGTACAATAGTCCCCGGATGCCCCAAAATGGGCAGAAAGGGACTTTTTTTTATGCAAGATGCTGTGATGTATTTGGGTAGCTGTGTGTTGGGATACTTTGCGGGCCTGCCGCTGCGCAAGCTGCGCGCGCGGATGGGCTGGCTCGACCCTGCCCAGAATATACTGGTGCTCTTGCTGATCTTCGCCATGGGTCTCCGCGTGGGATCCAACGAAGAGGCCGTCCGCAACATCGGCTCTTACGGAATCTACGCCCTTGCCTTTACCGCAGTCGTGCTGCTTTTTTCCATGCTCTCCGTCTCGCTCATCCGGCGTCTCCTCGGCTACGACCGCTATGGGGAAAAGCACGGCAAAGGCGCCGCTCCCAAGCGTTCGGAGGATAGTTACGCCGTCTCCGGGACCGGCTCCAATACCCTGAAGATGGTGGGTCTGGTCTCCGTCGGCATCGCCCTCAGTTACTGGCTCGTCCGCAGCGGCCGCATGGAAGCGGAAACGCTGGGCAGCGGAGCCGGCACATTTATCACCGTGGGTCTCTGCGCGCTGCTCGTCATGATCGGCCTGACTTTGGGCCTGGAAGGCAAGATCGCTTCCGATATCCGCTCTGCGGGTCAGGTCGCCTTCATCCTGCCGCTGGCTGTGGCCGCCGGCACTTTCGCAGGCTCCGCGCTTTGCTCCCTGTTCCTGCCCCTTTCCCTGCGGGAATGCTTCGCCATCGGCTCCGGCTTCGGCTGGTATTCCCTGAGCTCCGGCATCATCCTGGATGCGGGCTACGTGGCGGCGGGGACCATCTCCTTTATGCATAATGTGATGCGGGAACTGTTTTCGGTCATCCTCATCCCCATCGTTGCCGCCAAATGCGGCTGGCTCGAGGCTTTGGGGCTGCCGGGGTCAACGGCCATGGACGTGTGCCTTCCCGTCGCCGCCCGGGCTACCAACGCCCGCATCGGCATCTGCTCCTTCGTGACGGGCTTTTTGCTCTCGCTGGCAGTGCCCTTCGTCGTCCCCCTGTTTTTGTAAAAATCATCCAATTTCATCTTGCGATTTCCAGAAACTGCCTGTATAATAATGGCAGTTTCTTTGCGTGGGAGCGAAGAAAGGATGAAAAGAACCGTACTACTCACAGCGGCACTGGTCTTTCTTCTGACCGTGCCCATCTCCGCAGCCTCTCTGTTTTCCGATGTGCGGCAGACGGATTGGTTTGCGTCTTACGTGGAAACGGCCCACGATCTGGGCATCGTTTCCGGCTATCCCGACGGCAGTTTTAAGCCTTCCCGTCGGGTCTCCTACGGCGAATTTCTCGCCATGGCCATGCGCGGGCAGGGGACGTCGAACACCGATGTGACCCCTTACAAGGCCCACTGGGCCAGGCCCTTCTACGACGCTGCGGCGGCGCAGGAGATCTTCAGCGAAGCCCAGGTGCCTTCGCGCGTCCTAGACGAACCCATCCCCAGACGGGACATGGCGCTCATCATGGCAGGCTTGCTCGGCAAAGCCGGCTTGAGCGGCCGCAACGTAAAGCAGGCGGATCTCCTGTTTTCGGACGTGGAGGCAACAGATGAGCGGGAATATCCGATCGCGCTCTGCGCCTATTACGGCGCCCTCACCGGCTATCCCGACGGCACCTTCCGGCCGCTGGGCTTTTTGACGCGGGCGGAAGCGGCTGCTGCCATGACGGCGCTGGCGCAGATCACCGGCGCGGAGGCACCGGCAGACCCGGAACCTGCGGAAGAACCGGAATCCCCGGTGTCCGCAAAGCCTGCGGAACCCAAGACCCGGGAAGAACTGCTGCAGCGCAAGGAGGAGCGCGTCCTCGTTAAGACGGGGAATGCGGAAGTCCTATCGTTTATGGATGATGCGGCCCGCAGTTACCTGCAGTCCGTCGTAACGTCCGCCCGCTTCGTAAAGGAAGACGGCAAGTATGTCGTAAAGCTCGCCTGGCCGGCGCTGCCCGAAGGCTGCGGCGGAAAGATCGACGTGCAGGTCTGCGACCGGAACGGCACCGGGCTCGACGGTTACGTGTGGATCTGCCGCAAAGGCATGGAAAAGATGCCGACCTACAGGGCGGATCTGAAGGAAGCCGGCGGCGCACAGTTCGTCTTCGATCTTGCGGATCTGAAGAACGCCGGGACTGCCGCGCTGCTGGTGACGGTCACCCGGGAGGACGGCCCCGCCGAGAGCAGTCTGGCTCTGGCGGAACAGGATCTGACGTCGGGCAAAACGCAGGTGCAGTACAAAGTGGCATCGGACCGCTATCAGCTGTCCGGCACGCTGCCCCTGGACGCCCCGGTATTCCAGTGGAAGTAGGTGACGGCCATGAAACTGCGAAACCTGCTTCGCAGGGGCATCTCCCTGCTTCTTTCGGGAACGCTCCTCTTCGGCAGCGCTCCCGCTTCGGCTCTGTCTCCGGCGGAGACGAGCTCTTCTCAGATGGCCAAGGTGTCCGGCACCTGGACGCTGGACCTGTGGCATTACTCCGGCGGTTACTGGAAAGTCGGCAACAAGGGCAGCGAGCAGATCCGCATCGAGGATTCGCAGATCCGCGCTCTGGACCAGTATCTGCAGGCGAATCAGAAGGCCGTTTTTGCGGTCAGCGTGCCGGCGGAGGTCGCAGCGCTGCTTTCGGAAGGCACGCGCGGCACGGACTGGCAGGTGGTCTTTACGGACTATCGGGGGCGGGACTGCTCGATGCTGTTCGCGGAAAGTTCCCCCGCGGAGGTGACCCTCAAGAGCGGCAGCCAGGTCGAATTCTCCGCAACGCCGGTGTTTCACTTCAGCGACAGCAACGCCAGCCTGCGGGATTACGTGCCCGGCATGTCCGTCACGGTGCCGCTGGTGGACAAAAAATACGGCTATAACATCTATTCCATTTTCGGCAACGGACAGTCCGCCGTGCAGGGACTCGGCTACTATAACGAAGACGATCCTTCCGACACCGGCAGCAACGCCATCCATCCGTCCTTCATCACGGGGAAGAGCGGTGCGCTGGAAGGGGGTCACCCCATTACCCTGGGCGTAAACGTCGTGGATTCCGCCGGCTATTCCATCGGCAGCGGCACGTTCGCGGCGGCAGGTGCCTGCGGGCTGCACTTCGAGTTTCCCGTCAGCCTGGTATTTACGGATCTGCGCACGCCCGTGCCGGAAGATCCGGATCCGGGAGAGGGTCCGGACGGCCCCGGGACGGGATGCGACGGTCCGGGCACAGGTCCCGGGGGCGATCCCGGCGGTGATCCGGACGATCCGGTCGATCCCGGCGATCCCACCGACCCGGCGCTGCCTGCGGACGGCGATGACATTACCGGTCTGGATGCGATCCTGGAACTGCCGGCGGTCGCTTATGCGGGTCACGATGTGGAGGCGCGGGACTGCTCCTGGTACGAGGTGGACGGCAAGAGCATGAATGCCGCCCGGGCTGCGGAGCTGGGGCTGGGAAAAAGCAGTTTTACCATCGTGCAGAAAGGCGTCGGCAGCATCCGCAAGTCCGGCAAGACCGGGGCGATCGCGGTGTTCACGAAGCCCGGCACCTATCAGGTAAAGCTGACGGCAACGGCTTCCAACGGCCTGAAGGATACCGACACACAAAGCATAAAGATCCTGAAAACGCCGGCGATCCTGGAGGATCTGGGCGGCGTGCAGAAGGAGAACCGCAAGCAGAAGCTCCTCATAACCGTGGCGCAGGACCCGAAGAATCCCGTTGACCAGCTGTCCATAAAGCTGACGGATGTGGCGAGCGGAGAGAGCATCTCCGTGGAAAAGGTGTTCGGCGGCGCGGAAAAGGCGCCGGCCAATGCGGCGCATATCAAGTACCGCAGCCTGTACGACACCGGGTCGGACGCGTATTTCCTGTGCGTGGAACTGGATTTCCTGACGAAATGGCACGAGACCCGCACGCTCTCCTACGAGATCCGGGTGAAGGACAGCGCCGGCGGCTCGGATAATGCGTTCGGCACGTTCGAGGTGGCCCCGGATCTGCCGCCTATGGCGGTCATCGATCTGGAAGATGCCTATTACCGGAAGGAAGGGACGAATACGGCGTCTATCACCCCGGTATGCGCGTCTGTCTCCGACGGTGACGCGCTCCAGCGTACCTGGCAGTTTAAAACGGCGGACGGCAGCTGGCAGTCCGTGCCGTCTCTGCCCGGTTACGCGGATCTGAGCTTCGGCAGCAGAAAGTCCGTACGCTTCGATAAGACCGGCGTGGGACCGTTCTCGGTAAAGCTCACCGTAAAGGATGTGTGGACAGAGGAGACCCTGCCGGAATACGTCTCAGACGCCGATTATTTGAGCCATAGCGCGGAGAAAAGCTCGCGGGTGGACAACATAGCCCCCAGGGTGAGCCTGGACCTGCTGCGGACCGAAACGGCGGAAGTCTTCCTGCTTACGGAGTCGGACAAAGCCGCCCGCGACGTGCTGGCGGCGGCACCCAGTCTGAAGGCTGCGCTGCTGGCGGAAGGCATCGCAGCGGAGGTGTCCGCGGACTTCCGGCAGGCGGCGGCAGGCGACCGGACCGGTAAGCTGACGGAGGTGACCACCGGAGGCCACGGCGGCAGGGATTACCGCGACAGCGAACAGCAGCTGTACTCCACGTATTTCAGCGGCATGTGGAACGGCGGCAACCTGGTATCCGACGGACGCTACAGCTACATGCTCACGCCCTCGGTGCAGACATACAGCGGCAATCCCAAGTACAGCATCCACACCTATCCGTTTACGATCACGGCGAGAAACAGCAGCGGAGCGACCGTCTGGACCACCACCGTTTCCCAGGCTGTGCTGGACAGCAGCACCTATCTGCGCGACGCCTCCTGGGGTTTCGATGCGGATGGCACATATCTGTACCTGACGGACAGCGGCAGGACCGCTCTGTTCGACATCCGCACCGGCACCTATGTGGCAACGCTGCCGGCGGCGCTGGGACCGTTCAATCTGCTCACGCCGGAATCCATCTACACGTTTAAGGAGACCAGCATCTGGCGCATGCCCAGAAGCGGCGGCAGCTTATCGTGTATCTACGATGCGCCGCTCAGCTGCCCGGCCTACGTGGGCGGCGCTGTGCAGTTTATCGCCAAACTGGATCTGGGCAAAGGTCTGGGGCTTTACCGCGGCGTATTTGACCCCGCGAAGGAGAGCGTGCGCTGCGCGCTGCTGGAGGGGTCACTGGAAGGGTATGCCAGGGATGCCCAGGGCATCGCCATCGACGCCTCCGGCGCTGCTTTCGTTCGCAGCGGTCAGGCGTTTTACGCCTACGGTGCGGACAACGCGCTTCTCCGCAGGATGCCCATCCAGGCCGGCATCGATTCCATCGCCTCCGTCTATCCCGTGTGGCGCGGGGACGGCCGCGTAAACTACCTGGGGCTGGGCGGACGCAACCGGCTGCCGAAAAGCCGGGAAGTCTGGTGCTGCGTATACAGCGTATACACGGACGATGTGTATACGGATAAGCGAAGCAAGGAAGACAACTATCCGAACTACGGCTCTCCCGTGGTCTATGCGCTGGAGGACGAAAACGGCGCCATCGGCGTGTATTTCGGCTGCAATTACGTGTATTCCACCGGAGAACGCTACCTGGATACGGCGATCTTCTCCTTCAACGGCACGTTCCGCAACCCCATGGGATTTCCCATGGAAGAAGGCTTTCAGAGCATCCGCTACGTGGGCGCGACGGCGAACCTGAACGGCTCGGCAGACATCAAACAGATCGTGCACGTCGCGGAGAGCCGGGCGGACGAGGAGGACCGCCTGAAGGCAAAGCATTTGTCCTACGGCAAGGACTATACCTACTACGCTGCGTTGAACGGCACGCAGACGGCGGAGACTGCAGCCGCTGCCATGGCGCAGATCGCGCAGGCGGTAAAGCAGATGAAAGAGCAGGGGCAGAACGCGGCGGTGCTGAGCGGGGCAGGGGCGTTGACCCGCACCATCAGCCTGGCGCCGGATACAACCTATTTCTACGAATACGACACGACGGCAAAGAGCGACGTGTTCTCCGTACAGGCGCAGCTGACGGCGCCTGCCGGCATGGACAGCAGTTCTCCCGGCTACCGGGTGACGTCGGCGCACGAGGAAAACTTCGACGATGCCGCAGTTGACCGGTTCTTTACAGTGGATGCTGCGGCGGTCAGCGGCGGCCGCTACCGCATCGGTGCGCTGTACACGAGGGAGACCTCCAGCGCCTGGACGCAGAGCGGTTCGACCTATCCCATCCGCTTTACCGTGCCGGATGGGTACCGGGCGGTGCTGACGATGGACTTCGAGTACAACGCGGATACCGATCCCTTAAGCAAACGCCTGCTGCTGAGCAGAGACGGCGGAACTGCGGTGGCATTGGACATCCCTTCTGCCGGCATTTCGCGGCTGTCTGGCACGTATATGCACGACGTACTGCTGGAAAGCGGCTCCTATGTGCTGAGCGCCTCGGTTAAGGAGCGCACGAAGTCGTCCGGACACAGCTGGGAATTCTGGCTGGACAATCTGAAGGTCTTCCTGGTGCAGGAGGGCGATGCACAGCAGCGCGCCGGACTGCAGACTGTTCCCGTATCTTCATCCGTTAAGGGGGATGGCACGATGCGGCGCATCAGCGGCAGCTTTACGACGCCCCGGCAGGTGCTGCACTACGCGCCTTACAGCGCGCAGCGGGTGACCGGCCTGCGCAGCTCTTATGCCTCCGTGAGCGAAGAGATGCGGGGCTATACGAAGACCCTTACACTGGATCTGAACATCCCGGCGGGCCAGCAGGCGCTGAAGATGGTGTTCGCCGGTACGGGGCGGGGCGGTTCCTACACGTCCTCCAACACCGGCAAGACCCGCTATTACAACGCCAGCTGGAGTTTCGACGACGCGTTGTTCGGCATCAACACGAAGGAGAGCGACGGACTGCTGGCGCTGTATGTGATGCCGGCGGACGTGAGATTTGCCTACAGAAATCTGATGGGAAGCCATAAGCTGACGGCTTCGGTCAACACGAACTACGGCGGACAGGTGGCATTCTCGGATCTGCAGATGTATCTGTCGAACCCCGGCGCAGCCCTGCCTGCCGCGCTGGCGGAAGGCCGCTTCTTCGAGGAGGGCGGCAGGCTGTACGCGGAGGACCTGGTCTATTCCGGCGGCGGGCGCATCGCGCTGACGGCGGACGATGGAACGGTCATCCGCAACCTGCGGATCTGGACGGTGAGCGGCCAGACGGAGGATACAGCCCTCGCCTGCAGTTTTAAGGCGGAGGCGGACCTGTCGGGCTGGACCCAGAGCGGCACGGAGGCGAAGATCCTGCCGTACAAGGCAGAGAAAGAGGAGCCCGCCCGGGTGTACGCCAAGGGCGAGACGATCAATTATCAGGTCTATTACGGCGACTACGAGAATGACCCCTCCAAGAAGCAGCACTGGGTCTACACCCACGAACCCTTGAGCGACGGACTGCATCCCCAGGCGGGAAAAGACCTGGCAGCGCCCATCACGAAATTCTGGGTGGACGGCAAATACACCCTGACCCACTGGCAGGAGGACAGCACGGGAGATCCCGCATACGACAAGGAATCCAACCGGGTGTCCATCACGTTCTACATCCAGAGCGGACCGGGCAACGACGCGCCGTGGGTGAAGAGCATAACGACGGACCCGGCGGCGCCGAAGGCCGGCAACACCTACACGGTAAAGGCGACGGTGGACGATAAGGACAAGGATGCGCTGACCGTGACGATCGAGGTCTACAAGGATTCCGGCAGCAAGCCCATCGGCACGAAGACCGTAAAAGACTTAAAACCCGACGCTTCCGGCAACTATCCGGCCGTCGTGCTCTCTGGGCTTCCCCCTGCCGCGCCCGGCACCTACGACATCGTGGTGACCGTGCGCGACGGGGAGGGTGCGGATGTGGACACGCTGCGCTTTAAGGTGAAGGAAGAACGGTCCCTGACCGGCTCCGTGACCCACACAGCCGCCTGGGAAGCCAACCGGCTCGCCTGGAACGAGGCGAAGAAAGGCACGCCAGCCGTAAGACCTGCCAACATGTTCTGGCCCGGAGAGACCCTCGTGCTGAATGCGCCAACCGGCGGCGAACCCGTGTCCGTCGACGCCCAGATCCTGGAATTTCCGCAGTACGCTGCGCGGCTTGTCCGCGGCAGCGTCGGGGCGGATGGCAAGGTGAACTATACGGGGCAGATCTGGCACAGCTCCATGCTGCAGACCATAGGGACGGCAAAACCGGTGCCTGCGACGGTGCGCTTTACGGCGCGGTTCGCGGATGGCGGCACCCTCACCTGGGATGTGGCGATCGTGTTTGATCAGAGCAACGGCTCGTATTATCAGCTGCACCGCAATTACTAAGAAATTGCGGAAAAGACGGACCATAGGGCGTCTTGAATGAAATCATTCTTGACATTGTTCCAGGCTTCTGGAATTATAGAACCATGGAGGTGCTCCCATGGTCCTGTCCGATTCCGCAAAGGCAATTTTCAACGCTCTTCACGAGGGCATCAACATCATAGACGCCGACGAGACCATCGTCTTCGCCAACCGGGCCTACCGGGAATTCCTGCTGAAGGACAGCGGCATTCCGGCCAACGCCATCGAAGGCCGCAAGCTCCGGGAGCTCCGGCCCGGCGCCAGGCTTACCGACGTGTTAAAGACCGGAAAGCCCATCCTGCAGATGGAACGCAGGGAGGGCGCAAACTCGTATTTCGTCAACATGTACCCGATCTTCGAATACGGCAGGCTGATCGGGGGGATCTCCGTGGTCACCTTCATGGACGAAGCCTCCAGTTTCCGCAAGAAGATCGACGAAGCAGAGCGGCGCAACCGGCAGATCCTGCACCGGGTCAACCAGACGAACACCACGGGTGTGACCTTCGACGTGATCGCCGCGAAAGCCAAGAGTTCCCGGGCCTGCCGGGACTTCGCCCGCAAGATCGCGCCGCTGCGGGCGCCGGTGCTTCTGATGTGCGAATCCGGGACGGGGAAGGGCGTCTACGCCAAGGCGATCCACAACGCCAGCGACCGCAGCAAGGAGCCCTTTGCGTCCATCAACTGCGCGCTATTCGATTCTCCGACCCTGGAGGCGCAGCTCTTCGGCCGGGTGACCCACAGAGCCTACGGCGACGCGGCGGACGAGCAGATCGGTATCTTCGAGGCGACCAATGGCGGCACGCTGGTGCTGGACGAGATCTCCGAGATGAGTCTGGATCTGCAGAGCAAGATCCTGCGGACGATCCAGAGCAATACGATACGACCGGTGGGTTCCGTAACGGAGCTGCCGGTGGACGTGCGGATCATCGCGGCCAGCAACGTGGACCTGACGGAACTGGTGACGGCGGGCAAGTTCAGCACGGAGCTGTATTATGCGCTCAGCAGCTTTGCGGTAAAGATCCCTTCGCTCCGGGAACGGATGGAGGACCTGCCGCTTCTTGTTAAGCAGATCCTGGACGAGCTGTCCATTACGCTGAAGCAGCGGCTCTCCATTACGGAGGACGCCCTGGACGTGCTGATGTACCACAGCTGGCCGGGCAACGTCCGGGAGCTGAAGTCTGTACTGGAGTTCTCCGCCTATACCTGCCAGGATGGGCAGATCACGGAGGCCAACCTGCCGGAGAACATCGGCAAGAGCACCCGCCGGGGCACGCTGCCCCTGTACGACCGCGTGCGGGAGTATGAAAAGACCGAGATCCTGCGTACCCTGGAGTTCTATGGCACCGACCTGAAGGGCAAAAAAGCGGCGGCAAAGGAGCTGGGCATTTCTCTAGCCAGCCTGTATGCCAAACTGAAGTAGTGCATTCCAGAATGCTGGAATGTGCTTCCAGGAAATCAGAAGCGCCGAAAAACGTTGAAAATTCAAATAGTTTTTATATCGAACAAAAAAGAATTCCAGCATTCTGGAATTCTTTTTCATTGTAACACCCATTTCGCCCCTGTAGGATGATTGTGCAAAGTTTATCAATCTCACTATTTCAGGAGGTCCCATGTTAGCAGTATTAGGTTTCATCACCGTCATTGCCATGCTGGTACTGATCATGACCAAGAAGGCTTCCCCCCTGGTAGCCCTCATCGCGGTCCCCATCATCACCGGCATCATCGCCTGCGGATTCTTTGTGACTGATCCGGAGAACGCTCCCGGCGTCATCAACTTCGCAGCCAACTTCAAGTCCCTGGGCGGCATGATCACCGGCGCCAAGGGTATCGGCTCCGTAGCCGCTACCGGCGTCATGTTCATCTTCTCCATCCTGTTCTTCGGCATCCTCACCGACGCAGGCACGTTCCGCCCCATCATCGCCAAGATCATCAAGACCGTGGGCACCGACCCCGTTAAGATCTGCATCGGCACCGCTATCCTGGCTGCCATCGTGCACCTGGACGGCTCCGGCGCGGTCACGTTCCTGATCTGCGTACCGCCCCTCGTACCCCTGTACGACGCCGTCGGCATGAGACGCACCACCCTGGCGACCCTCGTAGCCCTGTCCGCAGGCGTTATGAACGTTCTGCCCTGGGGCGGCCCCACCGTCCGTGCGGCCACCGCTCTGAGCGAACCCAGCGCTGTTTCCTTCTTTATGCCCGACCTGCCCGCCGTCATCGCCGGTCTCGTCTGCGTCCTGGTCTTTGCCGCGCTGATGGGCAAGAGAGAAAAGTCCCGCATCCTGGCGGAAGGCGGCGGCAATGTTTCCGAAATCGTCTACACCCCCGCAGCTCTCACCCCGGAAGAAGAAGCGCTGCAGCGCCCGAAGCTGTTCGGCTTCAATATCTTCCTGATCATCGCAGCCATCGTCTCCCTGCTGAAGTCCGGCTTCGCGCCCGCCGTCGTCTTCATGGTCTTCTATGTCATCGCGACCGTAGTCAACTATCCCGACGTCAAGACTTCCAAGGCCAGAGTCGACGCGCACGCAAAATCCTGCCTCATGATGTGCTCCGTGCTGTTCGCCGCAGGCTGCTTTACGGGCATCATGAAGGGCACCGGCATGATCACCGCCATGTCCGAAGCGCTGGTCTCCATCATCCCCGCTTCTCTGGGTAAGTTCTTCCCGCTCATCATCGGCGTCATCTCCATGCCCGCATCCCTGCTGTTCGACCCGGATTCCTTCTACTACGGCGTTCTGCCCGTTCTGGCGAATACCGCAGCCGGCTTCGGCGTTGCAGCCGCAGACGTAGGCCGCGCCGCCATCCTGGGCCAGATGACCGTCGGTTTCCCGATCTCCCCGCTGACCGCATCCACCTTCCTGCTGATCGGTCTGGCCGGCGTAGACTTCGGCGAACACCAGAAGAAGACCATCCCCATCGCCTGGGCAGTCAGTTTGGTAATGCTGCTCGTCGCACTCATCACCGGCGGCGTACACCTGTGATCTCTGCGCAGCTTGAGTTATAGAACGAAAGGAAATCCATCATGAGAACGATCCGCATCGGTTCCGGCGCCGGCTATGCAGGCGACAGACTGGAACCCTCCCTGGAACTTATCGAAAAGGGAAATCTCGATTACATCAGCTACGAGTGCCTCGCAGAGCGCACCATCGCCATCGGCCAGGAAGCCAAGCTGAAGGACCCGAAGAAGGGTTACAACGGCCTGCTGGAATACCGCATGGAAAAGGCTCTGCCCCTGTGCTGGGAGCACAAGGTCAAGCTCATCACCAACATGGGCTCCGCCAACCCCGAAGCTGCCGCTGAAAAGTGCGTGGAGATCGCCAAGAAGCACGGTCTCACCGGCATGAAGATCGCCTGCGTTACCGGCGACGACATCCTGCCCATCATCGGCAAGTACGACGAAGTCGAAGTCTGGGAAAACCACAAGCCCTTAAGAGAACTGGACGGCAAAGTCGTCTCCGCCAACGCCTACATGGGCGTCGAAGGCATCATCAAGGCCCTGAAGGCAGGCGCTGACGTGGTCATCACTGGCCGTGTCGCTGACCCCGCCATCTTCATGGCTCCCGCCATCTTCGAATTCGGCTGGGATCTGGAAGACTGGGATAAGCTGGGCAAGGGCACTGCCATGGGCCACCTGCTGGAATGCGGCGGCCAGGCAACCGGCGGCTACTTCATGGAGCCGGGCAAGAAGGACATCCCCGATCCCGCACATCTGGGCTTCCCCATCGCCGAGATCTCCGAGGACGGTTCCCTCGTCATCACCAAGGTCGAAGGCTCCGGCGGCATGGTCACCAGAGACACCCTGAAGGAACAGATCTGCTACGAGATCCACGATCCCGAAAACTACATCACCCCCGACGTCGTTGCAAACTTCAAGCACATCCAGTTTACCCAGGAAGGTAAGGACCGTGTGCGGGTCACCGGCGCTACCGGCAAGCCCAAGACGGCTACCTTCAAGTGCTCCATCGGCTACAAGGACTGCTTCATCGGCGACGGCGAGATCTCTTACGGCGGCGAAGGCTGCCTCGAAAGAGCCAAGCTGGCCCTCGAGATCATCAAGGAGAGACTGGAACTGGTCGCTCCCGGCGCGTTCGACGAGATGAAATACGACATCATCGGCTGCAATTCCCTCTATTGGAACCCCGACAATCAGCTGCCCAGCGCTCCCAGCGAAGTCCGCGTAAGAGTTGCAGGCAGAGCGAAGACCAAGGCTATCGCAGACCTGGTTCCCAACGAAGTGGAAGCTCTCTACACCAACGGTCCTGCAGGCGGCTGCGGCGCGGTCAAGCGCACCCGCGACATCGTCTCCGTTGCATCCATCCTGATCAACAGAAACGACGTTAAGCCCGAGATCGCAGTATATACCGTCTAAGGAAAGGAGGACGCAGAACAATGAAACTTTATGAGATCGCACATTCCCGCACAGGCGACAAGGGAAATATCTCCAACCTGTCCCTCATTCCCTACGATGAGAAGGACTTCGAAATGCTCAAGGAGAAGGTGACCGCAGAGAAGGTCAAGGAACACTTCAAGGGCATGGTCAAGGGCGAAGTTGTCCGCTATGAACTGCCGGACATCTGCTGCCTCAACTACGTGATGCAGGCGGCCCTGGGCGGCGGCGTTACCCGCTCCCTGTCCGTCGACATGCACGGCAAGGGATTCTCCTCTTACCTCCTGGAGATGGAGATCTAAATAGCAAGACATCCTGAAGAAATCAACTTATGGCATAGCATCCCTTTTGCAAAGAGCGCACCTTTCCCGTGGTGCGTTCTTTGCTTTTGTCTGTGACCCAAGTATGATATAATGCCCTTGCAATTACTTGATGCTAACTCAGGAATATAAAGGATAAGAGTAAGACACATGAAAAGAGGAATCAGCATACTGCTCGCTCTGGGGCTCATCCTCGGCAGCTTCGCCACCGCTTTCGCGGACCCCGCCACCACGGATATCAAGTTCGAGGGGGAAGAGATCCGACTGAGCGTGGAGGACGTGGTCCAGAAGATGACCACCGAAGGCACGGCCGCCGAGACAGTGCGTCTCAACAAGCTGTCGGACGAAGCCATCGCCAACGGCTACAAGGAGAACTACGACACGCTGAAGGCGATGCAGGACTACATCAACTCGCTGCCCTACAACATGGTGATCGCGGCAGGCATGGTGGGCCAGGGCACCGGCGTGGAGGCGACGATCGTCAAGATGACCCGGGATTTCGCCAAGGCCAACCTGGAGACGAACCACGAAGCGGATCTCAACAAGCTGGAGATGAGCATCTACCAGCTGTATTATCAAACGCTGCTGGCCCAGGAATCCCTGAAAGTCACCTGGGAGAACTACGTCAACAAGAAGAACACGTTGGCGCTGGTCCAGAAAAAGTATAGCCTGGGCGCCGCCTCCCGGCTGGAGGTGACCACCGCAGAGAACATGCTGGTGGCAGCCGATAAAGACCTGCACGACGCGCGAGGCAATTGGTATGCGGACCGCATGAACTTCAACATGCAGGCGGGCTATCCGCTGCTGGCCAATACGGTGCTGACCCAGGAGATCTCTCCCGTGGCCATGCCGTCTGTGACCCTGGACGAAGCCATCGCTTCTGCGCTGGCCAAGCGCAACGAGATCGGTTCCGTCAAGTTCGGTATGGATGTGCAGGAGCTGCTGTGGAGCCACGTGCAGCTGACGAAATCCCCGAAGAACTCGGAGTACCAGAAGCAGAACGTTTCCTATCTGCAGATGAAGCAGGCTTCCGAGAACATCAGCACGCAGATCGAGCTGGGTATCCGGGCGGATTACCTGACGCTGGCCAAGAAGAAGCAGGCTATCGGTGCCGCGGACAGCACCATCGCGCTGGCGGCTTCCGCCTACCACATTCAGCAGGTCTCCTACGAGCTGGGCGCCTGCACGCTGCAGGATCTGAACGACACGCTGGCCAATCTGAACGCCGCGAAGCTGGGCAAGGTCTCCGCTGTGTGCGACTACAATCTGGCTGTGCAGCAGTACATCTTCGACATGGGCGTCGGCACCACGAGAGTGGATCTGTAATACGAAAGACGAAAAGGGAGGCGAGAGCCTCCTCTTTTTGTGTGACCCTGCCAGCCTCGGGCCGCTCTCGGCGCAGCTCAGGGATCTGGTGTTTCGACGGTTTCTTTCGCGTGCCGTTTCGGGGCCGCGAGCCGACCTCGGCCGGTTTCGTCTATGCGAAACGCGGCCTCAAGCAACGGCTCGCCGGGTCAGGCCCGCCCGAAACGGATTCCGCTCAGAAACCGGAAACACAGACGATCCCTTCACATCCGCCTCGTGCGGCCCGGGAGCTATGCAGGTCACAAAATGGCGCCATATTGTCATAAAGTGATATACTAAACCAAAGCAGGTTCGTAGAAAAGGAGGCAGCACGTATGGATAAACTGTTTTATAACGGAAAAGTCGTTACGATGGATGGCGAACGCATTGTCCAGGCTGTGGGCATCGACGGGGACCGCATCGTTTTTACCGGCAGCAACGAAGAGGCTTTAGCGATGAAGGCCGACGAGCGCATCGATCTGCAGGGCGCTCTTATGCTTCCCGGCTTTAACGAAGGGCACATGCACACGGCGATCTATGCATTTGCCAACAGCAATGCTACTCTGTTTCATTGCAAGACGGTAGATGAGTGTTTGCAGACCCTACGTGATTACCGGAAAGATCATCCTGATCGTACCTGGATCTACGGTAGAGGGTGGAACGACCAGAACTTCGAAGGAGAAAAGCGCTATCCGACCCGGCAAGAACTGGACGATATCGCTTCCGATATTCCTATGATGGCTGTCCGGGCATGCGGACATGCAGCTGTCTGCAACACCGTTGCGATCCAAAAGATCGCCGCGCTGCCGGAAGCAGCCGAGATGCTTGCAGACCGCATCCACCTCGATTCGGGCGTGGTGAACGAAGCGGCCGTAAAACTTTTCTACAAGGTGATCGACGAACCCTCCGTAGCGGATGTGGAAAACATGCTGGAATTCGGCCTGCATAAGCTGTCCGAAGAAGGGATTACGACCTGTCAGAGCGACGACCTTCTTTCTGTTCCCGGTGCGGGATGGCGTAAAGTCATGCAGGCGTATCGGAATCTGGACGCGCAGGATCGCATGCCGGTCCGGATCTGGGAACAGTGTCTGTTCCTGGATCAGGAGTCGTTCTCGGATTTCGTGGCGGAAGGGTACCGCACGAAGCAGGGGGACGGCATGTACCGGGTCGGCCCGCTCAAATTGCTGCTGGATGGGTCACTGGGAGCGAAAACAGCTGCCATTACCGACCCTTACCCCGGCGAACCGGAAAACCGCGGTCTGCTTCTGTTTACCCAGGATCAGATGAATGCCTTTTTCCTGAAGGCGCAGGAGAACGACATTTCCGTCGCGGTGCACTGCATCGGTGACCGAGCCATGGAGGTCGTGCTGAATGCGGTGGAGTATGCGCAGGAAAAGTGCCCGAAGGCGGACATTCGCCACGGCATCGTGCATGCGCAGATCACGACGCCGCACATTCTGCAGCGCATGGCGGAAGACAATGTGATCGCCTATATCCAGCCTGTTTTCGTCGGCACGGATATGGATATCTGCGAAGACCGGATCGGCCACGACCGTGCGAAGGATACGTACGCCTGGAAGACCATGCAGGATCTCGGCATCCTCACGATCGGCGGCTCCGACGCGCCGGTGGAGCGCTTCGATGTACTGGAAAACATCTATTTCGCGGTGACCCGCCAGAAATTGAATGGCACACCTGCCGGCGGCTGGCTCCCGGAGCAAAAGCTTTCCGTGTACGATGCTGTTAAATTATTTACCGTAAATGCCGCGAAATCCTGCTTTATGGAAGACGAACTGGGACAGATCAAGGAAGGCTATCTGGCCGATCTGGTCGTGCTGTCCGACGACATCTTTTCGATCGATCCCAATACGATCAAGGACGTAAGCGTCACCCGGACCATCAGCCGGGGGCGGACGGTATTTCAGAAGTAGCGGCATGACATAAAACGTCCTTTTCTTGATGGAATAATAGTACAGAGCCGCTCCTATGAGCCGGATGTGAAGGAATCGTCTGTGTTTCCGGTTTCTGAGCGGAATCCGTTTCGGGCGGGCTTGACCCGGCGAGATGTTGCTTGAGGCCGCGTTTCGCAAAGACGAAACCGGCCGAGGTCGTCTCGCGGTCCCGAAACGGCACGCGAAAGAAACCGTCGAAACACCAGATCCCTGAGCTGCGGCGAAGAGGAGCGGCTCTGTACGGGTCACATAGAACAGGGAGGCCTCGGCCTCCTCTTTTATTGCACGGATGGTTTATACAATAAAATGCATAAAAATATTCAAAAAGTGATTAAATAATGAATATTACCCCTTGACAACCCGCATAACAAAGAATAAAATCCTAGCGTAATCACTCCTCACGTATAAAATTGCAATCGAAAAAATAAGAAAGAAGGAAAACAAAATGGCAAAGAAACTGACCGCACTGCTTCTGGCACTGTGCATGATCGTAGGCCTCGCCGCCTGCGGCAGCTCCTCCAGCGATATCGCAACCTGGGAAGACGAACTCGGCACCGCCGGTAAGCTGAGAGTCGGCATGGCTGCAGACTATCCCCCCTACGAATCCTACGATGCCGCCGGAAATGTAGTCGGTCTGGACGCCGATATCGCCGCCATGATCGCCGAAAAACTGGGCGTCGAGCTCGAGATCGTTCCGATGGAATTCGACACGATCATCAGTGCGGTCACCGCAGGCACTGTAGATATGGGCATCTCTTGCTTCTCCTACACCGAAGAACGTGCGCAGTCCGTTCTGTTCACCGATACCTACATGACCTCCTCCCAGTCCTGCTTCGCTTCCACCAAGTACGGCATCACGAAGCTGGAAGATCTGGCCGGCGGCATCGTCGGTGCAGGCAACGGCACCACCGGTATGGATGTGGCGAACGAACTGGCAGGCCAGTACGGCTTTACCACCCAGCCCGGCGAGATCGCCGTCATGAGCGAGGCCGTGAAAGCCGGTGCGATGCAGGCCATCGTTACCGAGCAGTGCGTAGCCAACTCTTACATCTCCGCAGAGCCCGACCTCTTCCAGATGATCGCCGACGACCTCACCGTTGAGGAGATCAAGGCCATCACCAACCAGAAGAACGTCAATCTGCAGGCCAAGGTCAACGAGATCATCAACGAGTTTACCGCCAGCGACGCCTACAGCGAACTGGTCGTCAAGTGGTTCAACTAAAACGGCGAAGACCTCCGGAAGAAACTGAAATCGCATGCATCATGGCAGGGAGTCCCTTCCTGCCATGATTGTCGTCTTAAAGGAACGGTTTTATGAGTGCATTCGAACGAATCTTTACGCCCGAAAACATGCAGTTCATGGTGAAGGGCGCCGGTTACTCCCTGCTGGTGGCCATCTGCGCCTTGGCGGGAGGCTCGGTGCTGGGCCTTCTGGCAGCCATGGCGAGGATGGGCAAGAACAAGATAGCCAGAGCCATCGCCAACGTCTATGTGGAGGTCATCCGCGGCACCCCCATGATGCTGCAGATCCTGCTCCTCTACCTGGGCGGCCCTGTCATTACCAGGACGCTATTCCACTACGTCTTCACGCCTAATCCCATCCTGGTGGGCACCATCGCCATCGCGATCAACTCCGGCGCCTACTCGACGGAGCTGTTCCGCTCCGCCATCCAGTCCGTGGACAAGGGCCAGTGGGAGGCGGCGAAGACCATCGGCCTGACCCACAAGCAGACCCTGCGGGAGATCATCCTGCCCCAGGCGTTCAAGCGCATCCTGCCGCCCTACATCAACGAATTCATCGTGCTCATCA
This sequence comes from uncultured Eubacteriales bacterium, assembly GCA_902773665.1. Classification (GTDB taxonomy): domain Bacteria; phylum Bacillota; class Clostridia; order Peptostreptococcales; family Anaerovoracaceae; genus RUG11894. The sequence goes on along the minus strand of CACYFF010000011.1, from coordinate 28,350 downwards.
AGGATTCGTCCCTGCTGTCCACCATCGGCGCGGCGGAACTGCTGCAGCGGGCGGACGTGCTTGGCGCCAAGTTCTATAACTATCTGCTGCCGCTGCTGTTCGCGACGGTGGCCTATCTGGTGATGACCCTCACCATCTCCTACTTCGCGCGCAGACTGGAAAGGAGGCTGGCCGAAAGTGATTAAAGCCGTTCATCTGAGCAAACATTTCGGAAACGTAAAGGCCGTGGACGACGTGTCGCTGCACATCCATAAAGGGGAAGTCGTCTGCATCATCGGTCCCTCCGGCTCCGGCAAATCCACCCTCATCCGCTGCCTGCACGGCCTGGAGGTCCCCGACAGCGGCGAGCTGTACGTCAACGATAAGCTGGTGGACTTCTCCAAGGACACCACCAAGGATCTGGCCCACATCGGCTTCGTGTTCCAGCTGTTCAACCTGTTCCCCCACAAGACCGTGCTGGAGAACCTGACGCTGGGCCCGGTCAAAGCCGGCGGAGTGCCCCAGAAGCAGGCGGAGGAGACCGCCATCAAGCTGCTCACCCGCGTCGGTCTGGCGGAGAAGGCGAACGACTATCCCGCGTCCCTGTCCGGCGGGCAGAAGCAGCGTGTCGCCATCGCCCGGGCGCTGTGCCAGAGCCCGGAGGTCATCCTGTTCGACGAGCCGACCTCGGCGCTTGACCCCGAGATGATCGGCGAGGTCCTCAACGTCATGAAGGAACTGGCGGACGAAGGCATGACCCTGGCAGTGGTCACCCACGAGATGGGCTTTGCGAGAAAGGTGGCAGACCGTGTGATCTTCGTGGACGGAGGCAAGATCGTGGAGGAGGGCACCCCCGACCAGATCTTCGACGCCCCCCAGAGCGACCGCCTCAAGCTGTTCCTGTCCCAGGTCATCCACATGTAGGAGGCGCCATGGAATACGTAGCAGCGGGCTACAATATGCTGACGGATGTAACGTTTGCGGACGGCACGCAGATCCTGAACACCCCCGGAGGCTCCTGGTATGCGGCCTCCGGCCTGGTTTTCTGGCGCAAAAGCGTGGCCTATGTGGGCACGGCGGGGCCGGATTTCGACGAATACTACGGCAAGTGGTTCTCGGACAACGGCATCGACTGCCGCGTAAAGAAATGCTTGCCCCAGACCCTGAAATATTCCCTGAAGTACCGGCCGGACGGCATCTGGACCGAGGAATGCAGCCAGGGAGAGGAATACGAGAAGATGGCTAAGGATACCGGCCGCATTACCCCGCAGATGATCGCGGAAGCCTGCGGTCCGGAGACGAAAGGCATCTATATCGAGGCCAGCCTGTCTGCGAAGATCGCGGACGAATTTGAAGAGATCAAGGCGCTGGTGCCCCAGGCGACCCTGCTGTGGGAGATCAACGGCGACGACCTGAGAGACCCCGCCTGCAAGGAGGCGATCGAGGCCCGCATCGCCCAGGTGGACGCTTTCTCTCTGAATTACGACGAGGCCTGCGGCTTCTTCGGCACGGCGGACCGGGACGAGATCTGCCGGCGCCTGCAAAGCTACGGCAAGCCCTGTTTCTTCCGGCTAGGTGAAGAGGGCTCCGCCCTGGTGACCCCTGCAGGGGTCACGTTCGCACCCGCCATCGGCGTCGAACACAGCGTTGACCCCACGGGCTGCGGCAACTGCTCCACAGCAGCCAGCCTTGTCGGCATCGCCGAAGGCCTGCCTCCGCAGCAGACCCTGTACATGGCCAACCTGGCCGCCTCCTACTGCGCGCGCCAGCCACCCCCGTGGCCAACCCCTCAAGAAGGATCAAAACATGAAAACATTTCAGGATGTCTTTAAAACCCCAAAACCCATCATTGGCGTGCTCCATCTGAAGGGCGCTTCGGACGAAGATGTGAAGGAGCGCGCGAAACGCGAAGTCGCGGCTTATCTGGAAGGCGGTGTGGATGCGCTGCTGGCAGAGGACTATTTCGGCACCTACGACCAGCTGGCCTGGCTGCTGGAATATCTGCTCACCCATAGGCCAAACGTGCCCGTCGGCGTAAATTGCCTGAATTTCGATTCCCTGAACTTTGAGCTGGCCCGCCAGTACGGCTGCGATTTTCTGCAGCTGGATTCGGTCATTGGCCACGTAAAGCCCCGGGACGAGGTCTCCATGAAAGCCTTCCTCGCCAAGGAGGAGGCCCGCACGGATGCTCTGGTCTTGGGCGGCGTGCGGTTTAAATACCAGCCGGTGATGTCGGCGCACACCCTGGCGGAAGATTTGCAGGAGGCGAAGAGCCGCTGCGGCGCCGTCTGTGTTACGGGCGATGCCACCGGCGCGCAGACGCCCTTGGACAAACTGAAGGAGTTCCGCAGCCTGCTGGGCGATTTTCCGCTGGTCATCTGCTCCGGGCTCACCGCGGAGAACTGCGTCGAGCAGCTGCAGATCGCGGATGCCGCCGTCGTGGGCAGCTACTTTAAGGACACCGGCAAGGACACCGGCGACGTAAGCCCGGCCAAGGTCCGCACGCTGATGGAGATAGTCAAGACGCTACGGTAGCAAGACAAACCCGGCCGCCTGTGATACAATACAGGCGGCGTTTTTATAACAGCAAAGGAAAGAAACATGAGCAAACTTACAAAATTCAGCGATTTGAAGAAGATCCCCTGCGAAAGCAGCTGGTTCGAACCATATAAAGTGGCGGAAGGCGTAACGGCTATCTACGAACCGCATCACTTCCAGGAAGTCATCAGCTATCTGATCGAGGGCGAAGAAAAGGCCCTGCTGCTGGACTCCGGCATGGGCCTGGGCAACATCAAAGCCGTCGTGGAATTTCTGACGGACAAGCCCATCATCCTGGTCAACAGCCACTCCCACTTCGACCACGTGGGCGACAACTGGCGCTTCCCCGAGACCCATCTGATCAACCTGCCCGAATACGTAAAGCGGCTGGAGAGCGGCGACGTCTTCCAGGCGGACGCCGAAAACCGGGTGCCCGAAGCCCTGTGGTACGACGGCGAGCCCTGGTTCGACCTTAAGACCTGGCACACGAAGCCCTGCAAGGTCGTGCCCATCGAGGACGGCCACGTGTTCGATCTGGGCGGCCGCAAGCTGCACGTCATCTCCACCCCGGGCCACACGAAGGACTGCATCATGCTTGCGGATGTGGAGAACAAGCTGCTGTTTACCGGCGACACGATCTATCCGGCTCCCATGTACGCCTACATCGAGGGCCCGGAGATGGTGCCCATCTACATGTCCACGGTGCTTAAGCTGGCGGAGCGCTTCTCAGACTGCACGCTGCTGTGCTCCCACAACAACCCCATCTGGGAAGGCAGCGCTTTAACGGAGATCGCGGACGCCTTCGGCAAGGTGCTGTCCGGGGAGGTCGTCGGCGAGCATGACCCGAAGACGGAAGGGGACAACATCTTCTACCGTTTCGGCGATTTCGGCATCGTGCTTACGCGCCAGGCAGCGCAGCTGTACGGAGCGGCCTATGAATAAAAAACATTACAAAGTGGTGGGGGCGATCATTGAATACGATGGTAAGATTCTCTGCATGCAGCGCCCCAAGGGCAAGTTCCCTTCGACGGATTTCAAGTGGGAGTTCCCCGGCGGCAAGGTCGAAGCAGGGGAGACGAAGCCCCAGGCTCTGATGCGCGAGCTGCGCGAGGAAATGGACTTTAACATAGAGATCTCCGAAGATGACTATTTCGCCACGGTGCACCATATTTACCCCGAATTTGAGATCACCATGGACACGTTTTTGTGCCGGGTCACCGATCCGCGATTCGTCCGCAAGGAACATGTCGACCATTGCTGGCTGGCCCCCAAGGACATGCCCAAACTGGACTGGGCGGCCGCGGACTATCCTATCGTGGAAAAGCTGGTGGAGCGAGACTCTGCCACCAATTGCCGGATCTCTCGCTTGTAGTTTTCTACCCCGGGCTGGTCGAAGGGGTTGACATCCAACAGCATGGCCGAGATCGCGGCGTTCAGCTCCAGGAAGTAGATCACCCTGCCGATGATGTCTTCGGGTATCGTCGCCGGTGCTATCCTGTCCTGGGTCACGCTGGTAACGGAGCTGTCCACTGCGATCTTCCTGTATATAGCGAAGACCCAGACCTTGACAGTCGCCATCTATACTCAGATCGTCCGCGGCCACTACGGTGTTGCTTCGGCCATGGCAACGCTGCTGACCGCCATTACCATCCTGTCGATGGTGTTGTTCAATATTGTTAACCCAGACGGTGATGTTACACTGTAGAATAAAGAGATGCGAAAAGCCTCCGGCCTGCGCCGGGGGTTTTTCGCGTCCAAGGCATTTCGCCAGCGCTGCGCGTGATATAATGAGAAAAAATCACCCTACCGATCCATCCCGCAGATACAAGAGGTGAAGCCTATGAAGATCAAGAAAGAGATCCCCGTAAAGGTCGCGGTCATCCAGATGGAGCCGCACGTTGGAGAAACGGAACGGAATCTGCAGCTGTGCCTGCAGTACGTTTCCGAAGCTGCAGACAACGGCGCGCAGCTGATCGTCTTGCCTGAACTTTGCGTAAGCGGCTACGTGTTTGCGAACCGCGAAGAGGCTTTTTCCCTGTCGGAGCCGGTTCCGGAAGGCCCCAGCAGCCAGGCGTTTCTGAAGCTTGCCATGGAGCGGAAAGTCTATATTTACGCAGGTCTCAACGAGAACTGCGGCGACCGTCTGTATAACACGGCCGTGTTGTTCGGCCCGGACGGCGTCGTCGGCAAGTACCGCAAGCTGCAGATCTGGGACGATGAATATCTGTGGTTCGAACCTGGTGATCTGGGTCTCCCCGTCTTCCATACACCTATCGGCCGTATCGGTATGCTGGTCTGCAACGACTGCTGGTATCAGGAACTCTATCGCATATTGGCGATGCAGGGCGCAGATATCATCATTGCCGGGGTCGACGGTCCGGCGCGTCCCCATGCCCCCTTCGACATGAATACTTTCGTGGTATTCCACGCCATGGCTGCCGCAAACTGCAGCAATGTTTACGTGGCGGTGGCGGTGCGGACGGGAATCGAGCGGGGCGAGGAGTTTGCCGGTCGCAGCGTCATCGTGGACAATGCCGGGGCTCCAATCGCAGGGCCCGCAGGCAAGACCGGCGACGAGATCCTGTATGCAGACTGCGATTTCGCAAAAGTCCGCCAGCACCAGGCTAATCTGTACAACTCCGTGGTCACCGACCGTCGGACCGACGTGTACGACCGCCTGCTGGGGTATGACCCGGCGAAATTCGGTTATTGATCCAGGTCGAAAACTCGCGGATCTGCGTGATGTATCGCAAAAGGATGAATTATCACGCTTTGCGATACATCTTCTCTTTGGGAAAGAAATCCTAATGTAAACTTTTACAAATGGATGGCGTAAAGGCGTGCTTTTTTACCTGTCGGAAGGACTTTTCGGCCCTACTGCCCCGAACCTCAGAGGGTCTTAACCCCTTATACAGCAGATCAACTCCCTCAATCCTGAAATGTTGTATCGCAGAAGGCGTTTAGAAAGCCGTTTGCGATACATTTTCTCTGGCCGCGATTTTTAGTAAGCGAACACTGCACATGATTTACCCCGACATCCGCACAGCCGCATTCATTGACCGCCCGAACCGCTTCGTCGCCCACGTAGAGTTGGATGGCGCAGTTCAGACGGTGCATGTCAAGAATACCGGGCGCTGCAAGGAACTGTTGCTGCCCGGTGCGGAAGTGTTTCTGTGCGCCTCCGATAATCCTGCCCGCAAGACGAAATACGACCTGGTGGCTGTCCGCCGGGAGGACGGTTCCATCGTCAACATCGACAGCCAGGCGCCCAACCAGGTCTGTCTGGAGTGGCTGCAGACCCAGGGGTTCGACCGCATCGCAGCGGAATTCACCTGGGGCGATTCCCGCATCGATTTTATGATGGAGAAGGGCGAAGAGCGCTGGCTTCTGGAAGTGAAAGGATGCACGCTCAATATCGACGGCATCGGCTACTTCCCGGATGCGCCGACGGAGCGGGGCGTTAAGCATCTGCACGAGTTGACCCGCGCAGCGAAGGAAGACTGGCACGCGGCGGTAGCCTTCGTGATCGCCATGGAAGGCGTTACCGAAGTAAGGCCAAACGATGCCACACAGCCGACGTTCGGCATCGCGCTGGAAGAGGCCCGGGCGGCTGGGGTAATGGTGCTGCATCTGCCCTGCCGGGTCACGCCAAACAGCCTCGAAATCATTGCAAAAAATATTTTTGCGTCCACGCAACCAACTGAGAGATCCTTCGGTCTTTAAGAGTGAGAACACAAAAATGGAAGGTAAAAAGATAACGGAGGAAAAGAAAATGAGAAATGTAATGAAGAGATTTTTAGCAGGTACTTTAGCTTTCATGATGCTGATGGGCGCCACGGGCTGCGCCAAGGCCGCAGATGACCTGGCCGCAGGCAGCGGTGCTCAGACGGAAGAAGCCGTCGTAGAACCGGTCGAAGAAGTCGAAGAAGTCGCCATCGCAGGCGGCTGGGAAGCAGCAGAGGATACTGCCATGACGGACGATCTGAAGGATCTGTTTGAAAGAGCGCTGGAAGGGCTCACGGGAGTTGCTTATGAGCCCATCGCTTACCTGGGTCACCAGGTCGTGGCCGGGCTCAACCACTGCTTCCTGTGCAAGTCCACGGTGATCTATCCCGACGCGAAGCCGGGCTATTCCCTGGTCTACATCTATGAGGATCTGGACGGAAATCTCGAAGTTAAGGATATTAGCGATCTGCAGAATGCGAACAACGAAGATCTGCTGGGCGGCTGGAACGCGGCGGAAGATCCTGCCATCTCCGAAGACGTACAGGCAGTGATCGACAAGGCCCGCGAACAGCTGCTGGGCGTAGACTACGAAGCGATCGCGCTGCTGGCTTCCCAGGTGGTCTCCGGCGTCAATTACAAGGTGCTGGCACAGGCGAAGGCAGTCTCTCCCGATGCGCAGCCCCGCTACGTGGTACTCACCCTGTACAGCGCCCTGGACGGTCATGTGGAAGTGCTGTCTGTGGACGACGTAGAGCTGGGCTACTAATAACACAACAACACACGGGGACAGGTACATTGTGCACCTGTCCTTATTTTTATATAATAAAAGCGGAGGACACGCACATGAAACGAGCGATACTGCTTTTGCTAATACTGTGCCTGCTGGCAGGCAGCACCTTTACCGACGAGAGCTTGCGCTATCTGCGGATCGAGGGCATCGAGAGCTGGAAGCTCGGCGACGTTACGATCCCCGAAGAATAGGAGGACGCTATGAAACATTGGATCTTTCTTTTGCTCATCCCGGCGCTGGCCTTCCTGCTGGCCGGCTGCGACCCGGATGCGGACACCGTCCCGGAAGAAGAACCTATCGAAGGCGGCAACACGACTCACATCGACGCCAACGCGCCCAAGACGATAGAATCCAAGGAGATCGCGGATTTCTACGCCCACTTCTATCTCCAGGGCGAATGGGGCAAAGGAGACGGTGACCGCGAATACGTCTTCGAGATAAAGCCGGACGAAAGCGGCACGCTCATCGCAAGCGAAAGCGGCTCCGGCGTGCAGATGACCGCAGACGAAGAGCTGCTGGCGGCGCTGCAGAGGGTCATCGACGAGAACCAGCTCGCATCGCAAAACGGCATCTACGATGTGACCGCGGGGCTCCCGCCGGAGTTCCAAGCCTGCGGCGTGGACATCAACTACGCCTCCAGCGAAAACCTCACCTTTACCATCAACAACGAGCCCGAAGCGCCCTGGGCGCAGGGCATCTACCTGGCCTTCGCGGACTGGTTCGCTGCCAAGGGCGACGATCGCTTTGTTCCGCCGAGGGAAACGGGGGAGATTACCCGCCTGTGCTTCGACTGGAAGAAGGACGGCAGGCACTATTCCTACGGCGACATCAACGTGCCGGAGGAGATGGCGATCGACGGGCAGACCCTCGTGCTGAACAAGGATATCTACAATTACGGGACCGAGACGACCGAATTGGATCTGTATCGCGCCTTCCCGGAGGACTATTTCGACCGGATCTCGGAGATCTTTGCCAGCCACGACTGGCGGGCCTTCAGCCACTATTCCGTTCTGTACGGGCAAGGCAGGGAGAACTTCGATCCCTGGCCCGACGCGGGCGACCTGGAGATCTATCTGGAATACGAGAACGGCCACCGGGAGAACATTATGGTGAGCGAGCCCTCGGATATCGCGCTGCTGCAGCCCCTGCTGGACGACCTGCTGGGCTATCTGGACGGGCTGTTCGAGGAGTAGGCTTTTATGGAAAAAGGAACGTGCGCCTGCCGCGCCTGGTACGAGGGTGACCCGATCTTAGAGGAATATCACGACAACGAATGGTGCAAAGAGAACCACGATGACCGCTTCCAATTCGAAATGCTCTGCCTGGAAGGTGCCAGCGTGGGGCTTTCGTGGAAGACCATCATGCACAAGCGGGAGGCCTACCGGGCGGCATTCCACGGCTTCGACATCGACGCCTGCGCTGCCATGACTGATTCGGAACTGGAGGCCCTGATGACCGATCCCGGGCTCATCCGCAACCGCGCCAAGATCTTCAGCGTGCGCAAAAACGCGCAGATCGTGCAGAAACTGCAGGTGGAATTCGGCTCTTTCGACGCCTATCTGTGGGGCTTCTCGAGCGGTAAACGTATCGACGGCCGCTGGAAGACCCCGGCGGAAATGCCGGTAGAGTCGGACGTCTCGCGCCGTATGGCCGCCGACATGAAGAAGCGCGGCATCGGCTTTGTCGGCCCCGTCATCACCTATTCCTTCCTGCAGTCCATCGGCATCGTAAACGACCATCTGGCGGATTGCCCGTGGAGGTAGGGCAGAAGAATCCATGTTAAAATGTATATAGATTTTAGATATAGGAGCGCCCTGTGCAAGATCAAATCCTAACAAAAGATCTAGAAAAAGCTCTTCGTGCGGGATATATCGACAGTACAACGGTAGCAAGGCAGGATTATAAACCCAAACTGCTGCTGAATGACGCCCAGCAAAAAACGAAGGTCCTCACGACGATTCTTTCGGAACTCCGCACCTGCGATGAGTTCGCTTTTTCTGTTGCCTTTGTTACGAACAGTGGTGTCGAGGTCATTATTGACGCGCTGAAAGAGCTGGAGCATAAGCAGATCAAGGGCCGCATCCTGGCGTCTTCCTATCAGAATTTTACGGAGCCCCGCGCACTTCGCCGGTTGCTCCGTTTTCCTAATATTGAGCTGAAAATCCAGACCGAAAACAACTTCCACGCCAAGGGGTATATCTTCCGGCATGGAGAAGGTCACACGCTGATCGTCGGTAGCAGCAATCTTACACAGAATGCTCTGTGTGCCAACAACGAGTGGAATCTAAGGGTCACATCCTTTACGGAGGGATCCATCGTTTCGGATATCCGCAGCGAATTCGACCGGCAGTTTGCATCGGCGACCGTTGTCGATGAAGATTGGCTGCTGCAGTATACGCGGATCTATCGGGCCCAGCGGATCGCGCAGATTCGCGCCCGCAGCGAGTCCGAGGAGGAGCTTGCAGTTGAATATCCGCTCGGGTTCCGTCCCAGCCCCAACACCATGCAGAAGGAGGCGCTCGAGGCACTGCAGGTTCTGCGCGCGGAAGGTCAGGACCGCGCTCTTCTGATCTCCGCCACAGGCACCGGGAAAACCTATCTTTCCGCCTTCGATGCCAGCGCTTTCGATGCAAGACGCGTGCTTTTCGTCATTCATCGCGAAAACATTGCCCGTGCGGCTATGAAGACCTTCCGCACGGTTTTCGGCAATACCCGGACCATGGGATTCTACGGCGGATCTGAGCACGATACAGAATCCGACTTTATCTTTACGACCGTGCAGACCATGTCCCGGCCGGACCATTACACGAAGTTCGACCCGGACACCTTTGACTACATCTGCATCGACGAAGTTCACCGTTCCGGCGCGGAGTCCTATCAGAGGCTCATCCATTACTTTACGCCGAAGTTCCTGCTGGGCATGTCCGCTACGCCGGAAAGAACGGACGGCATCGACATCTTCAAGACGTTCAACTACAACATCGCCTACGAAATTCGCCTGCAGGATGCGCTGGAGCAGAACATGCTTTCGCCCTTCCATTATCATGGGGTTTCAGACTTTACGGTGGACGGTCAGCTGGTGGAGGACGAGACCGATTTCCGCTACCTGGTCTCTGAGGAACGGGTCAAACACATTTACGATGTGACCCGTTTTTACGGCTGTGACCACGGCAGGATCAAGGGGCTGATCTTTTGCAGCCGTAAAGAGGAAGCGTTGGAACTGGAACGTCAGCTGAACGCGAAAGGCTTGCACACGAAGGCCCTCACCGGGGATCACAGCGAGGCGGATCGTGAATATGCGATCCAGATGCTGGAGACGGATGAACCGGACAATTACTTGGATTACATCATTACGGTAGATATCTTTAATGAGGGCGTGGATATTCCATCGGTCAACCAGGTCGTGATGCTGCGGCCGACGCAATCTGCCATCATTTTCGTGCAGCAGCTCGGACGCGGCCTGCGGAAACTGGCGGATAAGGAATATGTGGTGGTCATCGACTTTATCGGAAACTACAAGAAGAGCTTCCTGATCCCCATCGCGCTGTCCGGTGATAAGACATACAACAAGGATAATGTGCGCCGGTATATCAGTGAAGGCTCGCGGGTGATCCCCGGCTGTTCGACGATCGATTTCGATGAGATCGCGAAGGAACGGATCTATAAATCGATCGACGATGCGCGGTTCAACGACATCGAACTGATCAAAACGAGTTATAAGAATCTGAGGGCGCGGCTGGGCCGCATCCCGACGCTGATGGACTTTGACCGCACCGATTCCATCGACCCTCTGCGGATCTTCGATAACAAGAACATCGGTTGCTATTACACATTCCTGAAGAAATACGAAAAGGAATATACGGTTCGCTTTACGGATGCAGAAGAGAACGTGCTGCAGTTTATTTCCCGCAAACTGGCGCCGGGCAAGCGGGTCCACGAACTGGTGATGTTGAAACTGCTGTTGGAAGACGGACGAAATGTTCTCGCGCGATTCGAGGATGCGATGCGCCGCGAATACGATCTGGTCGTGACCGACACCATCCGCACAAATGTAATCAACTTTATGACGAACCAGTTCCCCAGCGGCGGATCGGCCGGTACGTATCAATCGGCGGTGCTGCTGCAGCCCGATGGTGACGATTATTCGATTTCGGAGCCGTTCGCAAAAATGCTGGAGAATGAGGCATTCCGTGCCGAAGTGCAGACCCTTGTGGACTTCGGCCTTTATCGGAATCGCAGGGATTATGCGATCCGCTATGCCGATACATTCTTTACGCTGAACGCAAAATATACGTATGAAGATGTCTGCCGCATCCTGAACTGGGACAAGGGCGAAGTTGCCCTGAACATCGGCGGTTATAAGTACGATGCTAAGACGAAAACCTATCCGGTCTTTATCAATTACGATAAGGCCGAAGACGTGGTCGAGACGCAGAATTACAACGACCGCTTCGAGTCGCCGTGGCGTCTGATTGCGATTTCCAAGTCGAATCGTACCGTAGAATCGGGCGATGTGCAGAATGCCCTGCATGCGGACGAGCGAGGTATTGCCATGCACCTGTTCGTGCGGAAGAATAAAGACGATAAGGAAACCTCGAAAGAATTCTATTATCTGGGTCATTTGCACGCGACTGGCGAAACGAAAGAGTTTACGATGCCGGGAACCAAGAGCACGGCGGTCGAAATCGCCTATCAGCTGGAGACCCCGGTGCAGGAAGCGTTGTATGAATATATTGTGGGGTAAATAGGGAGGAGCTATTTATGGCAAAGAATAAAGATTCTATCTTTGATACAGCAAAGTTAATCGCCGGCGCAGCGGGCCATGCAGGTTCCAAAGCCGTAGATAAAGCAGTCGTAAAGGCTAAAAGTATCGACACTTCTGGCTTAAAAGAAAAGGCGAGTGCCGTTGCAGAAAAAGCTGGAGAAATTAAAGATTCAGCCATTGCAACAAAAGATGATATCCAGGCAAAACTTACGGAACTGGATCGCATGCTGTCATCTTCCATTACAGAGTATAACGATGCCTACACGCTGATGAACGATAAGGGCATTAAACTGTTCGTGGAAAGAAGCCGCGCAACAGATACCGTAGAAAATGTCGAAGGGTTGATTAATAGCATTGCTAATCGTCCAAAGACTTTTGATGCAGATTTTGAAGAAATTAATATAAACAGGGGCAAGTTTATCGAGAGCTGCGAGTTCGCTAATAAAGAACTGCAGGCGGCAAGAGAAGCTGCAGGCGGTGCAGGTGCGGGGCTGGCTGCCGGCGCATCGGTTGCATTTATGGCCCCTACTGCAGCGATGTGGATAGCAACGACGTTTGGGACGGCGTCCACGGGAACCGCGATATCTACGCTTTCCGGTGCAGCTGCCACAAATGCTGCATTAGCATGGCTTGGCGGGGGAACGTTAGCACAGGGTGCAGGCGGCATCGCTGCAGGCAAAGCATTGTTAGCAATGGCAGGTCCAATCGGCTTGACAATCGCCGGCGCAACTCTCCTTTCTTCTATTTTGCTGTTTGCTAACAAGCGTACAAAACTGAATAAACAGAAAAACGAAGAGATTGAATCCGTAAAAAAGAATATTGAAACAGTAAAAGAGTTGGACGGTAAAATCAATCAAATTTTAATAGAAACTACTTCTATCAGAGAAAAGTTAAGCAAGCAGTACCGTGAATGCCTCGCATTATACGGGAAGGACTACGCTTCTTTCGATGCAGACCAGAAGATGCAGCTTGTTGCGCTGGTGAATAATACGAAATCTTTGTCTGCAATGTTTGAAAAGACGATCGCATAGGGAATAGACGATGATGGATTTGACAATATTGGAAGGCCTTTCGATAGAAGACCTGCTGGATGAAGATACCGCCGGTACCATTAAAAATGGCATCGCAATCTTTCGTAAATTGCAGAAGTATCTGTATGAAATGGTCGAAAATGATGACAGCGAGGCCTTAACGAAACTTAAAATTGGGACGACCCTTACTTTTGAGGTTTTAAAGCGAGTCTCCTTGGGTCAATATCCACAGGCCTATACGAAAGAAGATTGGGCGGCTGTTGCAGAAACCGTTACACAGTTGTCTGTGGAGATGGATGGCGTGGAGTATAGCGCCCATATCTTCGATTTATATGCGAATTATATCGATTGGTCGGCGTCACTTTTTAACGGAAAGATTCCGGAGGAAAAAGTTGCTGCCATTACGGCTTTGTCGGAAGAGCTTAGAGGCAAAACGGAAGCCTTCTTGGATGGAATAATCGAGGAAGTCGCCTACACAGACGATTGCTTATGGCTCTGCTTGGAGGCGATGGTCAAGCTGTTGTCCTGCATGCTATATATTCCAAGGCTCGGTGAATATGCGGATCTGGCGCAGGCCGCAGCTATCTATGCCTTTGAATATGGCAGGCTAAAGCTCTATAAAAAAGAACGGGCTCTGTTGGAAGAGTATCTGCAGAATCAACGTGTTCTGGATGCTGAACTTCAGGAGAAGTTCGAGGCCTTTAAGGCAGAACTGCAAGAAGAAATGAATGAGTTTAACGGCTTCGTGGAGAATGCCTTTTCTTCGGACATCCGGACATCCATGCAGGGTTCCATTGCTTTGGCAAGAACTGCCGGGGTCCGAGAAGAAGAGATCTTAAAGACGCTCGAGGATGCTGATGACTTCTTTATGTGAAGTCAGGGCGATTTCGTCCTTAGAAAAGAAACTACTCATAGGCCAATAGGTTGATAAGCCTTGCTAATTGGCAGATTCTGTGATATATAATAGACACGAGGTAACAGTCTGTTACAACAGACAACCGCTGGTCGGATGGCGGTGATACCTCTACTTGACGCAGATTGATCAGCCACCAATCACTTGGTGGCTGATCTCATTTTCTGCGGCTGAAAATAGCCACAGCAACCCCGAATACCCCGCACAATACAAGTGTGTATTGAAACAAGTCTCCAAAGGTGACCATGAGGCTCACCTCCTTTCCTACATGCCTTGCGGCAAGATTCAAAGAGGCAGCACCACCCCAGCGGATGTCTGGAAAATATTGTAACATATTAATTGTGGGCGTGCAACCATAATATGTTAACGCTTTGCCTATAACTTTCTGTGCTATAATTATTGAGAGATAAGTATAGAAAGCCAGTTTATAATTAGTTGATCTTCAGGAACCTTAGTGGTTAGGAGCACAAAAATGAAAAATATGAAACGCATACTGTCCATATTCATAGCGTGCATACTGCTAATGAGCCCCCTCGCCGTATTTGCTGCTGATGGCTCGATGATCGTCATCATCACGAAAACAGGTGAATGTTATCATCTTGATGGATGCCGGACATTAAGAAGCCGTATTGAAGTAACACTCCAGGATGCAGTTAACCGTGGCTATCGGCCGTGCCAGGTATGTAATCCGCCTACTTTAAGTAGTTCTATCGACAGATCTGCCCCAGTAACGCCGACTACACCTTCTACCCCGGAACCTCAGGCTCCAGCATGGCAGCCTGCTGCGCCTGTAGAGGAAAAGCCTCTATTTACCGATTTGTCGACATCAGCGTACTATTACAAAGCTGTAGTTGATTTGTCAGACAGAGGTGTGATTGGTGGATATCCAGATGGTTCCTTTAAACCCAATCAAACGGTTTCTAGGACGCAATTGGCAGTTATGCTGGTGAACGCAAACAACGTAAGCTCTTTTGCAAGTGCCGGTTCTTCCTTTATTGATGTCCCCAAATCACATTGGGCATATTCCTTTATATCTGCAGCAGCAAATGCGGGATATTTGGGCGGATATCCAGATGGAAGCTTTAAGCCTGAAAAAGAAGTTTCCTATAACGAAGCTCTAACTATGATCGTCGCTTCTTTAGGCTATAAAATGTCCGATCTGCAAGGATCTTATCCGGATTGTTTTACAAATAAGGCTAAAGAGATCGGTATAATGAACACATGTAGCAAAACCGGCAATGGGCTCTTGACCAGAGCAGATGTATCTTGCTTTTTAAGCGATTCCTTCAACAGCCCTAGACGATAACCCCATTTTGAAATTTAAGCATTTTTATTCCGCACAAAAAGGCGCCACCGCGGCGTCTTTTTTATTACGCAAAAATTACAGCTCCCATAACGGGAAGCTCCGGCTCCCGGAAAGGAGGCTGTAAATGCCAAAAGATAAAAATGACCGATTAGACAGGACAGAAGGAGGCAAATCTCCTGCCAGACAGGACGGGTGCAGGAGGGCAGCAAAGTATAATTATTCTTGTATGGAAGATACGACGGTACAGGTAGTTGAAGGATTCGCAGAGCGAACCGCACTTTCAGGTGACCCACAATGCCATGGGTCACGGTAACCGCCCGCCACCCGCACCCCCCGCACTCAACTGCGGGGGTTTTCTGTGCTATAATCACATATATAGCGTTGCTGTTACGAAAGTACTGGCAGGGGTCAACTCACCTGAAATCGGAGGTTTTATGAAAGTACTGATGACGGGCTTCGAGCCCTTCGACGGAAACAGCTTTAACCCGTCCTGGGCGGCGGTCGAGGCGCTGCAGGCGCCGGAAGGCATAGAGCTTCGCAAGCTCCGCCTGCCTGTTGTATATCAGAAGGCGCCAGCGCTTCTGGTCGAAGAAATGCGCGGGTGGGTGCCGGATGCGGTCATCTGCGTCGGACTGGCGGACGGCCGCAGCGAGATCACGCCGGAGCGTGTGGCGGTCAACGCCATGGACGAGACGATCCCCGACAACGAGGGCGCGTTTCCCCACGGTGACCCGATCGATCCCGACGGCCCTGCCGCCTACATGACGCGGCTGCCGATCCATACCATAACCCAGCGGCTCCGGGAAGCCGGCATCCCCGCGAAGATCTCCAACACCGCCGGCGTATATGTCTGCAACAATCTGATGTATGGCCTGCTGCGTGCAATCGCGGAAGAACCCCTGTTCCGGGACGTAAAAGGCGGCTTTATCCACGTGCCTGCGACGAAGGAGATGGACCCGGCGGAAGGCGTGCCGGTGCTGCCGATGGAGACCCTGGTGCAGGCGCTGCAGATTGCAGTGGAAACGTTGAAATAATTGAGCCCGGAAGGAGTAGAGCCATGTCTTTATTCAGCAAACCCAAACATCCCTATTGGATCCAGCACAGTCATCTGTTCGGCGATCCCGAATATATCTGCTCCGAGTGCGGCTGCAAGGTGGAATTCCCCCAGCCGGAATGTCCGGGCTGCGGTGCGCAGATGGGCTCTTCCCGGGACGACGCGAACTGGGTGGATGAAGCCGAGATCCTGGATATTCTGTTTGGAGAAGACAAGTAAGGAGCTGACCCATGTCTCCCAGAGCAAAACACGAAGCAAAACGGAATATACTCGCTCTGCCTAAGCGGGCGGAGAAGGAAAAGAAGCCCGGCCTGCTGGACCCGGAGAAGCTCAACGTCCTGGTGCTGGGCGCGCCTGGATCGGGCAAGAGCACGCTCGTCGAGGCAATCCGGCCTTACGTGGAAGCAGACGGCGCACTGGAACTCATCGACGCGCCGGAGTCTTCTGCAAAGCTGAAAGCGCTGCGCAAAGAACCTGTGAGCATCGTCTGGTACTGCCTGGACGGCATGCAGCGCAGCATCCTGGAGGAAGATCTCGACGGTCTGCGGCAGGCTGCCAAGCTGTGGCCGGATCTGCCGCTGATCGCGGTGTTCACCCGTTCGCTGGGCACGGACGAGCGCGACGTCGCCAACATTTTAATGTTGCAGGACGCCTTTGCCGAATACCGGCCCGCGAAGGATCTGGCGCTGCGCACAAAGGATATTATTTGTGTACTGGCTCATGAATTCGAAACGCCGTTGGGCATCGTGCCCGTGCGGGGCCTGGACCGCCTAATGGAGCGCACCCGGGAATGCATCCCCGAAGCGCAGCAGGCAGCGTCGGAGCGCAAGGTGCGGAGCGTGGTCTGGGACTTAAAGCGCAAGGAGGCGAACGCAACGGTAGCGGCGTCTTCCGCTTTGGCTGCGACGATCGGTGCTGTGCCGGTCAGCTTTCCGGATGCCACGCTGCTGGTGCCGGTGCAGACCGCCATGCTGGCGAAGATCACCCGGCTGTACGACTTAAAAGACAAGAATGCGGCATCGCAGATAAGCGATGCGGCTTTAAAGGCAGGCGCCACGACCATCGTGGGCCGTTCGCTGCTGGTGGCGCTCAAGGGTATCCCCGTGGTGGGCACCATCGGAGGCAGCGTGCTGAATGCGGCCGTAGCCGCCGCGGTGACCGCCGCAGTAGGCGAGACCACCGTAGCAGTCTACGACAGGATCCACCGCGGCGAGCTCGTGATCGACGAGTCCACGGACTTCGGTCGCATTGTAAACGAGATCTTTTCGGGCCGCGTGCCGGACATCGTGTCCGTGGTGGCCAGGACGTTCGCCGGCAAAAAAGCCTCCGATATCCCGAAGAACCTCGCCAAGCTCGTGTACGAGATGGTGGCAAAGGGAAAATAGGTCGTTTTTTAACCGCTTAACCCTTTAACGCGTTAAACTTTTATGCTACAATTAAACACGTAAATCGGCCGGCCCGGTTTCGGGCCGGTCTTTTGTTTTCGTTTTAACGGTAATAGGTATGGACAACAGAGAGAGTTTTAAATCGAGACTTGGTTTCCTGTTGGTGAGCGCGGGCTGCGCCATCGGCATCGGAAACGTTTGGAAATTCCCCTACGTAACAGGGGCGAACGGCGGGGGCATCTTCGTCGTCTGGTATCTCATCTTCCTGATCATCATGGGCATCCCCGTCATGACCATGGAGCTGGCGATCGGCCGGAGCAGCCGCAAGAGCATGATCCGCGGCTACGAAGCGCTGGAAAAACCGGGCGCCAAATGGCACATCCACGGCTGGCTTTGCATGATAGGCAACTACCTGCTGATGATGTACTACACCACCGTATCCGGCTGGATGTTCTGCTACTTTTGGAAATTCCTCACCGGCGGCTTTACAGCCGGCATGACTGCAGATGAAGTGAGCAGCGTGTTCGGCGGCATGCTGGGCGATCCCAAACTCATGATGATCTGGATGACTGTCAACGTCGTGCTGGGCTTTGCGATCTGCGGCGGCGGCATTCAGAACGGCGTGGAAAAAGTCACGAAGTTCATGATGCTGGCCCTGCTGGGTCTGATGGTCATCCTCGGCATCCACAGCCTTACGCTCCCCGGCGCGGCAGAGGGCATGAAGTTCTACCTGCTGCCCAGCATGGAAAGAGCGTCCGAGGTGGGCATGGGCAAGGTGATGACCGCAGCCATGAACCAGGCGTTCTTCACCCTGTCCCTGGGTATCGGCTCCATGGAGATCTTCGGCACCTATATGTCCAAGGACAACACGCTTCCCAGCGAAGCGGTGCGCATCTGCAGCCTGGACACCTTCGTCGCTATCATGGCGGGCATCATCATCTTCCCCGCCTGCTTCTCCTTCGGCGTGGAGCCGGGTGCGGGTCCGGGGCTCATCTTCGTGACCCTGCCCAACATCTTCGTGAACATGGCCGGCGGCCGCATCTGGGGCACGCTGTTCTTCCTGTTCATGATGTTCGCCAGCTTCTCCACCGTCATCGCGGTATTCGAGAACATCGCGGCGTTCTCCATCGATACCTTCGGCATGGGCCGTAAGAAGTCCGTCATCATGAACGGCATCCTGGTCTGGATCCTCTCCATTCCCTGCGTGCTGGGCTACAACGTCTGGAGCAACATCCACCTCATCCGCGGCGGAGACATCCTGGACAGCGAAGACTTTATCGTCTCCAACCTGCTGCTGCCCATCGGTTCGCTTCTCTTCCTGCTCTTCTGCGTAACGAAGTGGGGCTGGGGCTTCGATAACTACATGAAGGAAGTCAACGACGGCAAGGGCCTCAAGTTCGCCAGAGGCTTAAAGGTCTACTTCCAGTTTATCCTGCCGATCCTCATTCTCATCCTGGTCTGGCAGGGACTGAGATAATTTAAAAAATATAAAATACGACACAAAACTGCCGCGCTGCAAAGCGGCAGTTTTTTCTTTGCGGGCTTTAATGGTATAATGGATTCACGACAGCGAAGCTGCCGCAGGTATTTTTATGGAAAAAAATCGGACTATAAATCGATATGGATCGCAGGCCGGCGGACGGTTCGGGCGTTATGGCAAATGGGCTTATTGGCTCTGCGCAGTCCTGGCCTTCGCAGGCGCGGCGTGCGGCATCGCGTACTGGAATCTGCGGACGAACGGCAGCTTATATCTGCAGTCGGACGACGGAGACCTCTACATCAGCATTGCGCGCAACCTGCTGGAAAATGGTCATTTTATCCAGACGGCGCGGCCGATCGCCAATTTTGTCGTGCCGCCGGGACTGCCGTTCGTCACGACAGTATTGCTGTTCCTGTTTAGCAACATGTCGGAGTTCCTGGTCGGCGCAGGCTTTGCGGAACACATACTCGGCACGCGGGCGGATATGCTGGGCGTGCTGGGATTCCAGTATGCATTTTATGGAGTGGCGGCTGCATTGATGGCGGTCACTGCACTGAAACTTGCGGAAAACGGCGTGGACGCGATGCAGCGGGGACTGTTCGCGTGGCAGAAGGAAGATGCGGCAAAGCCGGGCGCTGTAAATACGACGGGCGCTGAGCCTGTCGAAGCGCAGAAGAAGGCTCAGACCGCGCTGCCGTGGATCCTGGCGGCGGTCACCGGGCTGGCAGTGCCTGCCTTCTATATTTACTGCAGCATCCAGATCCGGCACCCGAATCCGGGATTCGTGCTGACGGAGAATTATGTGGTGTGCCTTATCGCGCTGGTCGTCTGGCTGGTGGTGAGCGGGGCGGACCCGCGGAAGATCCTGGCTGCGACCTTCGTCCTGATGCTCTTCCGCCCGGCGTACAGTCTGCTGTTTGTCGGGTCACTGGTGTGGACGGTTCTTCATGGGATCCGGCTCCAGGCCGGCACAAAAGAACAAAGGGGCCAAGATCAGCAGGGACAGAAGCCTGCTCGCCGCAGGCTGTCTCATCGTACGAAAGCATATTTTTATAACCTGCTTATGATGATCGTCGTGTTTGCGGCGATCCTTGGGGTCAATACGGCAGTGAATTGGATCGAGACGGGTCACGCGATCGCCCTCGAGGACTACGGCAACCTGGACGTGTATCTGGCGAACAACGAGAAGGCGCCGGCCGATTGGTACCACTCGGGGAAGGTGCCGGAATTCGCGAGCGCGAGGTACAACGAGATCGTTTCCGACGCGTCGCTGACCCGCTACGAGCAGAACGAGCTGGCGGGCGAGGCGCTGCACGAATACGTGACCGCCAACACGGGCACGGTGGTGCACAACGCAAGTGTCAAGTTCTATAAGCTGTTCTTCGAGACCTGGGGCGTCGTGTGGTATGCGTTTCTGGTATGCTTTGCGCTGCAGATGGTCCTGAAGGGCTTAAAATGGCCGAATAAGGCGTATTTAGGCTGGGTCGTGGTAATTCTGTCGGCGCTGCCCGCTTTCGGCCTTCTAGTGGCCAGATATTCGGCACCGATGCTGCCGCTGTTTATTGCGTTCATCGCTGGAACAGCAGGGCAGGCTGCGTGCGCGGTCGCGACAAAGCCGGCGGTTGAGAAGCCCGCGGCGGAAACGGTTCCGGAACCTGCGCCTGTCGTGAGCGAAAAAGAAGAGGCTGTTGCAGAAGCGAAGCCGGAACCGATAGAGGAAGAAAAAGAAGAAACTACAACAGAAGCGAAACCGACGGCCGTTCCGGAAGAAAAGACTGAAGAGCCTGTTGCGCCCGTGGAAGTACCTGTAGCTCCAGAACCTGCGCCCGTGGAGGAGCCGGCACCCGTAGAAGAAAAGATCGAAGAACCTAAAGCAGAAGAACCTCACAAACCGATCTCGCTTGCGGAAGAGATCCGGACGAAATCGGCTCACGAGCTGGCGGCGGAGCTGTTCCCGAAGAAGCCGAAGCCTAAAGCTCCGGAAAACTCCCCCGAACCACCCATCGCCAAATAACGATAGACTATGCAATTCAACTCGGTACAATTTATGTTCTTTTTCCCCATCGTCTGCGCGGTGTACTTTGTTGTACCGAGAAAACTGCGCGTGCTGTGGCTTCTGGTCTGCAGCTACGCATTCTACATGGCGTGGAACGTAAAGTATGCGGGGTTGATGGCGGTCAGCACGCTGGCAACATACGTAAGCGGCCTGGCATTGGATAACGCGCAAAATGAACTGAAGAGAACCGTCCCCGACAGTTCCCGCAAGGCCATCCTCGCGGCGTGCATCGTCTTTAACCTGGCGATCCTGGGGGTGTTCAAGTACGGCAACATGGTCTTGAGCACGCTGCACAGCGGCCGCACGTTGGACTTGCTGCTGCCCGTGGGCATCTCGTTCTACACGTTCCAGGCGCTGGGCTACATCATCGACGTCTACCGGGGCGATATCCGCGCCGAACACAACCTGCTGCGCTACGCGCTGTTCGTGTCCTTCTTCCCGCAGCTGGTGGCTGGACCCATCGAGCGCTCCCGCAATCTGCTTACTCAGGTCCAGACCGCCCACGAGACCAAACTGTGGAACGCAGACCGCGTGACCCGCGGAGCCATCCTCATGGTCTGGGGCTTCTTCCTCAAGATGGTCATCTCCGACCGGGCAGCCCTGCTGGTGGACGCCGTGTGGGAGGCGCCGGAGAGCTATGGGCGGGTCACGCTGCTGCTGGCCACCTTCGCTTTTACCCTGCAAATTTACTGCGACTTCGGCGGTTACTCCGCCATCGCCATCGGCGCGGCCCGCATCCTCGGCTTCGACCTGATGGAGAACTTCAACACGCCGTACCTGGCCACGTCGATCCGCGACTTCTGGAGTCGCTGGCACATCTCGCTGTCGACCTGGTTCCGCGACTACCTCTACATTCCCTTGGGCGGCAACCGCAAGGGCGAGGGGAGGCGGCGCGTGAACCTCCTCATCACCTTCCTGGTCTCGGGCCTTTGGCACGGGGCGGACTGGTCCTTCGTGCTGTGGGGCGGCATCCACGGCCTTGGGCAGCTGGTCGAAGACCTGTTTACCCGCAGAGACCGCAGCGGCAGGGTGGTACAGAGCAAGCGCACGCACCGGCGCGGCATCGACCTCGTGACCTTCATCCGCTGGGGCATCACGCTGCTGTTCGTCAACTTCGCCTGGATCTTCTTCCGCGCGCCAAGCATCGGCGCCGCGGTCGATTTTCTGAAGCTGTTTGTGAGGAATGGCGGGGTCAACGACCTGGTGCTGCCCATCGAAGAGCTGCGCATCCTGGCGCTGGGCATCGCCGTCCTGGCCATCTTCGACCTGATAAAACGGCGCAAAGGCCAGACACCGGACGATTACCTGATGACCCGCAGGCTGTCCACGGAGTGGGGCGTCATCATTTTCCTGATCGTCTGTATCTTCGTGTTCGGCGAGTATGGACCGACCTTCGACCCGAAGGCGTTTATTTACTTCCAATTCTAAAGATGAACTGTTGGGGACGGTTCTCTTTTAGATCATTTTGAACCAAAAAGAACCGTCCCCGTTAGATCAAAATGCAGAAACCGCTGAGATCCGCCATCCGCATAACATGCTTTCTGGTCGTGCTGGCCCTCGTGCTGGTTTCGGTATGCCACGTGCTGAAGCCGAAGAACGACGACGGCATCTACGACATGGAACTGTTCTACGAACTCCCCGAAAATTCGGTGGAGGTGCTTGTGCTGGGCAGCAGTCACGCGTACTGTGGGTTCAACACCGGTGTGCTGTGGCGGGAGCAGGGCATCCCGGCGTACATCCTGGCCGGCAGCCAGCAGCCCATGTGGAATTCGTATCATTGCCTCATCGAGGCGCTGAAATACCAGAAGCCGAGCCTCGTGGTGCTGGAGGGCTACATGACCTACATCGACACGCCCTACCGCGACGATTCGATGGTCATCCGCAACACGTTCGGCATGCGCTGGAGCCGCAACAAGATCGAGGCAATCAAGGCCAGTGCCCCGCGCGACCGCTGGATCGACTTCCTCCTGAGCTACACCCAGTACCACACGCGCTACAACGACCTGACGTTCCGCGACATCCTGCCTTACCAGGACGATGTGATGTACGAGAACTGGAAGGGGACGACGCTGAAGTTCAACACGGAGGCGAAGGAGACGCCGCAGGTGGCGGACGTGTCGGAGCGTGACCCGCTGGAACCCCGCACGGAAGAGTACTACCGGAAGATCCTGCAGCTCTGCACAGAGAAGGACGTGCCGCTGTTGGTGGTCTGCACGCCCTACGCGACGACGCCGGAAAAGCAGATGCGCTTCAACACGGCCGCCGACATCGCGGCAGAGTATGGCGTACCGTTTGTCGACTGCAACGTTATGTACGACGAAGTGGGCATGGATTTCGCGACCGACATGGCCGACGACGGCCATCTGAACGCGCCCGGCGCGGCGAAGTTTACCAGCTGGTTCGGTCAGTATCTGGCGGACCATTACGACATCCCGGATCACCGCGGCGACGACGCCTACGAGACCTGGGAGAAGGATGCGGAGTATATCTACAAGCAGCTCGAGCAGGCGCAGTAAAATACCCAGTTTACTTGACATACGTCAAGTAAACTGGGTGCATGGATGACCTCGTCTGGGAACTTATCGTAGAAAGCGGCCCGCCTCGAGGGAGGCGGGCCTTGGTACGTTATTACTCACAAATAAACATCTTTTTTTCTTCTTCTGACAAATCGGCCACTTTTAAGCCTTTGTCTTTTGCGTATTTCATAAGTCCCCGAAGATCTAACTTGATTTTCGGAAACTGGTCTTGACCGATAGGTCCGGGCGTTTTTGCGAGACTTTCTTTATATCTCTTCATCTGTCCATTCATAATCATATTCCTCCAAAATTCGTTTTGAGTTTTCTTCATCAATTGCAAAATGGTACGGATGCAAAATGCCTATAAATTCTCCATTAAATACATTGAGATAATGGCTTAACAGAGCCTTGTTTGCAGCAAATCCAAACATTACTCCGTCAAATCCATAGTCGATGGATTTTTGTGAGGCTATGGCAAACAGATGTCCTCCAACACCTGTATACCTAACGTCTTCATGAATCAGCGCATTGTTGTCAGGACTGGCGCACATCCAATTAATGTACAACGCACGCATGTCATAGTTAGGTCTGACCGCTACAAGACCTTGTACATCTACAGAGCCCTCAACGACCAGCGCGTAGATCTCATTTTCCTCCAGTAGGTCTTCCCAATCAACATACCAACCATTAGAAGATTTAAACTTGCGCAAAACAGATGGACGCTTTACACGAACTACTTCGGTTAGGATGATGTCACCGGTATTCTTATCCTTTAGGCATGGGGTAAGAACATCGATTTTTACTGTAATCATAACTTGGTCTCCTTATATTATATAACAAGAGGGGGAAAAATAATGCATTTACTATTACCCCTTTAACAAAAAAGCGATAGGAATCACTCCTATCGCACTTTGGTGCTCGCGAACGGCCGGGTGAGCCGTTGGCCCGCGTAAATATTCTGTTCGTGGGTTTATTGTATATGCATTGCTAAAATATGTCAAGTAATTCAAAAAGCCCGCCTCGAGGGAGGCGGGCCTATTTAAGTTCACATATTACTGCTGAATTTGCAGATTTCTTTGAATAGCAATAACAAAGGATTGATCAATTCCTGTCAGTTTTTCGATTTGTTCAACAGGCATACCTGATTCCAGCATATTCAGAACGATCCTTGCCCGTTCTTTATCGCGCCCCTCTTCCCTCAACTTATCGGATAACGTGTAGATCATCTCATCATCACCATCCCTGTAAAGTTTCTTCAAACCGGATGTTACTGGAAATTTGTCGTTATAGACCGGTCCTTCCGTAAAAACCTGCATCAGTTCGGCCACTTCCGTGCCGTCCCGCGCCTCTGCATTTACGTAGACCTCTTCCATTCCATTATACACGACTTTTCCGGTTTCGCGTACGATTCTGTTCACATGATAAACCGATCGTCCATCCTCAAAAATGTCGAACTTTGCAATGTAGATAACGCACACATTTACCACATCCGCAAACGATGACCCCTTCGGAGCTAGTTCTTACTCTCAAGAAAATATTTGGATATCTGCTTTCTTTAAGTTGTTGGCTCCATTTTGGCTACACTTTCCTTCAAAACGGCCACTTACCCATTAATAAACGCATCCAGCCGGTTGGCTACATCCCGTTGCTTGTTAGGGTACAGATGGCTATAGGTATCCATCGTCGTCTGCACATGGTCGTGACCCAATCGCTCCGCGATTAACAACGGCGAATAGCCCATCTCCACCAGCAGGCTCGCATGGCTATGCCGCAGGTCGTGCACGCGGATCGTCTTAACCCCAGCCGCAGCGCATCCTTTCTTCAGCTGTCTATATAGATAGTAGCGGCTGTAAGGAAAGACCCGGCCTGCCTCAATTCCACCAGCCTCCAAATACTCCTTCAAACATTCCCCCAGCGCCGGCGACATCGAGATCACCCGGTTGCTTTTAGGTGTTTTCGGGGTCATAACCACATCCTGCCGCGCGATGCGCTGATACGTCTTATTGATCCGGATCTCCGCCCGCTCAAAATCGATATCCTCCGCGGTCAGCGCCAGCAATTCTCCTTCCCGCATTCCCGTATAATACAGCACCATAAACATCGTATATGTAGCCTTGTTGCCTCGCTGCGTATCCAGAAACCGCAAGAACTCCTCCTTCGTCCAGAAGTTCACGTTCTCTCCCCTTTTCGTGCCTATGCTGCCAGCCGCACGGCAAGGATTTTCTCTCAACTTATAATACCGCATCGCATAGTTAAACACCGCCGTCAGCTGCCCATGCATCGTCCGCAAATAAGTCTTCGCGAACGGCTGTCCATGCTCATTTGTCTGGCTCATGACCGCATTCTGCCAGCTGCGCACATCGGCTGGCCCGATCGCATCCAGTTGCATCTCCCCAAAATAGGGCAGGATCTTCGTAGTATAGATCATGCGCTTCGTTGCCATGGTCGAGGGCTTCATCCGGTGACCCGCATCATCCAAATAAAGCTCCACGAACTTCGCGAATGGCATGTCGAGAGAATATTCCTTTCTTCCTATAATATTCACCCATTCCTGGGCTGCCTTTTTCGTCGCAAACCCTCTTTTCTTTTTGTGTGTTACTTTGCCAGCCTGGTCCCGGATCCGCACCTGAGCGATCCATTTACCGGTCTTTTTATCCTTCGAGACGGACATTCTTCTCCTTTCTGCCGCAAAAAGCGCGGCTACAAAATGGCTACAAGAATATGACGGCATTGTACTACGCAGGGCGGAGATCGTTGCCGCTCGAAAAACGACCAACAAAATTGTCGAAAAACGACTGATAAAATACTCGAAAAACGACTGATAAAATTGTCGAAAAACGACCAATGCCCTTGAAGTCCAATGCTTTCCATGGCATAATACCTTCGGGAGGTAAACGCAATTGAAATATATCCACCGCCTTATAGATCATGAGATCGACAACCGCACACAGGCATTTAATGCAATCAATATCGTAGGGCCGAAGGGTTGCGGTAAGACCCGTACGGCAAAAGAACGCTGCAAAACCGTTATAGAATTCCAGGATGAAGATAAACGCGCCGGCTATCTCGCACTTGCCGAGACCACGCCAAGTTTATTTCTTCGCAATGAAACGCCCATCTTGTTCGACGAGTGGCAGGATGCGCCGAAAATCTGGGGAACCATACGAAAAGCCTGCGATGACGACCCAGCAGCTACCGGGTCGTACTATCTCACCGGGTCCTCCAGCAAGCGCATCAATACTCCGCATACGGGAACCGGCCGGATCTCCGAGGTCGTTATGTATCCGATGACCCTTTTCGAGACCGGTGAATCAAACGGCTCAGTCTCACTTTCCCGGCTGATCACCGAAGCAGACTATTCTGTTGATGGCGCCAGAAGTACGCTCACGATCGAGGATCTGATCTACGCGTCCTGCCGGGGTGGTTGGCCCCGCTGCATGGAGCTTGCGGACAAGGACAGCCGCTTGCAGATCGCAAGAGATTATTGTCAGCAAATCTATCAGAAAGACATCAGTGCACTGGACGGCGTTAATCGAAACCCTGAACTGGCAAAGACCATTTTGTGGGCATATGCCAGGAATATGGCTACATTGGTGAAGCAAACAACGCTGCTTGCAGATGTTCAGGCGAACTATAATGTCTCGAAATCAACATTTACCGACTATGTGGATGTCTTAAAGCGGTTATATGTATTGGAAGATATCAGCGCATGGTCTCCGCAGATCCGCTCAAAAACTGCAATTCGCACTTCAAAGAAACACGTTTTTGTTGACCCTTCCATCGCGATCGCGGCTCTTGGTCTGTCGCCCCAGTATTTTTATCAGGACTTCGACCTCTTCGGACATGTGTTCGAAAACCTGGTATTACGGGATCTGCTCGCTTTCGCCTCTGTGCAAAGTGCCCATGTTGCGCATTACAGCGACAGCATAGGCCTGGAGATCGACGCGATCTATCAGTTGAACGACGGACGATATGCTCTGATCGAGATCAAGACCGGCGAAGCCTCCGTTCCGCAAGCCGAGCAAGGTTTGTTAAAATTCCGCGACCTTATACGTGCCCATAACGAAAAGGTGACCCAAAATTCCCTGCACCCCGGCGTATTATATCGTGAACCATCACAAATGCTGGTGATCTGCGCAAATGCGTCGATGGCATACACGCTGCCCAGTGGCGTTAAGATAATCCCCATTGGCTGCCTTCGTGAATAAACTCGTATATTACAGGTTTTTTACAAACGGTGTAAACTGCTTGCACCCTTGTCCGGGGGTGCTATAATGCTAACTGTCGAAGGTTACATATGTCTGTTGCATGCAAAATCTTCGACCCGCAATCGTCTGACTGGGGCAGACAGGCGCGGATTAGTAGGTCCCCAGAGGCTTATTCTTAAGGAGGAATTAAGAATGAAGAAAGTACTTTCTCTGGTACTCGCGTTCGCAATGATCCTGGGAAGCTTCGGTTTCGTTTTCGCTAGCGATTTCTCTGATGTCAAGGACACCGAGTATTACAGCGAACCCGTTAACGTTCTTTCCGGCCTCGGCGTAATCGCGGGTTTCCCCGATGGCACCTTCAAGCCTGGCGATAATGTTACCAGAGCTCAGATGGCTACTATGATCACTGCAGCTCTTGGCATTCCCGTCAAAGGCAGCGGCGCTACCGGCTTCTCCGATGTTCCCGCTTCCCACTGGGCATCCGGTTACATCGCTTACGCAGTTTCCGTAGGATTTGTTGCAGGCTATCCCGACAAGACCTTCAAGCCCGAGAATCCTGTATCCTACAACGAAGCTCTGACCATGATCGTTGCTTCCCTGGGT
>CACYFF010000010.1 GCA_902773665.1 uncultured Eubacteriales bacterium | reverse complement strand
GGGTAGTCCGGCTGCATAAAAACAGCCAACAACATTGCTGTTGCTGGCTGCGAAAATCTTATGATTTTTCACTGTCCACTTGACGGGTAGCAGTTCATTAGGGGAGCGTTTTGCTGTTTTTGCGTTATTCTTCGGTCTTCTGCTCGGGCTGGAACTTGTCCATCTGCTCGAGGTAGTTGAGGATGACCTGCACCGCGCCGTCGGAACCCACGTTGTCGGCCCAGATGCAGAGGTGATAGTTGCCGATCATGCCCCAGCGTCTGCCGGTGTAGTGCTCGTAGTATTTCTGGCGGTGCTTGTCGATGTCCTTGATGTACTTTTCCATCTGGGCATCGGTATAGTCCGCCTTCTCCGGCGCCACCTTGTGTTTTCTGGCGATCTTATAGGGCATGCTGGCGGAGATAAAGACGTCCACGCTGCCCATGTCCCGGAGCACGTAGTCCGCGGCGCGGCCTACGATGACGCAGGGGCCTTTTTCCGCAAGGCTGCGGATGATCTTGGACTGTTCCAGGAAGATGGTATCGGAAAGGGAAGGCTGATAGAAGGCATTGAGCGTTCTTCTGCCGAAAGATGCGGCGTTGACCACCGGAGCCTTCTCCTCGTTGGCGGCCATAAACTCCTCGTTTAAGCCGCCCTGTTCGGATGCGAGGCGCAATAATTCTTTATCATAAAAAGGAATGCCGAGGGTCTCGGATAACTTGATACCGATCTCTCTGCCGCCGCTGCCGAACTCTCTTGCGATCGTAATGACGTGTTTTGCTTCCATAGTTGTCGTCTCCTTTAACACATTAATTTTACCACACTGTGGTTTTTTATGGTAAACTTTTTATGCATCAGGAGGTGTCTATGGCAGATCTGATCGTCATCGCGATACTGGCTGCGGCCGTTTGCGGCGTTATCTACAAGATGAGAAAAGACAAAAAAGCAGGAAAACACAGCTGCGGCGGCAACTGCGCCGGCTGCGCTTTTTCGTGTGACCAGAGAAAAGAGGAATAAGACTTATGATCATGTTCAATTGTGACTATAACGAAGGATGCTGTCCGGAGATCATGGAGGCGCTCACCCGCACCAACATGGAGCAGCACGAAGGCTACAGCGAGGATAAGATCACGGCGCATGCCAAGGAACTTATCAAAAAGGCCTGCGAACGGGACGACGTGGACGTCCACATCATGGTGGGCGGCACCCAGACCAACATGACGGTGATCGCTGCGACGCTGCGTCCGTACCAGGGCGTTATCGCTCCTGCGACGGGTCACATCGCGCGGCACGAGACCGGCGCCATCGAAGCCCACGGCCACAAGGTGCTGGCGCTGCCGGAGACCGACGGCAAGATCGCGGCGGAGCAGATCGACAGATTCTGCGCGGACCATTACCGGGATGAATCCTTCGAGCACATCGTGCAGCCGGGCATGGTCTACATCTCCAGCCCCACGGAGCTGGGCACAGTCTACAAGAGAGCGGAGATCGAGGCCATCCGCAAGGTCTGCGATAAATATAACCTGGTGCTGTTTCTGGACGGCGCACGGCTGGGATACGGCCTGGCCTGCGACGAGAACGATCTGTCCATTCCGTTCCTGGCGCGCGTCTGCGACGTGTTCTACATCGGCGGCACCAAGCAGGGCGCGCTGATGGGCGAGGCTGTCGTTATCGCCAACGACCGCCTGAAGAAGGACTTCCGCTATATGATCAAGCAGAACGGCGGCATGTTCGCCAAGGGCAGACTGCTGGGCCTGCAGTTCGACGTCCTGATGCAGGACGATCTGTATATGAAGTACTCCTGCCACGCCATCGCGATGGCAAAGAAGATCATCGCAGGCTTCGCGGAAGCGGGCATTCCCCGCTATTCGAACAGCCCCACGAACCAGCAGTTCTTCGTGATGGAAGACGGCATGGCGCTTAAGCTCGCTGAGAAATACGGCTTCTCTACGGAGGGTTGGACGGACGACACGCACCGCATCGTGCGCTTCTGCACGTCCTGGGCGACAAAAGAAGAAAATGTTGAAAAACTGCTTGCAGATATCAAGAAATTAGCATAGAATAATAGGGCGGTTCTGTTGAACCGCCGAACATGGGCCCATAGCTCAGCTGGGAGAGCGCAAGGTTCGCAATCTTGAGGCCAGGGGTTCGATCCCCCTTGGGTCCACCAAAATGCAGTTGGGACGAATGCGTATATAGTATTCGTGGGCGGGTATATCGGCATAGTGTGCCCGCGTGAATTATAACCAACAAAACAAAAGGCCGCACAGGGTAGTTATTTGCCCCGTAGCGGCCCGTTTTTGTTGTTGGTGGGTAATTATGCCGTTGTGGTTTTTAGTTCTCAAAATGGCCCGTTTTTTCAGCTGCCAGCACGCACTCGCGTATATAGGCATTTAAGGATAGCCCCAGCGCCGCGGCGCGATCTTTCCACGCGTCCTTCGTGCCTTTTGGTACAGACAGCGCTATGCGGTCGTATGCCTTGTTGTTGTATCGGTTTTTTACGGCTGCGGTTGTTTTCGCCATGTCTGTGTCCTCCTATAAGGCGTCCGCCTCTGCCCAGGCTGCATAAATTTTTGGGCCGATAAATGCTATCCAATCCACCATTTCTTCGTTTTTCGGCCATGCGTCCGTCCCGTTGGCATTTTCGGCCAGTCCGCATTCGTATAAAAATGCGTGGACAATTTCGTGCCGGAGGGTGTTTTTCCAGTATACGTCCATGTTGCCCAAATTCCCGCCTGCGTCTTTCGGATCCCGCAGCACTATGCGGCGTTCTGTCCAGTCGCAGTACGCGTCCGCGTCTGTGCCGAGTATGCTATCCTGCGCAGCTGTTTTATATTCTATGCGGTACTTTGTGCCCATAATGGTTACGGTCTTTGCCATTTGTTCGCCTGCCCTTTATTTGTGCAAATACGCGTATAAAGCATCGTCTAAAATATCTAATATCTGCAGGTAGTTTTCGGAAAAGAATTTATCTACACTTTCGGTTTTTTCGAAGTTGTTAAATATAATCTGTTCCTTTAATTTCTGCACTTTTTCGTGCATTTCTCGTGCGTCCATTTGTGCCTCCTTTGGTATTATAGCATTTACGGATAGCCCGGTGCCAGTCCCGTAAAGGGTAGCAGGGCCGCGGGCATTGTTTACGTTTGCATGCGTCGCAGGGTTTCGCGGGTGTCATTTGGTTGCCTCCAGCCGCCGCAGCACTTCAAAGTATTTTCGCCAGCAGTCTGCGTACGTGTTGTGGTTGTGGCATTCTTCACAAAAGCCCTCTGCATGTTCCATTAAAAGTTCTGCGCAGTCGTGGTCTTTATTGCTGCAACTGCATGGCGGGCCAAACATTTCCGCAATGATCTGCAGCGCGTATTCGTAGTCGCTGGGTTTCTGTGGATACAAAATTGCCCGCAACCGCATTGCGCACTCTTCGCAAAATTGTGGTGGGTGGTTTGGGTTCATTCGGTCTATCACACGCCCGCAAATATTACATGTTATTCCGTACTTCACCATTTATTCATCCTCCATATCCGCAAACCGGGTCCCGCCCAGGGTGGTGCTTTTGATCGTGTACGCATTTTTTAGCGGGTGTATGGTGTGGTATGGTGTAGCCGCTGCCGTTTCGCCTTCATGGTAGCAGACAAACGCGCATTGCTGTTTTAGGCTGGTTATGCGGCCCAGCTCGTATTTGTCGCCGTTGCAGTATACTACGTACTGGCCAACGTGGAATGCGCCGGTAATTTCATATGCGCCCATTTATACCTCCATTGCCTTATCTCGAACGAGCCGTACAAGGTCCGCTATGCACTTATCCAAAATATACGGCCTTGCCTGTATGTTGTGCATATATTTATCCGATAATGGGAACACGCACCTTGCTATTATTGGTTCCTCAATTTGAAACGGTTTCCCATCGTCGATTAGTTCGTGTTTTAAGATCAGCGTATATTGTTCTATGACCATATCATCCTTTGTTATGTTATCGCCCATCGGTTCTCCTTTCCCCTTTGTCGCAAAAACCATCGTCAGGGACTAATTGCATCGGCCATCCTCTCCCTTCGCAAAAACCTTTTTCCACGTCTCTGTGTTTGCAGTCCTTGCACCTTATGATTTCTGGCTCTGCGGCTGGTAACTTTTCGAGCACATCGAGCATCGGATAGATAGTTTTCAAGTATTCCCAAGTAAGATGTGTCCGCTTTACAAGTGCATCTATTGCCGCCTGACGGCTGATGGTGTCGTCATTCATCTTTTCGCTCCTTTACCCATTTGGCTAGTATTTTAGTTTGGAAACGGTAAAAAATTTTGTCGCATTCCTTTTCGGTGATTAACCCGTGTATGTGTGCCGCCATCAACCCGAAGCCGATCTGTTGCACCAGTTCGGCGTTGTCGCCGAATGTATAGCCCTGTTCGTTCGCCTGTTCTTCGTATGTTTTCGCAAAAAGGCTATGGTGAAAACTGATATATTTTTTCTCGTCGCTCATTCTTTCCCGCCTCCCCGGTTTTGTGCCGGATAAAATTTGCACTCCATCCGGCCCATGTCCTTGTAGTCTACTGTCAAAATAGTGCTATGGCATTTTTCCATATATTTCGCCAATATGAGCAGGGCCTCCTTTACATTGGGTTCATGGCTGCGCTTGTCGTACTCTTGCAGCGCGTGGAATGTCAATATATACGCGTCTGTTGCTATGTCGTGCTTTGTGACCATTTCAGCGGCCAATATCGGCGCAATAATGGCCCATGTTTCCATGCCGGTTAATGCCATGTTTTACGCCTCCTTCGGTGCTTCCGGCAGCTGCCGCCAATAAATAACGTTGCTATTCATTCCGCAGCACCAGCGCTGCCCGTCGTGGTAGCCTATAACGTAGTTGGTGCGCCCGGCCTTCGTCTGCGTCAGGCACAGCACGCGCACGTCCGGATCCGGCAGGCCGATAGCACACGGCACCCAGTTGGCAGCGCTTGCGCGTCCGTCCTGGTATCCGTCGTTATAGCCTTTTTCGTATTGCTGGCGGTCGTACAGCAGGGCGCGTTCCAGTTCGCACTTGTCTACGTTGAAGCCGATTTTTCGCACATGTTCCACCAGGATGCGTTCGGTTTCTGCGCGTACTTCGTCTGCGATCTGTTCCGTTAATGTTATTGGGCTTTCATACATGGATTATACCTCCTTCCCATAAAAAGCGTTTGCCGCCTCCACCTGGATACGTGGCAGCAATATATCTGCCGTTATGGCTGTGCCACGTAGTGGGGACCACCACATATTTAGCGTGACCAATTTCGCCTGCAGCAGTTCCGGCGCGATCTGCGAATAGTCCACGCTCCAGCCCATTTCCGGTCCGCGTTTGGTTGGCTCGTTGTGGTGGTTTATGGTGCGGTCTACATATACCAGGGTGTTATTTAGCCACGCATTGCGCAGGCGTGGCGTGCGCATGGTGTGTTCGTATGCGTCCGGGCCGATAATAAATTCCTGTATCAGCCGCAGCTTTTCGGGGTCCCGTGCTGTTAATTCCAGCGCGGTGGTGTCGAATTTCAGCTGCAGAATTTCCCGTAATGTAACCATGTACGCCTCCGCTATTTACCCATGCGCCAGTTTTCAATCCAGGGGATGTCCGCGCATTCGATCTCGCGGCCTTCGGACAGTCGCATAAATAAGTCCTGGATGCACCGCGGCAGGTTGTCCCAATACACGGTGGACCATTCGCCGCCAGCTACCGCCAGCGCCACTACGCGGCGGCCGTTCTGTTCGTAAAACTGAATTTTTAGCATTGTGTTACCTCCTTTTTATCCAACATATACGGCGCGATTGCCGTTGTTTTGTTGTACATTGTTTCCCGATCAATCAGCAGGGCGCCGTTGTAGTCCACGTCCACCACGGTGTGCTGTTCGCCCTGGTAAATGACTTTGCGGCCGGTCCATTCGGCCCGCAGTTCTGCAATACGGTCTTTCCAGTCCATTTTTATACCTCCTTCGTCACGTATATAAACATGTCGCCCATTGGCGTTATAAACTGCTCCAGCAGCGTGTACCCGTCTGCAACCGCCTTGGCCGCCAGTCGCTCCGGCGCGCCCAGTTCCCATGCGTCTGCGCGGTACAGTATTTTGCCGGTGGTCTTTTCGACTACATATACCATTTGTGCCTCCTGCCGGGGATATACCGCCCCGGCCCGGTTGTTTTGCTGATTATTTGTAAATGCAAGCCCCGTTTTCGTCCTCTTCGTAGCTGTAGTTTTTGTCGCCTTTGAAAATGATCGTATACCGCTTGCCCGTGTTTACATCTTCTACATGTTCCAGTCCGTAGCCGTAGGGTGGTACGTTTGCACCAAATATGGTATAGCCCTGGAATTTTTCAGCTTCAATCCATAACGATTTTGCCATTTGTGTGCCTCCGTTCTGCCCGGATTTGCCGCCGGGCACCGGCGTGTACAAGTTATCTGTTCAGCAAGAAAAACTCGTCAACGATCTCTGCGTTTGCGTGATAGTGTTCGTTGTATGCGTCCTTGAATATTGCCGCCAGTACGTATTCGGGAAACTCGCCCGCAACGTATTTGATCTGTGCTTCGTGTCCTTCGCTCCACTTGGTCGCCACAACATAGTATTTTTTCATTTTGTCCTCCTTTATGATTGCCTTTATATGGTGCCGGGGTTACGCCGTTGCCGTCGCCTGTTGTCCACTCCTGCTATTTCTACTTGGTACCGTAAGGCCCGCGCGTCATGGGTAGTTTCACGTTACGTTGTTGCGGTCCTCCCGCAAATCCGGTCTTATTTCCCCCCGGCAATTAAACTATAGCATACTTGTGTAAGTATGTAAAGCGTTATTTTCACTTTTTTGCAAATTTTGTGGATTTATTTTCACGCGTGGAGAAATATCAATAACCAACATGAAATATCAATAAAAAAAGCGGCCCCAGGCATTACGCCCAGGGCCACAATAGGAAAAAAATGGAGGTATTATATGCTGTTGTCCGGCAGAATGTTGGAGAATGTTTGCGCCATTTCTTCGCGGGTCACAAATGACCGCGGACGGAAATTGCCCTCCGGGTGTTTTTTCGTTGGCGGGTCGCCGCCCATAATGCCTGCAGCCTTTACACGTTCGATAGCGGCCTGCGCGAAAAGTGCGGGCTGTTCTGCGCGATCTGCCAGCCATTTGTCCATATACTTGCAAAATTCTTCGTACGTCACGGGTTTATCCTCCTTTACGGCCGGGTTAACTATGCAGCCCAGGTATTTGTAGCTGCTGCGCATCCAATAGCAGCCTTCGGACCAATTACGGCCGGTGCGCTTGTAGGTGGTAAACGCCTTGCCGTAGTATTCGCTCTCGCTGGTTTCGATCTTGTTGCCCTGGATCCGTTCCACAATGGCCACGTGCCCGTATCCGCCCGGACCGCCCGCCCATACCAGGCACCCGCCCAGGGTGGGCGCGTCGCTGATCTGCAGGCCCTGTTGCTGTCCAATGCGGATAAAGTCGCAGGCATTGCCGCGTGCAACCAGCCATTTGCATGCACCATACTGGCCAACTTCATTAAAGCGGCCCACAACGTACCCCACGCAGTTGGGCAGGATGTTAAGGCCATTTTGGCGCTGCCCGTGCGAATTGTTGCCCAACGCGCACGGGTTGAAGCCGCCGTTGCTTTTGGTGTTGTAATAGGGGTTGCCGTATTCAGGTATCACCAGCCGCGGTTTGTATTCCGGCATGCGTTATGCCTCCGTTGTCGGTTCCGCCTGTTCCGCGGGCTTTACGTACTTTTCGGATCTATACACGGCGCCGTCGTCGCCAATAACCATACACAGCTGGGACACGCATTCGTCCTTGTCGCTCCATGCGCCCATTTTTTTATGGAAATTGGCTACGGCTTTTTCCTGCGTTTCGTAGCTGTATACGCCTTTTTCGGTCTTAACGGTGCCGTCTGCCTGTTTGGTCTGTGTGACTTCTAAAACGTAGAACATTTGGTTTTCCTTTCTGCCGTGTGGCTGATAGGGTGATAGGTTCAAATATAAGGGCGGCTCTTACAGGAAGCCCGCCGCCCGTGGTGGTTATAGGTCTGCACTGAACACAAGTTTTGCTCCCGTTCCCGCTTGTAATCTAACTGGTTGATTAGCCGTTAGACCCGATGCAACGGATGCATTCAGACTTATTGCGTCTTTTACGCTTGCACCAATGGCGAATGACGTAACATTGATGTTAGCCCCGCCAGTTGTACGGAGAACAAAACTACCAGTTGATGTAACCGTTGGCACGGCTCTCATCTCGTTACCGAAGCCGAAGATGTTCGGAATTACGGCGCCTGAATTAGAGAACGCCCATCCAATGCCAACCGAAACATCGGTGTCGAAGTCCACTACTCTGCAATAATATTTACATTTTGCCAGTTCTTCCGCATAGTTCGGTGGTGTATCGTTCGCCAATGTAGACACGGAGCCGAGTTCAAGTTTGACGGCACGGATGGTTTCGCTACCGCCGCTCAATACGGTCACACGGAATACACCTTCGTTTAACAACTGAATACGGGCGTATCTATAAGTGAACACGACAGGGTTTTCCGTCCAAGTAATATTTTCTACCGTTCCGCTTGCAATCGTTCCGTCCGCAAACAAAATTGAACAAGTCACGGTTTTTCCAAGTAAAGCAGACGGGTTTGCCAACGGTTGCTGAAATAACGCATAAGTGCCGCTTGCCGCCGTTATGGTTATGCCGTCTGCGGCAATAGACCAAGTGCCGGGTGCGCTTCCGTAACTCATTTTCCAACGGTCTATGGAATAGGCGTTGTGTGTGGTCTGCCCGCTCGTATTTCCTCGCTGGTTTATAACCTCATTCAAGCCCCACCACGGGTTATCGAGCAAATTGCGGTTGCTTCCTGCGGTGCTAAAATTGTGGTTGCCGTCGCTGGCAATAATGCCTTTTAGGTTGCCAATGGCCAGCGCATTTCTAAACGCCTGTATAATGTTTTGGTTGCTCTGCTGTACGTTTAGTTTTGGCATTATTCGGCCTCCTCGTCGTTGGCGTATAAGTTATCCACCTGCGCCAATAAATCCGCGCTATTGCCCTGTTTTTTGCCTTCTGCGGCCTTGTCGGTGGCGTACTGGATAGCAGATACGCACAGCAGGGCACCCAGCAGCACGGCCACGGCGTCCAGCGTTTCGCATATCTGCTCGGTGTACGGCAGCTGCCAAACGGCACCAATTCGGGCATAAAAAATGCTGAATGCGGGAAGGGCAATTATTGCCACCCACTTCAGCACGTCGTATACGCGATCGGGTAATATTTTTTTAGGCATGGTTTTATCCCTCCTTTGTCGCCAGGCTAATAAGCCATTGGCGGTACTTGGTGCGCAGGGTGTTTAATTCTTCCTGCGCCTTGTGCATTTCGCCGTTGGTTTTGCCGTTCACAATAGCAACGGTCTGCGCTTCTGCCAGGTCCGCGGACAGGTCCATGTATTCCAACAAAAACTTGTCCCGCTGTTCCCGGCGTGCTTCCCGTTCGTCTGCCTCCTTTTGCCGCTTTTCGCGGGCTTTTTTGTCGTCTGCCGCATGTTTGCCCAGCCACGCCACAATAATGGCTGTAATGGCCTGTAAAACGGCTACGAAGTACGTTTCCATTTGCGTTTACACCCCCAATACACCTAATACAACACAAGTGCGAAGCCCGGGCCGCCATCGTGGCCGGGTGATCCTGTACCACCTGCCGCGTCGGATCCGCCCCAGCAAATATTATTTTCGGTTCCACCTTGGCCGCCTCCGCCGCCACCGTTACCGCCAATTCCGCCGCTGCCCAATGTAGGCGTGGGCAGGTTTGGCCGGTCGGTTGCGTTTGCGCCTGTTCCAGCGTTTTCACGGTTTGGTGCATCTTGTCCATTGTTGCCGTATGCGGCACCGCCGCCGCCTGCACCGCTGTACGTTGAATTTGGAATAGTTCCACGGCCACCGGTCCACGTTTGGCCATCCGCCGTTACGCTTTCGCCGTATTCCCAGTCGGATACAGACGGCTTGCCGCCTTTTCCACCTGGGATACCAGGCTGGCCAATAAGTGCATAATATTTGTCCTCGAATATGTCATAATAGCCGGATACAGGCCTTTCACCATTTGCGGACGAATAGCTGCCAAAGGTGGTTTCCCCGCCTTCTGCCCCGTCCGTATTTGCTGCACCGCCTGTTCCTGCAGCGCCAACAGCCACCGCGAACGATTGCCCCGGCGTTACGGGTATATCCGCAATAAATAATTTGCCAGGGTTGCCCGCAGCCCCCGCGGCGCCACCTGCGCCCGGCTCGCGGCAATGCTGCCCGGCGCCACCGTTATATCCGCCTCCACCGCCTTGGCCGCCTTGGCATAAGATAATCCGCAGCATGGTGGTACCGGCTGGCACTTCGAAGGATCCGTCCGCCGTATACATCCGGTGGTTGGCATAGTTGTTGCCGCCCTTGGTCGGTGTAAAGTTGGTCAATAAATCGCACCTGGCTTTTATGGTTGCCAGGCCCGTTGCGGTCATTTCCTTTACGTATCCGGTTTGGTGTACCTTGTAGGGGTTAATGATCGTTAAAAGGTCGCCGCTTTTTTCATTCTTTACCTTAAAATCCGTGGACAAAATGCGGGTTTCCCCGTAGTAGTTCAGCAACCGTCTTGCCACGTTTATGCTGTTCTGCTGGTTAACCAACGTTTGGTCCGCAAATTCCAGTACGTTGCCGCCGCTGGTGCCTTCTTCGTGCACCTGCGTGGTGTGGGTGTACAGTTTGCCGGTTAACATGCCGTTGCCGGATACAATGGCATAGTTTACCCCGCTGCTCTCAATAACCAGGCTGCCGGTTACGGTCAGGTCGTGTACGGGTGCCTGTTCGAATACAACCAGCCTGCTTGTTACCTGCGCGTCGGTGGTGTTGTCGAATAGCGTTACGTCCGTATCCGTGCTCCGTAACGCGCACCATTGTGGCCGCCTCTATCGGCGTTATGGTGCCGTCCACGTATACGTCGTCGTCGTCAACGGTGCCGGTTAACGTGGTGCGTGCCAGGTCGAAGTACGGGTCCCCGTTGGCGTTTTTATAAACCATTACGCCGTAGTCAAATAACAGCTTGTGCAGGTTTTCCCGTGCGTCTGCGCTGTACGGCAGCCAACCGGTTACGGATATGCTGCCCGCTTCTTCGCTGTACCCGTACGGGAATGCGCCGTTAATGATCTCCGCCAGCACGGTGGACAGCGGCACCAGGTTGTACAGGCCGCCCACGTGGGGACGGTTTACCAGCAGCCCAATGGCCGATACGCCTATAACGTCATATACCAGCGTGTTTTCGCGATCTGCAGGCAGGGCGTAATATTTCCCGCGCAAGGCGCCGTCTACGTAATACCGCACCGGCGTTTCTACCGGCACTTCCGCGGACAGGTCCGCCGGGCTGGACACAAGTTGGTATCCTTCGCTGCTGTACAGGTCGTACAATTCGTTGGATATAAGGCCCCAGCTTTCCCCGGCGTACGTGGCTGCGCTCAATTCGTCGTAGGCTAATTCGTCGCCGCTGTAACTGTTGCGCATTACGGTATCAACCTGGCGCAGCTGGTCGTTGTCGAAGTCAAACAGCGGGTTGGTGGTATCACCAATTACAATGCGGTGTTTTCTCATTCCGGCACCACCTGCGGTTCTATGCTGGAGAATGTAATATCAATACGGCCCCACAAATTGGTGTCGTTGTTTCTCCATTCCAGGTCCTGTTTGGCTGCCGTGTACACGGCCTCGTATGATACGGTGTTTTGGCCGTCTGCCGCTTCCAGCTGCACGCTTTCGTCTACGCTGTGCTGCACTAAAAAGTCCCAAAACGCGTCAAAGTCCGCCACGTTGGACGGGTCACGGTATACGCTGAAGCTGTGCGACAGGTACGTGCCCACTATGGACCGTATACGCCTGCCCGTTATGGCTTTACCGGCGTTGGCGTCCTCTTGTACATCGAAGCCGCGGCCCACCTTAATTACGCCCAGCACGTCAAACGAAGTGCCGTTTATACTTAAAAACATGCGCCGTTACCTCCTGTTTTGAATGTAATTCACGCCGTGCACGGTGTTTTCCCGCACGTTGCTGTTGTATGTAACCTGCCCGAATGGGATACGGCCCACCTGCATTACGACAGTTTGCTGGCCGCCCTGTGCACCCTGCATGCCGGTTGTTTCGGTCCGGGTAATTGCCGGGCCTGCCGGTACTGGTGTGGGCGTGGGGATCTGCGGCGCGGATACGTCCGTAATGCCCTGGACCATCTGCCGCATACTGCGCCTGGGTGCGTCTGCGCTGCTGTCGATACCTTCCGCCAGGCCTTCGTCCACGTATGCGCCGATCTGCATAAACAGCTTGGACGGGGACCGAATGCCCAAAAAGTCCTTTACGCCTTGCCAGGCGTCTTTTACGGCGTTTACAACGCTGTCTTTTAGGGCTATGGCCTTGTCTTTTACGCCTTCAATTAGGCCTTCAATCAGGTTGCTGCCAGCTTCTTTTATGTCGTTCCAAAAGTCTTTAAGGCCCTGGCCGATACCGTCCACAATGCTCTGCACCAGGTCTGCGGCGTTCTGTACCAGCGCAAGGCTTGCGTCATAAATGCCGCCCACAATGGCCAGCAGGATTTTGCCGCCTGCTATGGCCAGGTTTTTAACGTTCTCCGGGCTGGTAATGGCGTCAATCAGTTTGACAATAAACGTTGTAATGGCCGGTATAATGTTTTCGGCTGCGGTCGTTACGCTGTTTAACAGGTTTTCTATTAGCTGGTCTATGTCCGCATCCGGGTCCGCCAGTCCGGTCAACAGGTTTTCCCACGCGGCCTTTACCATGCCAATGGATCCTTGGATGGTGCTCCCGGCTTCTTCCGCTGTCGTACCGGCTATGCCCATTTCTTCCTGTATGGTGTGGATAGCCTTCGTAATGTCCGCGAAGCTGCTAATGTCGTAGTGAATGCCGGATATTTTTTCGGCATCTTCCAACAGTCGCTGCATTTCTTCACGCGTGCCGCCGTACCCCAATTTGAGGTTGTCCAGCATGGTAAAGTTGCCCTTCGCGAAGCCCTGGTACGCATTCTGTATGCTTTCAATGGCCGTGCCCATTTTGTTGGCGTTGTCGGCCATATCGATTACAGCCTGATTGCCATAGTCAGCCGCCGCCGCGGTATTCCCGCCCAGGGATTGCAGCAGGGACGCCGAAAAAGACGTAACCTGCTCCATGTATTCATTGGCGGATAGTCCCGCGGTCATGTAGGCATCCTGCGCATACTGCTTTACGGTGTCCGCGGACTTGCCGAAAAGGGTTTCAACGCCGCCCACCAGCTGCTCGTATTCGGCGTAGGCTTCTACGGACGCCTTGCCCAGGTCTACCAGGCCCTTTACCACGGCAGCTGAGGCCAACGCGGTAAATATTTTGGACGCGTTGCCCGCGATCTGCGCTATTTTGCCCGCACCTTCCTGCGCTATGCCTTCGGTGTCGTTTACGCTTTGTTTAAATCCCGAATTATCGCCGGTAATGTCGTATATAACTTTGCCGTCGCTCATTTCTGCTCCTTATTTGCCGCCATCTGCAGCAGCATTTGTGCCATATTCCGCAGGCCGCTTTGCAGCTGTTCTTCCCGTTCTGCCTCGGTCAGTTCCAGCGCAAATTCCTGCTTTAGCCGTGCCAGTTCCGCCCGCTCCTGGGCGTTGTACCTGTTTGGTGCTGGCATTGGCTTGGTACGGATCTGTACAACCTCCATTAACCGGGTATTGGACGGCAGGCCGCGCAACAGGGCGTTAAACTTCCACCAATGCAGGATGCCGCGCTGTTCCTGCAGGTCCATGCCGTATGCCTGCATGAATGCCGCATAGATCAGCGGCCCATCCTGTATAAAGTCCATGCTCTTTTGGTGCGTGGTTTTGGCTGGCGGGAATAACAGCTCGGATACGGTCTGCAGCAGGCCCGCGTCCGTAGACGGCTTGCGCAGCAGGTAATAGCCCATAATTTCGGGTACCCGGTGCATTGGCACGCCCTCGACGTCCTTAAACATCGTCAGCACGTTATCGTATGCCGGTGTTAGGTCGTATTTGCGGCCCTTGTACGTGACCGAATAGGGCAGCGGCCTGTAAAATTCCTGCCGCTCCATTGGTTATGCCTTTACGCGCTTGCGTGCCTGCACAATGTTGTCTGTCAACCGGTCAACGGTCGGGTACACAACGCCGGTTAAGATCGGCGCCAGGTCGTTTAAGGCGGTTAAAAAATCGCCGCCGTACCAGTCGCGCAGCTCGTCCAGCGCCGCGTCCCCAAATACAATGCGCAGCAGTTCCCAAAACACGCGGCCCACGCCTTCCATATCGTCTGCCGCCTTGTTCGCGATCATTTCCGCACGCAGGTGCTGCACGTCCTGCAGGCACTTGGATGCGTTGAACGTAAACGGCACAGATTTTACAAGCGTGTCGCCCTGGTACAGGTCTATGGTGTCCTTAATTAACGTGGTTTGTACTTTCATTGTCTTGCCTCCTACAGCATTGAAAAAAAGGGGAGGCGTTAACCTCCCCAAATAGTTACCGTTATGCCACGGTGGGCTGTCCGTCGAAGCGGATTTCAAACGAGATTGCCGCGTCGTCGATAGTTGCGCCGGAAAATTCCTGAATGTTGCAGATCGTGCAGGGCACCGTAATGGATACGGTAGCGTTGGATGCGTTCGTGTATTCCAGCTTAAACGTGGTCTGCCTTTCGGTGTCCAGGCCATATTTGTTGCCGAAGATAAATTCCTGCGCCGCGTCGCCCAGCACTCTGCGGCCGGTCAACGTCCATGCGGGTGCCATGCCCGTTACGTGGTTCTGTGCGAAGCCGTTGTCTTTCAGGAAAAAATACTGCTTCACAACCTCGTTTAAGGCTTCCGCAATATTGTCGATACCGTCTGCCAGTTCCGAATATACGGCGGTTGCCCCGCTGGCCGCGGTGTTAATGGACGCGGTGAGGTTATACATGGTAATTAACTTGCTGTATGCCATTTTTTCGTCCTTTCAGTTAGTACACGTAGGCCCGTACGCGAATGCTGGAGCCGTACAAATACTGGTTGTTTTCTTCCCGGTCCAGGTACGACGGGAGCGACACGGTTTCAATGTCGCATATTTCCCAGTTGTCCGTGGCCGGGTAGGTTTTCGTGGTTGTTAACGCCGTATGGATAGCGTTGAGGGCCGCCGCTACGGTCTGCTGCCGGGCGTGCTTGCCGTTCAGGGTCAGCACGAAGTCGTACACAATGCGTTTGTTTAAAAACGTTGCGTTTGGCGTGCCGTTCGCCATGTAAATGGCTATGCCGTTATCAGGCGGCAGGGGACCGCGCACAATGGCTGCATACGGCTCCGTTGCCTCGGCCATGTCCATTACGGCGTCTATAATGTCGTTAATGTAGTCAGCCATTTTTCATTGCCTTTGTTATGATTGCCGCCCAATCCTTTTTATGTTCCCCGGCTGCCTTTTCGGCCCATTGTATGGACGCGTTCGGGTTGACGTCTTTTGACGGTGTGCCGGTGTAATACTGCCGCCGTGCGTACGGGGTGTTCCAAATAACGTGCAGCGTGTTGCCGTCCATTTCGGTGTAGGCGCTACGCTCCAATATGTGCTGGTCCACCTTTACGTAA
This sequence comes from uncultured Eubacteriales bacterium, assembly GCA_902773665.1. Lineage (GTDB taxonomy): Bacteria > Bacillota > Clostridia > Peptostreptococcales > Anaerovoracaceae > RUG11894. The sequence goes on along the minus strand of CACYFF010000010.1, from coordinate 86,705 downwards.
TAGTTGCAGTCGGTCAGTATTTGTTCACGGGCCGCAAACAAGCCTTTTTGAAAAATCTTGTCTACGGTCGCCTTGGGTACGGCCTTGAAGATCATTTCAACGCCACCTCCCAATGGTCGAATATGCCAAATTCATTAAACAGTTTGGCAACATCCACCACGGTGTATTGGCGGTTTTCAAATACCACGGTTGCAGGCAGCCCCGCGGCCTCGCTGGCGTCCTTTAACGCCCACCAGTCCAGGGAGGGCACCGTGTACAGGCTATCCGCGAATAAAAGCGCGTTCAGCTGCACCTCGGTGTCGTCCTTGCGCATGGTGGTGCCGGACGCGGGCTGCACGTTTACGTGGTCCACCGGGTATTCGGCCCACGCCGGATGGTTCCAGCGGTCCACGCCGGTGCATACCTGCAGAGTTACGCTATGCGCATATACGTGCGCAGGTGGTTTGCGGCTCATTTACCACCACCACCTGTTCCGTACGTCCAGCGTATCCACGTGCCGCGACAGCAGGCCCGTTTGTTCCAGGTACCCGCGTGCTGCCGGTGCGATCATCGAATAGCCGCCGGATGCCGCCGCGTTGCTGCCGGATCCACCACGGCCCACCGATATTTTGCCGATGGTGTAGGAGGTGTCCCCGGCGTTGGCGCCTTCGGTTGCTACGCTAATGCCCTGCAGCACAAAATATTCCACCTGCGCGCAAATGGCCTTTTGGTACAGCGTTTTAAACGCGGAGGGCAGGCTGTCATAGTCTGCCCCACGCGTAATTTGTGCTATAAGGTCCTCGGCGCGGGCTTCATACCGCGGGAATGCTGTTTCGGCTATCGGTTCGCCCAGGTACGTATTGGTGTAATAGGTGTAGTCTACGATAGCCATTTACGGCCTCCTTTATGCAGCGGTGTAGTTGACGTATACGCCAGCGGTTCTCTTGGACAGCACGAAGCAGCCATAGTAGAAACGCTCGTAATAGATCCACTTGCCCTTGTTGTCCGCGGTCGGTGCGGATACCATTGCGGTATCGTATACCACGGGTGCCGCTACGGCGTCCGGGGATACCATGAGGAGGTTAACCTGTCCGGCGCCGGTAGCAGGTGCGAAGCCTTCCGTATAGGTGTATGCGGTTTTCATCAGGTCGGCCGGTACTTCCACGATGGTTACACCGTCCAGTTTGCCCACGTTTCTGTCAACGTTTCTAATGCCGGTGGCAACGTCAACAAAACGGGTGATACCGGCGGCCTCCTTCAGCACCTTATAGGTGGCCGGGGTCATGTAGGCCACGATACGGTCACGGTTAAACCGTGCGTTGGTCATAGTGGCCAGGTAGGTGTCCCACTTCTCCAGGATGTTTGCCGCGGTGAGGGCGGTCGTGTCAGCTTCGGACGCAGCAATGGCAGCGGTCGCCAGGGTGCTGGCAATGTAGCTGTCCATTTCGGGGACTTTCTGCAGCTCGTTAAAGGTCTTGGTGATGTTGGCGACGGTGGCCACGCGGTTGGTTTCTTCCATGTCGAGCGGGTCGATCAGGGTGGACCACTCACGATCCTGCGCCAGGGATACGCTCTGCCATGCGTTGTTCCATTTGCGGGAAAATGCGCCGGTCATGTTGTTACGATCGGCAGCAACCGCGCCGGATACTTCCAGGGAGGGGATCTCCACGTACTTGCCGCGCAGCGGTCTGTACTTGGTGCTGTTTTCGCCGTCGAAGATTGCCCCAAAATAGGACAGATACGGCATAGCGTTAGCCAGTTCCTGGCTATACTCGTGTGCATAGTTTACATTTGCCTGGGAAAATGCCATTTTAGTTTCCTTTCTGCTGTTCGTTTAAGCCGTACTTCTTGGAATATCCCCACAATTCGGTCATGCTGGCGCCCTTTTCGCCGGAGGGCTGCTGCCCACCAGTTCCGGCACCAAACTGCGGCTTGCCGGGCTGTCCGCCCTTGCCGTTGTCGTCGGTGGGGTTGAAAAATTCCTCAAAGTCTGCCCGCATTGCATCCAGCTGTTCCTTTACGGGTTTTGCGCCTTCGCTACGGTCTACGCGATCGTATACGGCGTCGAAAAATTTGGGCTTTACGCCTGCATAGTCCGCGCTGGTCCGCGCTTCCTGTTTCACCTTGTACGCGTTGTACTCGGTCTGCAGGGCCTTGTATTCGTCGCTGGCCTTTACGTCCACCGGCGGCACGTCCTTTAACGCGTCCGCCTTGGCCTGTTCTACGGCGTCCTGCTTTGCGGCATTGGCCGCGGCCTTGGTTACGTAGTTGTCGTCGATTGCCCGCCCGTACAGGCTGTAAATTGCATCCACCTTTTCTTCCGGGGTGGTTTCGCTGTTCAGTACGTCTGTTAATGCTTTACGGGTAAAAATTCCTGCCATTTGTTTTTCGTCCTTTCTTGTAACGCCCGTTGACGCCGGGCGAAGTTGTTATGGCGCATAACGCTGCGCCGGTGCGTGCAAATAAAAAAGCGGCCTTTCGGTCGCCATCTGCCTGTTTACTTTTTCGCCTTTTTGGCGGGTTTCTTGGGTGCGGCGGTGGAATTGTCCACGGCCTCCTGTTTCGTCGTGCTATCGGGCTGTTTTTCGGGTTCTACGGCATCTACAAATGCCTGCAGTTCCGTGTCGTACATGCCCTGCATGGTGTTTACTTTTGCCACGTTTGCCTCCTCCTTTCACGGTATAAAAAAACCAGCCTGGTGGCTGGTCGATTGGTCAAATTGGCCAATGTTTGCTGTTATCCGTCGATATTGTCCAATGCGGCGTAATATTCCGCATACGAAGCCCGGGCGCGTTCCGGCGCGGCATCGGTCAATATATATCTGCCTTTTTCCACGTCGAAGTCGTACCAGTTCTCGTTTTCCATAAAATAGGGCATGTCCAGCATTGTATCACCTCAAAAAGAATTTGTTTATGACGGCATAAACACGGTCTGCATAATCGTTTTGCGCAGTCCCTATACGCACGTTGGTGAACGCTTCCGCCATAAATTCGTCCTCGTTTGATAACGAGTAGTTGCTGATTTTTGCGCGGTCAAGTTGCCGTTTGATTTCCAGCGCCTTTTCGCGTGTTCCTGTGCCCATTATATAATCGTTTTCGGCTTTTTTGAATTGGTCGCGAAGATCACCAACAACAGATTTGTACTCCGTCCAAATAGTGTTAATTTCTTTTCGCGCCGCATTTATTCGGGCAACATCAAGTCCAACAAAATTTTGCGTAATGTTCCCGCGAAGCCCCAATAATGTATGCGCAAATTCATGCGTGGCGACGTATTCCGCGGCCTTGTCTTTTGCAACCTTTACAGCATATCCACGCTCGCTCAATTCCATTATGCGTTCTGCCGTGTCTGCCAAATTTCTAAATTTTACGGGGTTTATAACCATTCGTGCCCCGTCGGTTGGGTACTGGTGCGACACAAACGCAAATGCGTCCTTATACAGCCTTGCTTCGTTTCTGTCCATTGTGCGGATCGTCTGCAATGGGGTGTCGTATTCGGTCGCAAGTTCTCCAATTACGCGGTTAAACGTGTTTGCAACATCTGCAGGCAATTTGCCATAGTCCGCGTCAACAATAGCAGACAATTTGTTGGCGTCCGCAAACGGTACGCGGTTAAGGCCGTTTTTACTGGTGTGCTCATCATACAGACGGCCCAGCATTTGTGTACCGTATTCGTTTGCCTGTTTTGTTGTTTCCGCTGATACAAACGGCGGCACAATAGACGTTACAGGCGCCGCCGGTACGTCCGGCTTTACGACCGGCGCGGGCTTTACGGCCTTTACGGGTGCTGCCTGCGGCTTGTACCCGCGTGTGGCCGCGGTGGCCTTGCTGGATACGCTCCTGTTGTAGCCGTACACCTGCAAACGATCTGTGCGCGGTGTTCTGCCGGTCTGTTTGCAGAATGCCGCATAGTCGGCCTGCGTCTGTTTCACCTTTTGGGACGCCAGCACGAAGCCTTCTTTGTCGCCTGCGGCATCGTACGCCAGCGCCTCGGTTTTGGCGTGCCGCACTTCCCGTTCCAAATACCGCTGCTGTTGGCTTTGCGCGTACTGCAGCGCGTTTTCCTGTTCTTCTTCGGGCGTCAGTTCCTGCGCACGCGGTATCGAATAGCCCGGCACAAACGTTAACGGGTTGTGCCCGCAGTTAATGCCGAATAGTCCAGCGGGCTGGCCGTAGCTGGTTTCGTTAATGTTGTGCACCTGGTATTGGTTGCCGTACAGATCCTCGACGGTGTACCCGCCGCCGGACCATGAACAAATCCAGCCCTGGTACGGTGCGCACAGCGGACGGGCCACCGCATGCCTGGATACCTGGAAGGTGTCTACGCCGTATTCGGCGGCGCGGGTTTTCTGTGCCTGTCGCGCCACGTTGCCCACGGTGGTGCGTATATCCATGTTTATGTACGCTTCCGGTGTCCAATGGTGGCCGCCTGCGTCTATAAAGCCGGTTATGCCCTGGTTGGCCAGGGTAGCAATGGCACCGCGCAGGGCCTTGGTGCGTGCCTCGTTTCCCAACAGGGTGCTGCCGGTCGCCGCATTTAGGGTGCGCTGTACCTTTTCCATCTGTGCGGCCAGTTCTGCCGCATTCTTTGCCCCGGTCAACGCCTCAATTTGCGCCGCTTCTTCCGCATTTACCACCTGCTGTATGGCCATTTGGTAGCGGTTTTGCGTGCTCTGCAGCATGACCGTGTTTACCAGGTTCATGTCGTCCTCGGCCTGCGCCACGTAGGCGTCTACCAGGTCCCGGACGTGCTGCGACGTTTCCAGCGTTCCGGCGGTCGTCTTTACGTAGCCCTTGTCTGCAGCATTCTGCAGCATGGTTTCTTCGTCTGCCAGGCTGGTTTTTATGCCTTCCTGCAGCGCAGCGCGGACCGCATCGGCCTTTTGCCCGGTGTTGGCCGCGATAATTTCTATGCTTTCGTTGGTTAACTGCCCCATTTCGGACAGCTTCAACGCTTCCCATGCCTGGGTAGCAAGTCCGCGCCCGGTCTTAAAGTGCTGCGCGATATTTATTATCAGCTGCGCGGTGCAGTCCATGTACATCTGCTCCACCGGTTCCGATAATTCTAATATCTGCTGCTTTGTAAGTGCCATGCGCTATTCGCCCGTAGTGCTGAAACGGTCCACCACAAAAGCGTTTACCGGGCTTTCTTTTGCGATCTGTGCCAGTTCGGCCTCCGCCGTTTCTTCCGTCATGCACAAGCCGTACGCCGGATCGGTGAGGGCGGTCTTTTTGCTAATAAGGCCAGCGCCCACCAGTTTTATGGCCTTGTCGTATTTTGTATTGGTGTCCTCCAGCACGGCGTCCTCCATTGATACGGTTATTTCGTAGTCATTGGCCAGGGCCGCAATGCTTTTGCCGTCGTATTCCATTTCGTACAGGGCGCCCAGCGCAATTATGTTTTCGCAAATGCGCTTTATTGCCGGTACGAGCTGCTGCTGGAAGTTTCGGATGGTCTTATACGTTTTGCTGTTTTCGCTAATAACCTCGGTGGCGGTTTTCAAGCCGTCGTGCAGGTCAAACGTAAACGTACCTGCGCTAAAACCAACCTGCAGGCACAGAATAGACAGAAACGCATTGATAGCCGCCACGTGCTCCTCCACGCGCAGTTCTATGCTATTGTCCTGGACCTTCAGCTTGTCCGGGTCGTCCGTGTTCAGCGCTTCGTAGGTTTCGTCGTTCGGGTCAAAATAACGCCGCGTTGCACCGCTTGCCGGATCCACGACAACACGCACCGCGGTTGCCGGTACGATAATACGCTTCTTGCCCAGCCTAAATTCGCGCACAAAACTGTCGAAGCACACGTCCAGCGCGTGCATGGTGTCCAGGGCGTTGCCGTAAATGCTAATGCCCAGCGGGCTGTTGTCGTCCACGTTGTTGGCAACGGGCGTGCGGTAGTACGCAAATAACGACTTTTCCAGCCCGTCTATTTCGGTGTACGGCTGCAGGCCGGGGTAAATGCTGGCGAGCGGGTACTGATACCCCAAAATGTCCTGGTTTTCCCCGCTGGCGTTCTTCATGGCGGCTTTGTACAGGTCGTTCTTTACCACGTAGGTGTCGCCATTCCAGCTGTGCCACTCGATACGGGTGTAATAGTAGCCGTCTTTTGCCTTGCGATCTACGAAAAAGCCCTCCGTAACGCCTGCATTGTCCCAGGCCGTCGGCACAAACTGGTCCGCCATTGCATAGTCAATTACAATCTTGCCCGTTCCGGGTACGTTCTGCCCGCCTTTGCGCTTGAATTTAACATACTCCTTTAAGGCACCACCGCCCAGGGCGGCCGCCTGTTCGATATGTTCCTGCATTTTGGTGTGGAAGTTGTTATGTTCCAGCACATTCAGCACAAACGCCTGCAGGGTTTCGTCGGATATGTCAATTTTTACGCCCTCGGACCAAATAAGGCCTGCCAGTTCTGCGCATACAGCCTTGCCCATGTTCATGCGGTACAGGGTGCGCTTGGCGTCCTTGTCACCGATCGTGGGCGCCGGTATCACGTGCCAGGGCGTATACAGCCCGCGGTAAATGCTTTTGGCCGGGAGTATCGTAAAATTATAAAATTCACGGTACGCCGGTACGCCTTGCAGTTCGAATACGTCCCGGTATTCTTTGTTGCCCGTCATTATTCGTGCTCCTTTTTTCAAAAGGTCTAATAAGCCCATTTTATCTATCCCAATTCCACCAACGTGCGCATGTCGCGTTCGTAGGTGTACTCCAGCGCGTCCAGGTTATCAATATTTGACGTGCCATTGTCCAGCCGCACGTCCTCGGTTATCTGTTTGGGGTCCCATACCGCTGTTGCCAGCGCGTCTATGGTGTTTTTTGCGGCCGTAGAAACGCGAAAACGCCCGGAGGCCATTAGGATACAGGCCGTGCGTATTCGATCGTTTATGGGCCGTTTTAAGGCGTTCAGGATATTAACGCCCAGGCGTTCCCGTGCGGCAGCTGTGCGCAGTCCGTTAATTAGGGTCTGTTCTGCGCTGTCGCAGTAGACGTCCACAACAAACCATTGCTGTTTGCAGGCTGTTACGAAGTCCACGAAGTCCCGCGCCAGCCGTTCCGGGTCCAGCGCGTCCGGGCAGCGGTAGTCTGCCAGCACAATAACGTCCCAGTGCCGGGTAAAGCCGGTGCAGCAGAATGCGTGGGCAGACGTGCCGCCGCCGAAGTCCACGCCAATTACGGCGCGTTGGATTTCCACGTGCCGTTCGCTGCGGTAGTCCAGCTCGGCGGGATCCACCAGGAATTTGGCCGGGTTGTCCGCGAAGGCCTGGTAAATAAGGCCCTGCGCCACGGCCCGTTCGCCTAATATGTCGCGCCGGTACCATACCGTGCCCTTTTCGTAGGTCGCCTCGATCTCCTGCAGGCGTTCCGGGGTTACGGTCGCATTGTCGTGCACGGTGAAGTGCTGGTACAGGTACCCGCCCGGCAGCCCGGTTTCCCGGTACTTGTCGATATAGTCCGCATATATGGACGCATTCGGGTTGCACGGGTTAAGGTCCCACAACGTAAAAGGCCGCTGCGCTGCGATCTGTCGCCCGCTGGCCACCTTAATAAAGCTGCTGCGGCTGTCTGCGCAGTCGTAGTGCTCGTTTATTTCCGTTGCGATCCATAGCCCGTACGAATTGCCCAGGATCCGTTTGTAGCTGTCGGCCTTCGCACCGCCTGCGAATATAACAACCTTTTCGCCGGTCTTGGTGCGGATAAACAGCGCTTCGTTGTCGCGGTACTGGCCCCAACGGCACCGGCCACGGAAAAGGTTTTCAAGCCCGAAGCCATTACAGACGCCAATATTTAATTTGGCGTTGCCGATCGTGGAGCCGCTGGCCAGGTGGTACACGTCCGGGGTTGTTTCCAGGTAGGCCGCGGCCATTATGCAATGGTCTATCGTTTTGCCGGACCGGATAGCGCCCTCTGCTACGCACATCCGGCTTTTAATGCCGGTCTTTATGTACGCCTTGTGCTTTTCGCTGAATGTCCCCCAGGGGATAGTTTGCCGCATCATTTCAGCAGCTCCACCAGCGGCGTAAGGTCCTCAATGTCCGCCGTTATGGCAGTTTCCTGCCGGTCGCGCCATTGTTTCGGCTTGCGGTTCTTTAGCCAATAAATCTGCGCGGTTACGTCTGCCGGTATATGCTTGGAAGTCGTGACTTCCTTGTAGCCGTCTTTTTCGCTTTGCGTTATGGTCTTTTCTGTAACCATGTAGCCCAGCGCCCGTTTGTATAGCGCATTTTCCACGCGTCTGTCGGCCACTTCCTTGCCGTCGTCCAGCGCTTTGCGGATTTTGTCGTTTTTCTCTTTCCAGTTAACCAATGTACGAAGGCACACGCCCATATTGTGGGCAATGTCTGCCAACGTCAGCCCGTCCCGCGCCCATCCGGTTATCAGCAGCAGGGCGTCCTCGGTCAGCCATTTATCTATCATCCCCGCCACCGTTTACACCTCCGTGTTGGGCGTTCGTCCTACGTAAATACGGCTGCGCCCGCCCCAGCATATTTAATTGCCGTATTATCCCCACTATGGCCCATTCCGTAGGAGGCACACAAAAGGCCGGGCAATTCGCCCAGCCTCCTGCAATATCATTATAGCGCATAAAAAAGTGCACCAACGGTATTTTGGTGCGTCTATGGGGTTGTTTGACGGCTTTTACGGGCATTGCGGCGGCGTTCTGCGGCCCTGCGCTTTTGCTGCAGCATGCGCAGCAGCGGCGTTGTGTCGCAGTTGGCGTATAAGTCGCCCGAATGCGTAAAAAATAACGTCAGCTCATAAAAAGACGTCTGCCCCATGCGGTTGTACGCGTTTATGGCGGCGCGTTGCGATCTGTCCCAAATGGTGTGACCGTCTGCGGTGCACTCGCACAGCCCCGCCGCATAGCATTTGCACAGCTTTTCCCAGTCGTCCACCGCCTGCAGGCACACGGCAGCCGCCAGCGCCCTGTATCCGCTATCCATCATACAACCCACGCTCCCTTGCAACCTGGTATATTAAACGCCTATTCCATTTGCGTATGGTTTCCGGCGAATAGTGCAGGCGGGCCGCGATCTGCTCCAGCTGCAGCCGCGGCGTGGTCCAGTAGTACAGCCGGACAAACGCGCAGAAGTCCGGGCTTGTACTGGCGCACACGTCCAACGCCCGTTTAACGGCCCAATATTCCTGGTACGTGGCTTTGCCGTCTGCCTTGGCTATCAGTTCTCCCACCGGGTCCCCAGGCGTGGATCCGTGCGGCATGCCGGACAGCACCGGGGTGGTGTGCATGCTCAAAATGTCCTCGTACTGTGCGGCCCGTAGCGGGTAGTTGCGTATCATGCTTTTAACGTACGGCCACCAGCCGAATTTTACGCCCATGCGCTACGCCTCCGCCGGTACCGCCTTGCTGCAGTAGTCGTCCGGGGTCATTGCCAGCCCGGTGCGGCCGCATTCGCCACGGTTGTAATAGCTGCAGGAATTGCACTCCGTTACGGCTTCCATGCGTGCGTCCTCGGTGTCCACGTGTGCGGCGGTGTTTTCGATGATCGTTACCGGGCCGTCATGTTCACCCGAGCCGCCGCGGCCAGCATACAGCGGACCGCCGCCAAATTCGGCGCCTGCGTCCATTGGCGTGTACGTGTTGCCGTAGGTGTTGCCGATAAACTTTTTCATACCTTGCTCCTTCCCGGACCATTTACAGGTCCATGCGTATCTGTGCTGTATGTTCTGCCAGGCGTTCGCTTGCCTTGCGATAATATACCGGGTCAATTTCGAAGCCCCAGGCGTCGTAATGCAGGTTGTAGCACGCCACAAGGCTGCTGCCGCTGCCCACGTGCGTATCGAGGATTTTGTCGCCTGGTTTCGCGAAACGTTCCAGCAGCTCCTCGTACAATGCCACCGGCTTTTGGGTAGGGTGGAAGCGCGGCTCCGCGGTTGTGCCTTGCGCGAATGCCTCTATCATGCAGGCATTTCTATTAAACGACGTCCAGGCGTATTCCACCGGCGCCATACTGAAGCCCTTTAGGGGTATGTTGGTCTTGCGATACACCACGAAGCACCGCGTTGGCGGCAGAGAAAAGTAATTGCCCCCCCATATAACCTGATTTTGGGAAACGCGGAAAAGCTGCTCGAAGTATTCCGCAGACGGTGCCACGTCCCAGGCTATAATGTGGTTGCCGTACTTGGCTGCCCATTGTCCGCCCCGGCGTTCCACGGGCTTGTCGGCTGCGCCGGGGTTGTTCGTTGGCGCTTGTAGCGATCGAAGCGGCCACCAAAACGGTTGTAGTGCGGACGCGTCGGGCCGCCGTCGATCGAGGCAGCAAACATGCCACCGAAGCGCCCGGATCCGTCGCCGCCCTGGCCGTCACCGTAGGGCGGGTCCACTATGGCCAGCTCGAAGTAGTTGTCCGGAAAAGCCCGCAGCGCCTCCATGCAGTCCAGGTTATAAAAGCCCGGATTTTTTAAGGCTTGAAAATTAAGCATTGTCCGGGCCTTTCTGCAGGGCGGTTAAAATGTCGGACAGGTCGCCGTAGTGCCTGCCGGTAGGGTGCGCCGTGTTCATCATGCTCCGGACGCGATCTCCCACGGATCCATCGGACCATAGGATGTGCACGCGGCCAGGCGTAAGGCCAGTTACAACGCCAACGCCGGAAAACTGCGTAAATTCGTCGCCAACGTGTAGGCCGTAGCAGCTGTCTGCGGTCTGCTCTTGTTGCTTTTTCTTTTCGGTCTTGTATTCTTCCCAGGTCGCTGCCAGGGCTGCCGCGGTGTTGTTTTTTAAAAATGTTTCCGGGTCGGGCATGTTGTCCGTAAAGCCGAAGGCTTCTTTTATGGTGGATACTCTTGCGGTTGCGATCTCCACGGCCAGCTGGTAGCCATTCTCGAATGCTTCCCGGTACACCTTTGCCGCGATTTGTTTTGCAGCGTTCTGCAGCTTGTTGGCTTTGCCGTCGATGGTCTTTTGCATTTCGGTTTCTGCAAATTTAAACAATTCTTCGCGTGTCATTCCAGCGCGTCCTCCTTTCCAATTAGCCAGTTATAGCCGCATACGGCCTTGTCTTGGTACTTCGCGTAGCGGATTTCGAGCTGTGCGCCGCGGGATGTATCCCAGCCTGGTAGCATGCAAATAATGTCCGCCTGTTCCAGCATGGCCAGGCAAATAGGCATATAACGTTCCCGAGGCATGCCGGTTGGCAGTACAGCCGGGTTAAGCACAACATAGCCCATACTGCGCAGGGTTTCGGCCGCTTCCGCGAAAACGGGTCTATTTTCGTTTTTAAGGCCCGCCATAGGTCCGGCAATATAAATTATCCTTTGCGTGGTTTTTAATTCACCACGGGCCGATTTTTGGCCTTTAACGGGCATTTGCATTTGCGCCTCCACTTCTGCGTGCGCGGGCCGCCTTTTTCTGTGCCAGTTCGTTGGCCTTGGCGCGTTCGCGCCCGGCTTCCCGGCGGTTAATGCGTGCCTGTCTGCGGCGTTCTTTTCTTCCTGGGTTCTTTTTCATGTGTGCCTCCTGGTTCACTAAAACTTGGGTGTGTAATTTTGTGCATGTAAGTTGTCAACAACACAGCCGCAGGGAGCGGGCGGCGTCTATGGTTCGCGGCTGTTGGTCGGTTGGTTGTATATCGCATCTAACATACAAGGAGAAACAATGCCGCCCGGTCCACTATGCTAACGGGCGCACCTGTTGCCCGGTTGCATCTGTTGTTATTCGGTTGCGTCGTTGGTGTCGTCGTCGTTGTCGATCTCCACGCTGGTGTACTTGAACGCCTCCTCGCCGGGTTTCATTCTCCGGCGGTTCCGTGCCACCGTACGCAGCATGCCGCGCAGTTCTCGTAAAATGTCCTGGTACGGCACGTTGTTGCCAACCGCAAATTTGTCGATAATGTTTGCGATTGCCACAACACAGTTATGGCCATTGCCTGCAATCATGCAGCTGCAGCCGCTGTTTTCGTCTGCAATGTTCCAGGCGGCCACTATGCTGCCGTCGGATCCTTCGCGCTTGATTGCGATTTTTGCGGCCTGGTACATGTGCAGCTTTATTTCGTCGTTGTTGGTGTTCATTTATGCCTCCTGTATTCGGCGCCGCGCTTGGGAGGCTGTTAAGGTTTCGGCGCCTTCGGTGTTTTCGTATAGGTCGTGCATCTTTCAGGGTGGCCGCCCTTGCGCCCATTGCTGGTGGTGTTATTGGTGTGCGACTTTCGGCACACAGAAGCCGTTTTCGTTGGTCGTCCAACCGCCGTACGGTTTGCCCTTCATGTAATGCCACGGGCCTTTCGGGTCGTCTATGCGGTATCTGTTAAGGTCAGGATTGGCCCACGGTTTCCATACCACGGCAGGGTAGCGGCGGCAGTAGTCCGGGAATTTGCCCTGCAGGTTGTTGTGGCGCATGTCGTCCAGGTAATGCACGTATGCTTCGTGGTGGGTATAACATCCGTTGTACGGGTGATGCTCCGGCAGATCCTGGCGCCGGTTGGCAGCTTGTCGGTTACTTTCCTGTTCGCTGGCCTGTTCCTGCCGCATAGTCTGCAGCCGGTTGCGCACCATTGATATGTCCGGCGCCCCGCCTTCGTATGTTTTGATAATGGCCTTGTAGGCGGTCTGCACTTCGTCCAGGTGGTATCCGTCGAAGGCGCTTTCTAATACGTCCAGCAGATCGTCCCGGCGCTGGTTGGTCATTTTGGCCGAATACTGGCGCGGGAAAATGTTTTGCAGCCATGCCAGCAGCTTGGCGCATTCATCTATGCTCATTTCGTCTGCGCTCCTTTACGCGTTCTACGCTTGCCCGCATTTCGGGCGTTAGTCCGTCCGGATCTGCGGGCGCGTCTGTTTTGGTGGTGTTGTACTGCGGCTTCCCGTGCCATGTTCTGCACAATGCTTTCCAGTTCCGTACGGGTGTGCCTGCTTTTGTTACCCAGCCGTTGGCTTCGTAGTAGTTCCAAAACGCATCCGGGTCCACGTCCAGGTTATTGTCCAAAACGAAGGCGGCCACGTCCCCAGCCGAGGCAGGGACCTCCCCGCGCACGCGGTTCTCTCTTTCTTGGGGATATGTATATATCCCCTTCTTATCATTCTTTGATTGTTGTTGGTTGCCTGTTAGTTGCGTGTTAGTTGCCTGTTGGTTGCCTGTTAGTTGCGACTGGTACAAATCGTATTGAGGTATTGAAATTACAACGAATTTACTATGTTGTTTTCGTGTTACCTCGCCTGTGGTTTCCAGGTGTGCCAGCGCGGTGCGTACGTTTTGGATGCTCAAGCCGGTTTCCGCTGCCAGGCTTGCGTAGCTGGTGGCCAATTCCCCGCGGTTGATTGTGACGGTACGGAAGCCGTGCGGTCGTATGTTGGCCTTTAACAACAGGTGTATAAACAGGGACTTGGTGTTTTGGTCCTTGTACCAGCGCCACTCCAGTATGTTGCGGTCCAGCTTTACAAACGTGGTTTTATTCGCCATTAGCCGCCTCCCGCATGTATTGCTCCAACAGCTTTGCGTATGGTTCTATTAGCGCATGGATATAGCCTGCGGATTGTTCCGGGCCGCAAAATAGGAAGGTGACGCCGTAGCGTTCCTGCATGGTCGCCATAGCACGCGCCAGGCGTTCGCCGGTAATGGCTTTTGGGCTATCGGATAGTCGCGGATTTTGCCACCGCGCCACGTCTGCCAGGCTGCGTATGCCGTCGGTGTTTTCCACAAGTACATACATTTTTGTGCCAAGGTTCTGCGCCAGGGTTAGTTCCCGCCGGAAGCGTGCGTGTTCCTTGGCGGTGCCGCCGATGTTTTGCGCGATCTCCTGCATATTGGCCTTTGTGTCAATATGAATTGGTGAAGGCAACGCATAGTCGCCGCAGGGCAGGGCGCAGCGGTATATTGTGTCACCGTGCGCCGCCCATTTTTCGTGCTTTAGTTCGTGCTTGCCCGCCTGCTGCCGTGTGTCCTCTATGATTTGCAAGCGCATAGCGGCCACCTGCTAAAACGGGATGTCGTCGTCCGTTATCTGCTGAAATTCCGGCAGTGCGGTGCCCGGACCGGTCGTGGATGCGGGTACGATAGGCTTGCCGGATCCATTCGCCAGCTTCTTTAATTCGGGTACGTTGAAACGTCCGGCGCGGATGATCTCAACGGCGCGGGTGTTAATGCGTGCGCGGGTTGCGACGTCGCCGCGGTTGTTCTCGTATTCTTCGTAGCCCAGGATAATGCCAACCAGTTTGCCAACCAGCTGGCGTTCGTCGAAGCCGTTTTCGGCCTGCGCTTCGAAGCTGGTATTGTTGGAGGCGTCCACGTTCTTTAGGAAGCCCTTAAACATGCCCATGGCTTTTTCCTTGTAGCTGCTGATAAACTGGTGCAGAAATTCGTGGTCCGCGTCTGTGTTCGCGTAAAAGCCCTTATATTCGCCCTCTGCAATGTCAAACGTAATGCGGAGGTATTCTTTATCGGGCAGGTCGGTTACGGCCTGAATTTTGGCAATATAGCCGCCTGCGGGTAGCCGCTGGAAGTCGCCGGTATTGGCGGGTGCGTCTGCATAGGTTTTGCCTAATGGTTTCATGGTGTGCTCCTCCTTGTTATTTCAGGGTCATATTGTTGCGGGTTTCCAGGTGGCAGCCGTCAATGGCCGTACCAGCCACCAGCGCGGCCTTTATGGCCGTTTTGTCCGGCTCCACGGTGGTTTTGGTGCGCAGGTATTCGGCGGGCAGGTCTGCGTCCGGCGCGATCTGTACCGCGGTGGACTTGCGCCAGCCAATTACGCAGCGCGGCGTTTCGAATTTCTGCCCGTTCAGGGCGGCGGCCAAATAGCCCTTTAGGCTTTCCGCCTTCTTTTCGGCAGCGGCTGCCCGTTCCTGCATGGCTTTTGCCTCGGCTTTTAACTGCGCGGCGTCGCTTGTTAGGTTTTTCACCCAGCACGCAATACCATCGATTTTGGCGTCCCGTTCCATTTCCAGCGCTTCAAACTGCGCGTATAATTCGTCGTTTACTTCTCCCGTTTCCGGGTCCACGCACGCCGCCCAGGCGTCTGTAATTGCGCGGTTGATTTCGAATAAATTGGCCATGTTATTTTCCTTTCTTCCATTGGTCGTGTATATGTGGCGCATCATTGTCAGTTCTAATTGCGGTTAATGTTTGTATAAGGTCAAACTGCCATGCCGGAGCACCATATTGTCCGTACAGACGTATGCGCACAATGTTTGCGGCCTGCTTTTCGCTATATGCGTATACGCTGCCAATAAAACGCTCATCCCTGCTTGTTTCCACGTCCCCGTGTATATAGATTGACCGCAAATACACGTTGTATTTATATTTCGGTTTTGCCATTTATTTGGCGTCCTTTTTCGCTGTCTTTACGTCGTTCACGTTCCGCAACGGTGCCAGCTCCCAATATGCGCGGATAGTTTCGTCAACCATGCGCAGGTCGTTTTCGATCTCTTTATCTTCGAACATGCCGAGCGGGCTTTTAGCCGGTGGCAGGCCGTTGGTGATAAAGGTGTATTTTTCGCTGTCCGTCTGCGTTAGCAGGGTGATTGGCACGGCGCTTTCGATTGGTAACTGCTGATCCAGCATTTTGCCAATGGTTTTAGCCTTGGCCCGGCCCATGTCGTCGAAGTCGATATGGTGCAGCAGGTACACAATGGTGTCGTTGCTGGTGCCGTTTATAATGACGTTCAGCAGTTCTTGAAAATTCACCGCCATTTTGGTAAACTTGTCGTAGCCCTTTTCGTATGCGTGTGCGAAGTTCTCGTACACCATTAAAAATTGGCTATCGTCGATCGCATAAGCGTTGTACGTGTTCTTCATCAGCGTTTTTTCGATCAGCTCATAATCGGCTGTGTTTGCAACGTCCAATTTGCCCCGGAACGGCAACGGCTTTTTGCCAACGTTCAGCACGCCGATTTCTCCTTTTTTGAAGTTGCGCAGGCTGGTGCTTTTGCCTGTACCGCTTGCGCCTAAAATCAATACTGCAAATCCCATTAGTTGTTATCCTCCTTTTCTGTTTGTGCCTTGATCCAGGCTGTTGATATTTTGCGTTTTACCTGCTGCAGATTTTCGGGAATGTCTGCCCATAATGCAACGGGTATTGCGTGGTCTGCGTTGTCGTAAAAATCGAACGCATTAAACGCATGATGTTTTTTGCTGTAAGGCAATACCTGCATTACGCCGTTGTCGCTAATTTCGAATACGTCCCGCGACGTGTCCGGCAGCTTGTATTCCGGGTCCCACCATTCCAGGGTGGTTACCATTACCGGCTGCGGTTCTGCAGCTGTTACGGGTTCCGGCTGTGCCGGTTCTGCTGCGGCCTTATTGGCGGCCCGTACTTCCAGCGACTTTTCCCGCGCTTTTGCCGTAATTTTTTTGCGGCAGTCCGGGCAATGTGTTGCGCCGGTTCCCGTTTTGCTCACGGGTACAAACGGCCGCCCGCATTCCTTGCAGTTCCTGGGTGCCACTTTCAGCGTTACGGGCGGGTCAGGGTACAGCGGGTTAAATAATTCAGCCATTGTTACCTCCTACGCCGTCAGGATCCACGTGCAGGTCAGCCAAACAAACAGGCCTGCGACGGCCGCCATTGTGGCGAGTTCTAACATGGTGTTGGCAAATTTCGCCTTGTTCCATCTGTATTTCTTTTTCATTGGTTGCCTCCCTGGGTTTTAATTCCCATCCAAATTTGTTTTGCCGCAGTTCCATGCCATCCGGGTGCGGCTTTACCAGCAGTTCGGTTACGCCATCAATTACGTAACGTTCCTGCGCTGTTGTTACAATGATCTGCAGCGGCTTTTCCATTGCTGCCTCCTTCCGGGACCTGCTCGTACAGCGGTACGTTTTCGTATACGGTCCCGTCCGGGCCGCGCAGGCCAATTACGCCAATTTGTCGTACGGTCATTATTTCCTCCAAAAGTTCGATATTGAGCGCTGTAAATCTACTTTAATTCTACTTTTAGGCAAAAAGAATTTCGTCGTACGATCTGTGCACGATCTCGCAAAACTTCTGCGCAACGCGTACGGGCATGTCGCCGGGGTTCTGTTCCCATTTGCGGTACGTGGTGTACCCGCATCCAATAGCCTGCGCCATTTCGCGCTGGGTCATGTCCACGCCAACGCGTGCCTGCTTCATTGTGATAGCTGCCATTTATACCTCCTTCCTGCGGGTCTACTATATTTAGCCCACGTCTATATGGTACTCTACTAAAAGTAGAATGTCAACGGAATTATAAACTTTTTTTCTATTTTCGTGTTGTTTTTCTATCTTTTCGCGATATAATATGTATACTTTTGGAGGTGCGAAAAATGAGTATTGCGGACAACATCAAGCGGTTACGCGAAACATACGGTATTACGCAGGAAGAGTTGGGCGCCATTGCTGGTGTATCCGATAAAGCCGTATCAAAATGGGAGCTGGGATATGCAGAGCCACGCATGGGCGCCGTGCAGCGCATTGCGGACCATTTCCACGTATCGAAGGCCAGCCTGTTGGAGGATTATGACACCAAAACAGAATTGGAAAAAATGATGGACAAGGCGTTTAATGATCGGCCGGAAATGCGCATGCTGTTTTCCGTTGCTGAAAAGTCCACAAAAGGGCCGATTAAAGGTACAACAAAAACGCTATATTCACGCCAGGAGGACAAATGCGTGGATTGTCTAATAGTTCGTTTAATTGATTTACCATACTCTGTGCATGGCGTAACGGTAAAAGACGAAAACGGGGACTACAACATGTTCATAAATGCCCGGCTATCTGCGGACGGTCGGGCGGCAGCATATAAACATGAAGTGTACCATATCCAACACGGGCATTTTTACACGTGGCGACAGGTCGCAGAATTGGAGGCCGAAGTAAAGCAAAACACGGCCATATAAGGGTGGTTACAATGGAAATGTTATACGCAAATATATGCCGGTATCGGATAAAAAAGCGTTGGACGCAATCGGACTTGGCCAACGCTATGGGCTATAAGGACCGCTCCATGATTGCCAAAATTGAGGCTGGCAAGGTCGATATAACGGTGGGCAAGGTCGAGGAATTTGCGCGGGTCCTGGGCGTCCCGGCAATAGATTTGATTGGCTGGCGCGACGAGGATTTGTCCGAAATAGGCACCATATATGCCAACCTGAACACAGACGGGAAAATAGCCATGCGGGCGGCTGCATTGGGTTGCAGCATAATGCCGGTGTATCAAAAGGACGAGGAGGCGTAAACAATGAAAAAATGCACGCGGTGTGGCCGTAAAGTCTTTTTTATTGACAAATACGGCCTCTGCGATGACTGCCACCACGAATTATATATACAGCAGGAAGCACGTAAACGCGGCGAGGATCCTGAAAAAGTCGCAGCGGCGTCTTTATATGGCAGCACGGATAGGCTGTCATATTTTGACGGCAAATTGCACCAAATTGTCATAAAGGAGTTGCTGTGGCTTCTACTGTGCGTTGTTACCTTTGGCATTGCGTTGCCCTGGATGATATGCGCCATACAGCGCTGGCAGACGTCGCACACGGTTGTAGAAGGGCACCGCCTGCAGTTCGATGGTACCGGCGGCCAGCTGTTTGGTAATTGGCTCAAATGGTGGCTGTTAACCATAATTACGCTGGGTATTTACGCGTTTTGGGTAGATATAAAGGTACGCCAATGGGTGGCGAAACATACATATTTTGAGGATTAGGGCATGGACACAGTAACAAACGCGGTCATATATGCCCGTTTTTCGTCGCACAGCCAACAGGAGCAGAGCATAGACGGGCAGCTGCGGTATTGCCGCGAATACGCCGCCCAACACGGGTACGCGATCGTGGCCGAATACTGCGACAGGGCAATGTCCGGCACCAATGACAACCGGCCCGAATTTCAGCGCATGATACGCGACGCCGCCGGGCGCGGGTTCCAATACATCCTGGTGTGGAAGCTGGACCGTTTCAGCCGCAACAGGTACGACAGCGCCATATACAAACGGCAGCTGGCGAAGCACGGCGTGCGGGTCCTGTCTGTTACCGAAAACGTGGGCGCAGGGGACGAAACGCTGTTATTGGAGGCCATCTTGGAAGCAATGGCCGAAACATACAGCCGCCAGTTGTCGCAGAACGTAAAACGCGGCATGGCGGAGAGTGCACGCAAATGCCAGTCAAACGGCGGGCGCGGTATCCTGGGCTATAAGGTGGACGCAAACAAACAGTTTGTAATAGATCCGGACGCCGCCGCGATCGTGCAGCGCATTTACAGCATGTACGCCGCAGGCAGCAGTAAAGCGGAGATTGTAGAAACGTTGAACGCCGCCGGGCTGCGTAACAACCTTGGCAAGCCGTTTACGTTTAATGGCATAACCAAAACGCTGCAAAATGTCCGTTACACCGGCGTGTACAAATACGGGGATATTGAGGTGCCGGGCGGCATGCCGCAGATAATAACGCAGGAGTTGTGGGACGCGTGCCAGGCACGCCAGCAGGCGAAGCCGCCACGGATCCGCGAAAAGGCCGAATATTTGCTGCTGGGTAAAGTGTACTGCGGGTACTGCGGTAAAGCCCTAATTGGTACCAGCGGACACGGGAAAAGCGGCAACGTTTGGCGGTACTACGCGCACCGGTCCGGCACAAAAGATTGCCACAAAAAGCCGGAGAAAAAGGCGTGGCTGGAATGGTACGTAACGGACCGCGCCTGCCGGTATGTTCTCAACCCGGACAATACCGAATACATAGCGCAGCGCGTTTGCGCAGCCTGGCAGGCAGAAAACGGCGGCAACGCGGACGCCATGCAGGGCCGTATAAAGGCCATTGACAGGGAGCTGGACCGCATAGCCATTTCGTACACCAGCGCGGTACCGGCTATACAAGCCGCATTAAATGCCCGCGCCAGCGATCTGCAGACAGAGCGCAACCAGCTGCAGGCCGAATATGGACGCATGCAGGCCCGGCGGCCGCTGGTGTTGGACGACGTAAAGCAATACCTGCAGCAGCTATGCGTCGGGGATCCATCGGATCCAGCCGTACAAAAACAGGTAATAGACACGTTTATAAACTGCGTGTACGTGTGGGATGATAAAATCGTGGTATATTTCAACGTCAGCGACGGCGGGCAGATAGAATACGCGAAGGCGAAGGAACACGCTGCCGGGGTTCGTGCAGAGTGCACTTCGGCCCACCATACGATGAAAAAGGACGGGTATATCCCGTCCTTTTTCATCGTGCTGATTGAAGAGGCCAGGGGATCGGACCCGGTCGGAATTGATTTTTACTGCATCGGCGTGTATAATTACAAAAGAAACCAATGAAAGGTGCGTATACCAGTGATCATTACTATCGAATAATAACTGAACAGAGGCGCAGAACACGGGAGGGGCAGAATACCCCTTTGATTTGATGCGCCGCTTTTAGGTAACTTCTGATAGTGGGAACCGCAGGATGCAGCCACGACGGGAGCTGCTTTGCTGCGGTATTTTTGTGCCTGTTATCAGCAGATGATGTAATACCGGCACAATTCAAGCTAAATCATATCATCAAGGAGAAAACCAATTATGATAATCAAACTGGAACCTATTCATGATAACAATCGCGAGGCCGTTCTTGCGCTCACTGTGCGTGAGGATCAACCCTTTGTCGCGTCAAACGGCTATTCGCTGAAAGAAGCGGAAGAAACGAATCAAGAGCACCCCGGCACTGCGCGTCCGTTCGCGATCTATGCGGACGACAGGCTGGTGGGCTTTTGCATGTTCGCATTCGATCCTGAAGACGAGGATGAAGACGGCCGTTACTGGCTCTGGCGCTTCATGATCGACAAAAGCGAACAGGGCAAGGGTTACGGCCAGGCCGCCCTGCAGGAGATCATCAAGTACTTTAAGGAAAACGGCGCCGACAGACTCTTCCTGTCGACCGAGCCGGAGAACGAACTGGGTCTGCACCTCTATCACAAAGCCGGCTTCCGGGAGACCGGCATCATCGACGGCGGCGAAGCCGTGCTAATGCGGATGCTTAAAGGTCCCAACCGGATCGTCAAGAGTATCTACGGCGTTGATGTGGATAAGGCTATGCGCATCAGGGGCAGAAAGGGCTACGGCGTCAGCATTGCCGTCCATGACGAAGACGGTGATTTTCTCACCTATTGCGCCGGCAGCGGACGATACGGCGAGGACTTCCCTGTGAACCCGGATATGCTGTTCCAGGCAGGATCTGTCAGCAAACCCATGTTCGCGCTGACCCTCCTCCGGTATGCAGACAAGGGACTTATCGACCTTGACGCGGATATCTCGGGCGTGGTGCCGGAATTCGTCAAGAAGGGCCCGGTGACCTTTGCCTCCCTGCTTTCCCATACGGCGGGTTACAACCTGCACGGCTTCCCGGGGTATCCGGCAAACCACGAGCCGCTTTCGCTCGAAGGCGTGCTAAGCGGCAGGGGCAATACGCCGAGGCTCAGAAGGATCCGTCCTTACGGCAAGCAGTTCATGTACTCCGGCGGCGGCATCACCCTGGCAGAGCTGGCGTTTACACGCATGACGGGGGTCACGCTCCGCGAGGCCTTCCAGAAGGAGGTCGCCGATCCTCTGGGTCTGAAACGAACCGGTTTCTTCCAGCCGCTCGACGAAGACCTTGTCGCCAACGCTGCGTTCGGCTACAGGCTGGCACAGAAAGAGGACCCTGCCCACGGATATCACTATTATCCCGAGCATGCTGCGGCGGGGCTTTGGGCCACGCCGACGGAACTGGTCAAGATCGGCCTTGCCCTCTCCGGGAGCTATCGGAAAGGCGGCCTTCTCAAAAAGAAGACCGCGCGACGCATGATGACGCCGGTCATGGATAACTACGGCCTTTGCCTCGACGTTTGGGAATCGAAAGCGCGCAAAGACAGTGTGGCCGGTCACACTGGAGAGAACTGGGGCTTTTTGACCAACTGGGTCTTTTCCCGCAAGAAGGATATCTGCGTTGCCATCATGTACAACAACGTCACGGAAGCAGCCGACGAAGCGATGGACAATATCTCCTGCGAGATATTCAAAAACATGAAGGAATAAGGAGAAATACACTGATGGATAAGAATACCATGATGCAAAACCTGGCCCGCGAGCTGCAGAAAAAGGACAGCTTCAACGGAGCCTGGCTCTACGCCGAAAAGGGCGGGATCGTGTCTAAGGGCGTTCTCGGCTTCCGGGACCCGGAAAACACGCTGCCGATCACGGAGGACACGATCTTCCAACTGGCTTCGGTCACCAAGCAGTTCACCGCCGCGGCAGTCATGCTGGTCCGGCGGAAGGGCCTGCTGGGGCTCGACGATGAGATCACAAAGTACTTCCCCGAGATCCCCTATCCCGGCGTGACGGTCCGGCATCTGCTGAGCCACACCAGCGGCATCCCCGATTACTTTGACGACGCGGACTGGTTTATCAAGATTTGGAAAGAAGAGAAACGGGTGCCGGGCAACGACGAGATTTTGCGCTTTCTCCGGGAAACCAAGGCGAAGTCGTACTTCGCTCCGGGGGAAGGCCTGCGCTACTCCAACACCGGCTACAACCTGCTGGCGCTGCTGGTGGAGCGGCTCTCCGGCGTTCCCTATGAAGAGTTTCTGCAAAAAAATATTTTCGAGCCCGCCGGCATGAGTTCCACCCGCTGCTGCCATATCCGCAGAGACGGCGTGCCCTTTGAGAATTATGCACAGGCGACGGTGTTCGAGGACGGCAAATGCGTGGCTGACGTGGACTCCGGCGAGACCGGCGACGTGGTCGCCTTTGATGGTCTGAACGGCGACGACTACGTCTACACCAACATCTTCGACATGTTCAAATGGGACAGGGTGCTGCGCGAAAGCAAGGTGCTGACAAAGGAAGATCAACAGCTCATGTACACCCCCGGAAAGCTGAACAACGGCGAGGATGCTGTTTATGATGAGGAGGATGGGCTTGGCTACGGCTTCGGCTGGGCCATCGGCCACGACAAGGAGCTAGGACTCGTCGTCAGCCACAGCGGCGGCATGCCGGGCGTCGCTACCTGGTTCGAGCGTTTCATCGACGCGGACAGGGTGCTTGTGATACTCAGCTGCCGGGACTATCAGGACGTCAGAGCGTATTTAGGCTACTGGGATGGCATGGAAGCGATCGCAAGGGACAAGGAACCGGAGCCCATCGTTTCCCTCGAGGATATCGCGATCAAGAATCCGGACAAGTCGAAGTGGGCGAGCTGCTGCGGCAGATACGAGCATCCTGAGGATGCTGACTTCATCGTCGACGAAGTCTTTCTGAAGGACGGCGAGCTTCACGCCAAGGCTATAGACGAAGACGGGGATGAGATAAGCTTCCGGCTCTATCCCATCGGAGAGAACGAGTTTGGCCGCAAGGGCGGCCTGCTCAAACTGACATTCGGCGACGACTGCGTGATATACGACGACTTCACCTGCAAAAAGCTGTAAGGCCAAAACGGCAGCAGCGTATCCTTGTTGCGATAGCAATCTTTACACAAAAAAACCGTCCGGCAGGACGGTTTTTTCTTTTGATTTTATTCCACCCAGATTAGCGGGTTGCCCTTCGGTTTGCGCTCGCCGCGGACCGGGCCGTCGTCAGCGCCAAAGCCCAGGATCAACCCGCCCGTGACGAATTCATCCTTTTCCATGCCCAGCCCCTGCAGATAGACAGATGCCGCCGTTCTTTTATGATATAATGAAACACACGAAAAGGAGGGCGGCAGCAGTGAAGGTTTTAGAGGAACGGGACCTGTTTCTGCAGCAGATCGATGCCGATACGCTGGATAAAGTAGAACATACCCGGGACTATGTGATCCGCACAGGGCAGGGCGGCCTTTTGCTGTCGTTCCGCTGGCTGGATCATTCGCCTGTGCTGCTGCACATGACTCCGCAGCAGACGTCGCTCTGGACGGAAAGTTCCGACATACGGAAATTTGCGAAAGGCGTCGAAGGAACCGGCAAAGAAGAACTCTTCGAGTTTCTCGTCGCGCTGTCCGCCGACGACTTGAGCCACCTGGAGGAACTGGAAAACCGCATCGGCGAATTTGAGGAAGATCTGTTCGAAGGGGACGGGAAGACGAAGGAGAATTTCCGGCTCATCCACCGCTTCCGCAAGGAAGTCTGGGGCTGCAAACGCTATTTCGAAAAGATGGAGCTCCTTACGGACGAACTGATGGCGGCGGACGAGTATTTCCTCTTTATCGAAAAGAAATACGATAAGCTGCTCAACCAGATCCTGCGCACCCAGGAATATCTGGACCAGATCCGCCAGTCTTACGAGGCCCAGGTGGACATAGAGCAGAACAGCTTAATGAAGTTTTTCGCCGTGGTCACGTCCATCTTCCTGCCCCTCACCCTCATCGCGGGCTGGTACGGCATGAACCTGATGATGCCCGAATTCAAGTGGCCTTACGGCTATCCCTTCGTCATCGGTCTGAGCATCGCCATCGTGGCGTTTATGATATGGCTGTTTAAGAAAAATAAGTGGCTATAGAAAAAGAAAGGAAAAAGAACTCTATGAACACAAAGAAACTGTTGGCGCTGCTGCTTGCGCTGGTCATGACCCTGTCTCTGGCTGCCTGCACATCCGGCAGCACCGAACCTGCGGAAGAGCCTGCCGGTGAAGCAGAAGGATCCGGAGAGGCTGCCATCACCGTCACCGATATGACGGGCCGGGAGATCACCCTGGATGAACCCGCCACCCGCGTCGTTGCCCTGTCCGCGGCGGACTGCGAATTCCTCTACGCCGTCGGCGCCGGCGATACGCTGGTCGGAAGAGGGGAATATTGCGACTATCCCGCAGAAGTGCTGGAAGTGCCCTCCGTACAGTCCGGCTACGATACGAATATCGAACAGATCATCGCTCTGGAGCCCCAGGTGCTGCTGATGAGCACCATGGCGCAGACCGAAGAGCAGATCGCGCAGTTGGAGGAGGCCGGCATTAAGGTCGTGGTCTCCGACGCTCAGGACATCGAAGGCGTCTACACCGCGGTCGAGATGATCGGCAAACTGATGGGCAAGGAAAAAGAAGCGGAGCAGGTCATCGTCAGTATGCAGGCGGCATTTGCAGACCTTTCCAACAGCACCGCCGGCCGGGGCAAGACCGTCTATTTCGAGGTCTCCCCGCTGGAATACGGCCTCTGGACTGCCGGCAAAGGCACCTTTATGAACGAGATCGCCGAGATGCTGGGCATGAAGAACATCTTCGACGACGTGGAAGGCTGGGCGGAGATCTCTGAAGAACAGGTGATCGAGCGCAACCCGGACTATATCGTCACCATTACGATGTACTTTGGCGAGGGCCCGACTCCCGTGGAAGAGATCATGAGCCGCACGGGCTGGGAGAATGTGACCGCCGTGAAAAACGGCGCCATCCTCAACCTGGTCGATAACGAACTGTCCCGTCCGACGCCGCGTCTGAAGGACGGCGCCATCCTGCTGAACAACTTTGTCGTGGAGCACGAGAGAGAGCTCGCGCCTGCCGCGTAATGGGGCGCAGCGGACGGAAAACTGAATCTTTTTCCCTGCTGGCTTACCTGGCGTTTGCCTGTGTGATGCTGGCTGTATTCGTGCTGTGCGTCTCTGTCGGCAGCGTGAGCGTTCCGTTTTCCGAAACGGTCTCTCTCGTTGCCGGCGCCCTGAAGGGCAATGCGGCGCCGTCCACGTCTTCCGCCTCCATCATCCTGGCATCCCGGCTGCCCCGCGTCATCTGCGTGGCGCTTACAGGCGCTGCGCTGTCGGTCTGCGGCGCGGCCATGCAGGGATTGTTAAAAAATCCGCTGGCGGACGGGTCCACTCTGGGCGTGTCCTCCGGCGCGTCTTTGGGTGCGGTCATCGCCATCGCCTTCGGCATTACATTTCCGGCGCTTCCCTTCGCCGGCACCATGGTGATGGCCATGATCTTCGCCTTCGCTTCCATCGTCATCATCCTGTCGCTGGCCTATAAACTGGATTATTCGCTGTCCACGAACAGCATCATCCTGATCGGGGTCATTTACTCCATGTTCGTTTCGAGCCTGCTGTCCCTCATCCTTACGTTCGCGTCGGACAAGCTCCACAACATTACGTTCTGGACCATGGGCTCGCTGGCTGGAAGCAGTTACAAAAATGCCCTGGTGCTGCTGGCGGCGCTCATCCTGTGCGGCGGCGTTCTGCTGCGGCTGCACAGGGAACTGAACGCCTTTGCGGTGGGGGAAGAAAACGCGAGGCACATCGGCGTTAACGTGCGCAGGGTGCGGCTGACGGTGCTCATCGCGGTCTCCGCCCTCATCGGGGTGTGCGTCTCCATCGGCGGCACGATCGGTTTCGTGGGCCTGGTGACCCCCCACATCGTCCGGATGATCACGGGACCAAACCACGCAAAACTGATGCCGGCCTGCCTGTTCGGCGGGGCGAGTTTCCTGATGCTCTGCGACCTGGCTGCCCGGATGATCGCCAACCCCCTGCAGCTGCCTATCGGCGTCGTAACATCCCTGATCGGCGCCGTTCTGTTTATCGTCATCTTCTACCGTTCGAGGAGGGTCTCCTGATGCGCATGCTGGAAGTGAAGGATCTAAGCGTGCGCTACGGCACGCTGGACATCGTAAAGAACGTGAGTTTTTCCGTGGAAGAGGGGGAGTGGCTGATGATCGCCGGCCCCAACGGCGCCGGAAAATCCACGGTGGTGAGCGCCATCGCCCAGAGCGTAGCCAGTACGGGAGACGTGTTTTTCTGCGGCAAGAACGTGCGGCAGTACAGATCTCAGGAACTGGCCAGGCATATCGGCGTGCTGGAGCAGAACCATGCGGTGAACTACGCTTTTTCTGTCCGGGAAGTCGTGGGATTGGGCCGCTACGCCTATTCCTCCGGGATCTTCGCGGGAAAAAGCGACGCGGACGACGACGCGGTGGAGCAGGCGCTGGCGCTTACGGGTCTGGAAGCCCTGGCGGATAAGTCCGTGTTAAAATTGTCGGGCGGCGAGCTGCAGCGGGTGTTCCTTGCGCAGATCTTCGCCCAGGATCCGGACCTACTGATCCTGGATGAACCGACCAACCACTTGGACCTGGTCTATCAGAAGCAGGTGTTCTCCCTGATCGAGGAATGGCGCAAAGAGCCGAGCAGGGCCGTCATCTCCGTGGTCCACGACCTGAGCCTGGCGTTGGCGTACGGCAGTACCGCCGTGTTGATGGACCGGGGCGAAGCCGTTGCCTTCGGCCCGGTGCAGGAAGTCCTGAATGCGGACCATCTGGATGCCGCCTACGGCATGGACGTAAAAGCGTGGATGCAGAGCCTGCTGAAGCAGTGGGAGAATATATGAACAGTTGGTGACGGTTCCTGACTGTCCACTCTGAGGGTCTTTTGCAGACCCTTTTTTTTCTTGCAAACAACGCTTGACTTTTACACTTTTATGCGTTACGATTTAATGCGTTAAAGCAAACTCCCATTTCAGAAAGGACGCAATGCAATGTTCATCAAAGTACTCATGCTCGTAGTGTTTTTCGGCATCATGGTAGGCATCGGCATGTACTGCCGCCGCAACGCGACCAATGTCGACGGCTTCGTGCTGGGCGGACGTTCCGTCGGCCCCTGGCTTACGGCCTTCGCATACGGCACTTCGTATTTCTCCGCTGTTATCTTCGTCGGCTACGCCGGCCAGTTCGGCTGGAAATACGGCATTGCGTCCACCTGGGTGGGGATCGGCAACGCCCTCATCGGCTCCTTTATGGCCTGGGCGATCCTGGGCCGGCGCACGCGCATCATGACCCAGCATCTCAACAGCGCCACGATGCCGCAGTTCTTCTCCGCCCGGTTCGACAGCCCGGCGCTCAAGATCTGCTCTTCGGTCATCATCTTCATCTTCCTCATTCCGTATACCGCAAGCCTCTACAACGGCCTGTCCCGTCTGTTCGGTATGGCCTTCAACATCGATTATTCCGTGTGCGTCATCGTCATGGCGATCCTTACGGGCGTTTACGTCATCGCCGGCGGCTACATGGCGACAGCGATCAACGACTTTATCCAGGGCATCATCATGGTGTTCGGCATCTGCGCCGTTATCGGCGCGGTGCTGAAGAGCCAGGGCGGTTTCCTTGCTGCGCTGGAAGGCCTGGCGCAGATCTCCGACGAGACCGTATCTGCCGCTCCCGGCGTCTTCAATTCCTTCTTCGGCCCGGATCCTCTCAATCTGCTGGGTGTGGTCATCCTCACATCCCTGGGCACCTGGGGCCTGCCGCAGATGGTGCAGAAGTTCTACGCCATCAAGAGCGAAGGCGCCATCAATAAAGGCATGATCATCTCGACCATCTTCGCCTTTATCGTGGCGGGCGGCTGCTATTTCCTGGGCGGTTTCGGCCGGCTGTTCTCCGACAAGATCGACATCGCAGCCAATGGCTTCGACTCCGTCGTGCCCACGATGCTGTCCGGTCTTCCCGACATTCTGATCGCTGTGGTGGTCATCCTCGTGCTGTCCGCCTCCATGTCCACGCTGTCCTCCCTGGTGCTCACCTCCAGCTCCACGCTTACGCTGGATCTTCTGAAGGGCCGCGTCGTAAAGGATATGGACGAGAAGAAACAGCTCGTCATCATGCGGGCGCTCATCGTCGTGTTCATCGCGATCTCCGTCGTGCTGGCCATCATCCAGTACAAGAGTAGCGTAACGTTTATCGCGCAGCTGATGGGCGTGTCCTGGGGCGCGCTGGCTGGGGCTTTCCTGGCGCCGTTCCTCTATGGGCTGTACTGGAAGAAGACGACGAAGGCCGCCTGCTGGGTCAGCTTCATCTTCTCCTCCGTGGTGATGATCGCCAACATCTTCGTGCGCAGCAGCTTCCCGGCGCTCCTGCAGTCGCCGATCAACGCCGGCGCGTTCTGCATGCTGGCGGGACTCATTCTGGTGCCGATCGTTTCTGCAGTGACCCCGTCACCGGACAGAAAACTGGTGGACGACGCCTTCTCCTGCTACAGCAAGCGGGTGCTGGTGCCCCAGAGCGAAGCGCTGGCCGACAGCGAAGAAGTGGAATACAGAGGGTAGCATGATCATCGATATCCATACCCACACCTTCCCCGATGCGATCGCGGCGAAGGCGGTGGATAAACTGAAGCATAATTCTCATACACAGCCGTTCCTGGATGGGACGGCTGCTTCCCTGTCCGTCTCTGCGATCGCAGCCGGCATCGATCTCGCGGTCATCCAGCCGGTGGCGACGTCGCCGAAGCAGGTGGAAGGGATCAACGACGGCGCTCTGTTCGTGAACCGCACATCGGCAAAGACCCATCTGTATTCCTTCGGCGGCATGCATCCGGCCTTTGAAGCCCCGGAAAGGGAACTGGCCCGCATTGCGGAGGCCGGGCTGAAGGGGATAAAACTGCACCCGGTATACCAGCTGCAGGATATGGACAGCCCCGGGTATCTGCGGGTGCTGCGGGCGGCAGCTGCTAACGGCTTGCTGGTACTGATCCACGCAGGGATCGACGTGGGCTTTTTAGACCTGACGTATTCTTCCGTGGAAAAGATCGCCCGGGCCATCGATGCCGTGCCTTCCGGTCGGTATATCCTGGCGCATATGGGCGGCTGGCGGCAGTGGGAGGATGCGACACGCCTGTTTGCAGGGCGCGACAACGTCTGGATCGATACGTCGTTTTCGATCGGCGATATGGTGCCGGTGGGCGACGGTTTCTATCAAACGCACAGTCTGGAGCGCCTGTCCACAGAGCAGTTCCTGGCGATGAAGGAAGCCTTCGGCGCAGACCGTCTTCTGTTCGGTACAGACAGCCCCTGGGAAGACCAGGCGGGGGAAGTTGCACGCATTCGGGCACTGCCCATCCCGGAGCAAGAAAAAGCCGCCATATTAGGCGGCAATGCGGAAAAACTATTAAGGATATAAAAGAAGGGGACGGTTCCTGATGAGGACCGTCCCCGATTTTTTTTACAGTTCGCTCAGCTCTTCCTGGTCCACCATTCTGGCGCCTTTTGCTGCCAGCGCGGCTTCCGCAGTTGCTACATCCGCGACTTTGCAGACCAGATAGGCCTTACCGGAATTGCCTCCCAGGAAGCAGTACATGTACTCCAGGTTGATGCCGGCATCCGCGATGGCCTGGATCACGGAATGCAGCCCGCCGGGCACGTCGGGAATGGCTACCGCGACGGCTTCGGATACCGTGGTGATGTAATCCTGATCCTTCAGCACGGTGATGGCTTTGTAGACGTCTTTTACCAGGATGCGAGCGATGCCGAATTCGCTGGTCTCCGCCAGGGAGAAGGCACGCATGTCGATCTTCTCGTCCGCCAGGACTTTCGTCATCTCGCACAGCGCGCCGGGACGGTTTTCAAGAAATACGGAGATCTGTTTTACACTCATGGCTGTACCTCCTTAGATCTTTCTCTTGTCGATAACGC
This sequence comes from uncultured Eubacteriales bacterium, assembly GCA_902773665.1. Taxonomy (GTDB): domain Bacteria; phylum Bacillota; class Clostridia; order Peptostreptococcales; family Anaerovoracaceae; genus RUG11894. The sequence goes on along the minus strand of CACYFF010000010.1, from coordinate 56,478 downwards.
GGACGGCTTTGCCTTCGCTGCGTACGATGGACTTGGGCGCGACCAGGCTCACCTTGGCCTTCAGACCCAGCATGGACTTCAGTCCGTCCACGATGTCCTTCTGGCGCGCTGCGATCTCGCCCATGTTGTCCGTGAACATCTCCGGGGTCATCTCGACCTGGACGTCCAGCGTATCGGTGTTGTTCACCCGGTCCACGATGATCTGGTAGTTCGCCGGATAGCCCTTGTTGAGCAGCACGGTCTCGATCTGGCTCGGGAACACGTTGACGCCGCGGATGATGAGCATGTCGTCGGAACGTCCTCTGGGCTTGCTCATCTTAACGTGGGTGCGGCCGCAGGGGCAGGGCTCGTGGGAAAGCTTTACGATATCTCTGGTGCGGTAGCGCAGCAGGGGGAACGCTTCCTTCGTGATGGAGGTAAAGACCAGCTCGCCGTAGGTGTCGTCGGGCAGCACCTCGCCGGTGTCGGGGTCGATGACCTCGGCAATAAAGTGGTCCTCATTGATGTGCATGCCGGCCTGTGCGGAGCATTCGAAGGATACCCCCGGGCCGGACAGCTCGGTAAGTCCGTAGATGTCGAATGCCTTAATGCCCAGGGTCTTTTGGATATCCTGGCGCATCTCTTCGGACCAGGCTTCGGCGCCGAAAATGCCGGCCTTCAAAGGAATTTCCTCAGGGGAGAGGCCCATTTCCTTCATGGATTCACCCAGGTACGCTGCATAAGAAGGCGTGCAGCACAGGATGGTGGCGTTCAGATCGCGGATGAACATGATCTGCCGCTCGGTGTTGCCGGAGGAGGTGGGGATGGTTAAGCATCCGACCTTATGGCTGCCCCCGTTGAGTCCCGGGCCTCCCGTAAAGAGTCCGTAGCCGTAGGAGATCTGGCAGACGTCTTCGTCCGTGCCGCCCGCTGCCGTGATGGCTCTCGCGCAGCAGTCTTCCCACAAGTCGATGTCGTGCTGGGTGTAGAAAGCGACCACCCGCTTGCCGGTGGTGCCGGAGGTGGACTGGATGCGCACGCAGTTCTTTAAGGGTTCCGCCAGAAGTCCATAAGGATAGGCTTCCCGCAGGTCCGCCTTCGTTACGAAGGGTAGCTTGTGCAGATCTTCGATGCTCTTGATGTCTTCCGGGGTGACCCCGGCAGCTTCCATCTTCTTGCGATAGTAGGGGACGTTGTCCCATACGTGCTTCACCTGCTTTACAAGGCGTTCATTCTGCCACGCGGTGATCTGTTCCCGCGAGGCAGTTTCGATTTCCGGTTGATAGTACCGCTCCATACAAATGTCCTTTCTTAAAATGTCTGCTGTATCGGTCGATTTTTATTGTAAACTAGGCATTCTTGCCCAGTTCAAACGCTTTCTTGTTGAGTTCCAGGAACTTGGCCGGCACGGAGGTCTCGATGGCCTTCTGCCAGACTTCATCCGCCATGCCGAAGTAGTGGGAGAGTCTTCCCATCAACACCAGGTTGACGGCTTTGCTGCTGCCCGCTTCTTTGGCTAGCGCCAGGCAGTCCAGGGCGTCGACTTTGGCGCCGGAAGCCTTCATCTTGGCGACCAGATCCTCGGGGTAGGCTGCTGCGCCTGTGACCACCGGCATCGGATCGATCTGCTGGGTGGATGTTACGATCTGTCCGCCGGGCTTTAAGTATTCCATCCAGCGGGCCGCTTCCAGCAGTTCGAAGGATACGATAAAGTCCGCTTCGCCCTTGTCGATGATGGGGGAGTAGACTTTGTCACCGTAGCGCACGTACGTAACGACGCTGCCGCCTCTCTGGCTCATGCCATGGACCTCGGATACCTTAACGTCGTATCCTTCCTCCAGCAGCATCTTGCCTAACAGTTTGCTGGCGAGGAGGCTTCCCTGTCCGCCTACGCCTACGATCATGATGTTCTTGGTTTCCATGGGCTACGCCTCCTTTCCCGTGCTCTCGAACGCATCCATCGGGCACAGCTGCGTGCAGATGCCGCAGCCCACGCACAGCGTGTCGTCCACATGGGCTTTGCCTTCCTTGATGGAGATGGCCGGGCAGCCGATCTTCATGCAGGACTTGCAGCCGACGCACTTGTCCGTGTTCACCTTCAGCGGTGCATTGTGCTTAACGTACTTCAGCAGCGCGCAGGGCCGTCTGGAGATGATGACGGAGGGCTCTTCCGCCGCCAGCTCTTCCTTGACCGCCGCATCGCAGGCCGCTAGATCGTAGGGATCCACGACTCTTACGCGGCGGATGCCCATGGCCTTGCACAGGGATTCCAGATCGATCTTGCCGGCCGGGTCTCCCTTGATGTTGTAGCCCGTGGTGGGGTTCTGCTGATGACCGGTCATGCCGGTGATGGAGTTGTCCACGATAATGACGGTGGAATTGCTCTGGTTATAAGCGATGTTGGCGAGGCCGGTCATGCCGGAATGCATAAACGTGGAGTCGCCGATGACCGCCACAGTCTTGCCTTCGCTCTCCTTGCCCAGGGCTTTGTTAAAACCGTGGGTCGCGGAGACGGACGCGCCCATGCACAGGGTCATCTCGATGGCGGACAGCGGAGGCGCCGCCCCCAGGGTATAGCAGCCGATGTCGCCCAAAACCGTGCACTTGTTCTTCGCGAGGGTGTAGAACAGGCCTCTGTGGGGGCAACCGGGGCACATCACGGGAGGACGGCCGGGCAGGGCTTCGTCCAGCGCCTTTCCGGTGTGGACAGGCTGCTCCAGTTTCTCCGCGATGAGATTTTGAGAGAATTCACCCAGCAGGGGGAACGCCTCCTTGCCGCAGCAATCCAGACCCAGCTCTCTTACATAGGTCTCGATGAAGCCGTCCAGCTCTTCGACGATGACGAGCTTCTGAACGCTCTTGGCGAAGTCCCGGATCTTGTTCTCGGGAAGGGGCCAGATCATGCCCAGTTTTAAGACCGGGAACTGTCCCTTGCACACTTCCTGCACGTACTGATAAGACGTGGAAGAGGTGATGATGCCGATGCTCTTATCCGCGCCGTCTTCGATGCGGTTGAGGTCCGAGGTCTCCGCGAATTCCGCCAGTTTCTTCGTGCGCTCTTCCACGATGGGATGGCGCTTGATGGCGTTGGCCGGGGTCATGACGTATTTCGCGATGTTCTTCTGATAGGGCTTAACGGGTGCCTCCACGCGCTCGCCGGTCTCCACGATGGACTGGGAGTGGGCGATGCGGGTGCACATCTTTAGAAAGACCGGCGTGTCGAACTGCTCGGACAGCTCGTAGGCCTTCTTCGCGAAGGCCAGGGCCTCTGCGGAATCCGCGGGCTCCAGCATGGGGATCTTCGCGGAGCGGGCGTAGTGGCGGGAATCCTGCTCGTTCTGGGAGCTGTGCATCCCGGCGTCGTCGGCGACGACGATCACCATGCCGGCGTTGACCCCGGTATAGCTGCAGGTGAACAGGGGATCTGCCGCTACGTTGAGGCCGACGTGCTTCATGCCGCAGAAACTGCGCTTGCCTGCCAGGGATGCGCCGAACGCGGTCTCCATGGCGACCTTTTCGTTGGGCGCCCATTCGGCGTAGATCTCATCGTACTTCGCCGCTTCCTCGGTGATCTCGGTGCTGGGCGTGCCTGGGTATGAAGACACCACGCACACGCCGGCTTCCCAGAGTCCCCGGGCAGCGGCTGCATTGCCAAGCATTAACTGTTTCATTTTAATTGTGTCCTTCCTTATCTGCCGGGCCGTTGCGCAGGATGAGATCCTTCATGGCGCCTCCGGCTCCGTTGTCGATGATGTTGCGGCGCACGCGGCTGATGGTCGCGCTGCTGGTGCCGGTCTTCTCCAGGATCTCCGTGTACACCTTGTTCTGCAGCAGCATCCGGGCAACGTCGAAACGCCGCTCCATGCTGCGCAGTTCCGTGGGGGAACAGAGATCCTCAAAAAATCGTCTGGCTTCATCCGCATCTCTTAAGTCCAAGACCGCTTCATAAAGGGCGGTGCTCCGGTCTTCTTTGGTGTTTTTCGCCATTTTTTCAACCTTCCTTCTCTTGATCTGTCGGGTCGAGGAAATATACAAGATATTTTAACCCTTTAACCCGTGAAAGTAAAGGACTTTAACACATAAAAGAACGAAATTTTTCATGCTTGACTTTAACGGATAAAAGTATTAAAGTTTTTGTGTTATCAATTTGACTTATAAAAGGAGGCTTTTCTATGGCCATCACAGACCTGCTGGAACGCAACAGCAAACTGTACGGAAACGAGATCGCGCTGGTGGAGCTCAACCCGGAGATCCAGGAAGAACCCCGGGTCACCTGGCGTGAATATGAATTGATACAACCCACGACCGGTTCTCCCTACCGCCGGGAGATCACCTGGAGCGTGTTCGACGAAAAGGCGAACCGGGTGGCAAACCTGCTGCTTTCGAGAGGTATCCGCAAGGGTCAGAAAGTCGCGATCCTGCTGATGAACTGCCTGGAGTGGCTGCCGATCTACTTCGGCATCCTCAAGACCGGTGCGGTCGCTGTGCCCCTCAATTTCCGCTATACGGCGGACGAGATCGATTACTGCTTAAAGCTGGCAGATGCGGACGTGCTGTTCTTTGGTCCCGAATTCATTGGCCGTGTGGAGGACATCTTCCCGAAGATCAAGTCCCAGATGATCCTGTTTTTCGTCGGTGACAACAGACCGTCTTATGCGGAAAGCTATGCGGAAGCGGTGTCCAACTGCTCGTCCTCCTCGCCGATCGTCCTGGTCGAAGATACGGACGACGCCGCCATCTACTATTCCTCCGGCACGACGGGCTTCCCGAAGGCCATCCTGCTCGACCACACGGCGCTGATGCAGTCCGCCCGCATGGAGGCGATTCATCACGAGACCACCCACGACGACATCTTCCTGTGCATTCCGCCGCTGTACCATACCGGGGCGAAGATGCACTGGTTCGGGTCACTCTACACCGGCTCCCGTGCTGTTATCCTGAAGGGCAACAGCCCCAAGGCGATCCTGGATGCGGTCAGCCTGGAACGGGCTACCATCGTGTGGCTGCTGGTGCCCTGGGCCCAGGACATTCTGGCGGCCTTCGACCGCGGCGACATCAAACCGGAGCATTATCAGCTCTCCCAGTGGCGCCTGATGCACATCGGCGCGCAGCCTGTGCCGCCTTCGCTCATCCGCCATTGGCTGGAGTATTTCCCCCATCATAAATACGATACGAACTACGGTCTGTCCGAATCCACGGGTCCGGGCTGCGTGCACCTGGGGCTGGAGAACGTCCGCAAGGTGGGCGCCATCGGCGTGCCGGGCTTCGGCTGGAAATGCAAGATCGTGGACGAAAACGATAAAGAAGTGGAGCAGGGCACCGTGGGCGAACTGTGCGTGCAGGGCCCCGGCGTCATGAAGTGCTACTATCACAACCCGGATGCGACGGCCGAGGTCCTCAAGGACGGCTGGCTGCACACGGGCGACATGGCGAAGCAGGACGAAGAGGGCTTCTATTTCCTCGTTGACCGCAAGAAGGACGTCATCATCTCTGGCGGCGAAAACCTGTATCCCGTGCAGATCGAGGACTTCCTGGCGGCGCACCCGAAGATCCACGATGTAGCGGTCATCGGTCTGCCGGACAAGCGGCTGGGCGAGATCGCTGCGGCGATCATCCAGGTAAAGCAGGGCATGGAGTGCACGGCCGAGGAGATCGACCGCTTCTGCCTGGATCTGCCCCGGTACAAGCGTCCCCGGAAGATCATCTTTGCGGATGTTCCGAGAAATCCGACGGGCAAGATCGAAAAGCCCAAGCTCCGCCAGATCTACGGCGGCACCAATCTGGTCGAACAGCAGAATAAGGCATAGGCACGAAAAAGCAGGAAGTTTCGGCTTCCTGCTTTTTTATTGCGTTTCTATTTGCGGAACATAAACTTTCTCGCCACTTCGATGCCGATCTTATAGGGCAGCGGCCGGAGCGCCCGGTCGGCTTCCTTTAGTTTCTCCCGGATCGGAATGTTCTGCGGACAATGCTGCTCGCACTTGCCGCAGCCGATGCACTGGGATGCGTAGGCAGGAGACTTTACCAGTCCTGCGGTCTGGGCATACTGGAAGCGTCCTTCGTGTTTCGACTCGATGTACATGGTGTTGTAGCAGCGGAACGCACCGGGAATGTCCACGTTCTGCGGGCAGGGCATGCAGTAGCGGCAGCCGGTGCAGCCGACCTTGTCCTTGGCCCGGATCGCCTGGCAGACTCTTTCGAGCGTATCGAATTCTGCCTGGGTCAGCGAGCCCGCGGGCGTTTCGGATGCCACCCGGCAGTTCTCCTGCACCATCTCCAGCGAATTCATGCCGGAGAGCACCACCGTCACTTCCGGCTGGTCGTACAGCCAGCGCAGGCCCCATTCCGCGGGGCTCCAGCCTTTGCCGCTGTCCTTAAAGATCTTCAAGGCCTCTTTTGGAAGCTGATTCACCAGTTTTCCGCCCCGCAGCGGTTCCATGATGACCACGGGGATACCCTTCGCCGCCGCAGCCTGCAGTCCGATGCGGCCTGCCTGCGCCACTTCATCGAAATAGTTGTACTGGATCTGGCAGATATCCCAGTCGTAATCGTTTATGATCTTCAGGAAATTGTCCGTGTTGCCGTGGTAGGAAAATCCGATGTTTCGGATCGCCCCGGAGGCCTTTTTCTCGGCGATCCAGTCCAGGATGCTGATCTCCTTCAGCTTTTCCCACATGGCCAGGTCCGTCATGTGGTGCATCAGGTAATAGTCCACGTGGTCCGTGCGGAGGCGCGACAGCTCCTCCCGGAAATACTTCTCGACGGTCTCCTTGCTGCGGCACAGATACTGCGGCAGCTTCGTCGCGATCTTGATCTTATCCCGCATCTGATTGCGCTCAAAGATCTCGCCCATGGTCGCTTCGCTGTCGCCGTAGACGTAGGCGGTATCGTAATAGTTGACCCCGGCATCGAACGCTGCCAGAACCTCTTTTTCCGCCTTGTCGATGTCGATCTTTCCGCCCTTTTTCGTAAAGCGCATGCAGCCGAAGCCGAGGATCGAGAGTTCGTTTCCGTTTTTGTCTTTTCTGTACTGCATGATGTCTCTCCTAAACAGTTTTCTATCTATGCCAATATACCACAGAACCGTCCCCTACAGTGCATAAAATATGGTAAGATAGTAGCGTTAGAACCGAAAAGGAGTTTATCCCATGAGCGAAATTACCAAGATCATTTTAGACTGTGACCCGGGTCACGACGACGCAGTCGCCATTATGCTGGCGGCGGGCAGCCCCAAGATCGAGCTGCTGGGCATTACGACGGAATCCGGCAATCAGACCATCGAAAAGACGAGCCGCAATGCCTTAAAGGTACTGCAGTGGATCGGCCGGGGAGACATCCCCGTATATATGGGCTGCAAGGGGCCCATGGTGCGGGAGAAGATGACCGCTGCCGACATTCACGGAGAGACCGGCCTGGACGGTCCGGTGTTCCCGGAGATCACCCTGAAACTGCAGGAAAAGCACGCGGTGCAATACATCGTGGAGACCCTGATGGCGAGCGATGAGCCGATCACCATGGTCACCACCGGTCCCATGACGAACCTGGGCATGGCCATCCGCATGGAGCCCGCCATCGTCGAGAAGATCGACAAGATCGTCCTGATGGGCGGCAGCTATCAGAACGGCAACGTGACCCCCGCAGCGGAGTTCAACATCATCTGCGACCCGGAGGCGGCCTACGTCTGCTTTACCTGCGGCCGGCCCGTCTACATGATGGGTCTGGACATCACCCGCAAGGTGCTGTGCGTGCCGGAAGTCGTGGAGCGCATGAAGAAGATCGGCAACAAGGCCAGCGATCTGTTCGTGGATCTGATGGCTCATTTCTGCCGCACGCAGAAGGAGATCTTCGGTTTCCCCGGCGGACCGCTGCACGATCCCTGCACCATCGTCTGGCTCATCGCGCCGGACGTCATTGCCCTGAAGCCAATGCACACGACCATCGACATCTCCCGGGGCGAAAGCTACGGCCGCACGAACTGCGACTTCTTCAACTATCAGAAGAAGCCCATCAACTCCAATGTGGCAGTCGCGGTGGACGTGGAACGGTACTGGGATGTGATCGAGGAAGAACTGAGAAGATACGGAGCGTAATATGGCAAAGATCTTAGTGGCAGGCAGCCTGAACATGGATCTCCGCTTCTCCATGAAGCGCATGCCTCTGGAAGGGGAGACCGTGCTGGCGGACGGCCTGCTGTACAACCCCGGCGGCAAAGGCGCCAACCAGGCGGCTGCCGCGGCAAAACTGGGCGGCGACGTGGCCATGCTGGGCGCCGTCGGCAGAGACGGCTTCGGCGATGTGCTTGCAAAGAGCCTGGCGGACTGCGGCTGCGACGTGTCTGCGCTGCGCAGGGTCACCGCGCCTACGGGCACGGCCTGCATTTACGTGGACGAGCAGGGCCGCAACAGCATCGTCGTCATCGCGGGGGCCAACGCCTATTGCGATACGGAATATCTGAAGGAATGCGAGAATGCGCTGGAGCAGTGCGATATTCTGATGCTGCAGCTGGAGATCCCCTACGATGCCGTGTGGTATCTGGCGAAGAAGGCCCATGCGCTGGGCAAGACCGTCATTCTGAATCCTGCGCCGGCGCCGGACGAGATCCCGGAAAGCGTGCTGAAGTGCGTGGACTGGCTTACACCCAACGAGACGGAGCTGTCGCGGCTTACTGGAATGCCCTGCGAAGAACCGTCGGAGATCGGAGAAGCCGCAGCAAAGCTGCAGACCATGGGCGTAAGGAATGTGCTGGTGACCGTGGGCAGCAGAGGGGCGTACCTCTGTACTGCGGAAGGCGCTGAACTGATTCCCACGGAAAAAGTAAAAGCCGTGGATACCACGGCTGCGGGAGACTGTTTTAACGGTGCGTTCGCGGTGGCGCTGTCCGAAGGGCAGGCGCCGGAAGACGCTGTACGTTTTGCAAATAAAGCGGCATCGCTCTCCGTTACGCGGGAAGGTGCGCAGGCATCTTTACCCAGCCGGGAAGAGATCGCCGGTTAAAGGTTTACGATCAACGCGACCACGACGCCCAGGACGAAGCCTGCGGCGACCTGGATCGGCGTATGGCCCACGAACTCCTCGAGTTTTTTCTCCAGGGTCACGTCGTGATCGGAGATCATGTTGAATTTCTCGATGAGTTCGTTCAAGACCTGGGACTGTTTGCCGGTCTCGTAGCGCACGTTCATGGCATCGTGCATCACGATAAAGGCGATGACGGTCATGATGGCGAAGGCGGGGGAATCCCAGCCGCAGTTAAGCCCTGCCGCTACGGCAGCCGACGTTACGAAGGTGGAGTGGCTGCTGGGCATGCCGCCGTCCCCGGTAAAGCGGGAAACGTCGAAACGCTTGTTGACGATCATAAACGTGAAGGGCTTGAGGATCTGGGAACAGGCCCAGCCGATGAGCGCGGTCACGAGGATCTTATTATGTAAAATCACTGCAAAGTCGTTCATAACGTATTTATTGTAGCACCATTTCGCGAAAATGGTGCTTTGCGGAAAAAGAAAAAAGAGGGGTTCTTACCCCCTCCGTACGTTTAAGCGACCGGCTTGCTGGGCGGCAGCCGCCTAAAGTCACAAGATGGTTGATATTATATCTTCCGCGGATCGGGAAATCAACCCAGGATAACCGAAAAATATCTGGAAATACGTAAAAATACGGAAATTTGCGTCATGCTTTTTCGGAGGAAGAGAACATGCGGTACAGAAAATTAGGAAACACCGGACTCGAAGTGAGCGAGATCGGATTCGGCGGCGAGTGGCTGGAGCGCCACGAGTTCGAGGAATCCGTGGAACTCATCCGGTACGCGCAGGAAAAGGGCATCAACATCATCGACTGCTGGATGTCCGATCCGAAGTCCCGGGACATCATCGGCAAAGCCCTCGAGGGCAACCGGGAAAAGTGGTTTGTGCAGGGTCACATCGGCTCCACCCACCAGAACGGCCAATACGTGCGCACCCGCGACATGCAATTCGTAAAGCCGGCCTTTGAGGACCTGCTGCAGCGCCTCGGTACGGACTATATCGACCTCGGCATGATCCACTACGTGGACGCGCAGGAGGACTGGGATCTGTGCATGAACAGCCCCTACATCGAATATGTAAAGGAACTGAAGTCGGCGGGCACCATCCGCCACATCGGCCTTTCCACCCACAATCCCCGCATCGCAAAAACGGCCATCGAATCCGGTATCGTGGAGATGATCCTCTTCTCCATCAACCCGGCCTTCGACATGCATCCTGCGACGGAGGTGCTGGATGAGATGTTCGAAAACTATGCGAACGAGATGTCCGGCATCGATGAGGAGCGCGCTGCGCTGTACCGGCTGTGTGAGGAGAATGGCGTGGGGATCACCGTCATGAAGCCCTACTTCGGCGGCCGTCTGTTTGACCCGGCCAGATCTCCCTTCGGCGCCGTCTTTACCCCGGTGCAGTGCATCCACTATGCGCTCACCCGGCCCGGCGTGTCCTCCGTGCTCTGCGGTTACGACACGAAGGAGCAGATCGACGCTGCTGTCGCGTACGAAACGGCAACGGCGGACGAGAAGGATTACGCCTCCGTGCTGGCTTCTGCGCCGCTGCACGCGTACAGCGGCCAGTGCACCTATTGCGGTCACTGCAAGCCGTGCCCCATGGACATCGATATCGCGATGGTGAATAAATTCTACGACCTGGCGACGGCGCAGCCTGCGGTGCCCGAGAGCGTAAGGGCGCACTATATGGCCCTGGAGCGCAAGGCTTCCGACTGCATCGGCTGCCAGAGCTGCGAAGCGCGGTGCCCCTTCGGCGTTTCCGTCGCGGAGCGCATGCGCAAGACCGCGGAGCTGTTTGGGTGCTGAGAACACGATACCGTCCACGAAATGGCCTGCGACGAAGCCAGACACGGCAAGACCCTGAAGGGTCTGTTGGAGAGATACTTCAAGTATTTTGAAGAATGGGAGAACTGTGAGAGCAGTTCTCCTTTTTCTTTGACGAACAGAAACAAGAAATAAGCAGATGCCCTGCACTGCATCTGCTTACTTACTTTGGAGGTGTATCTTAAGGAGGTTCATGATTTCTGTTTTTGTTCTTTTCATTATTTAGACGCAGATTGTGCAGAAAAAGTTCCATGAAAATATATATTTTTTCATATCATTAAGATCAGTTGACACTTCTCAATAATAAAAAATGGTCAATGAAAACCCATTGACCAAACTTTGAAAAAGGAAAAAAGTCAAAGTGCAAGGCTGCAGAGATTGCTGCTACCCCCACTGCGCCTCCCGGAGCGGCTTGTCCCAGAACACCTTCGCATCCAGGGCTGCTGCAGCTTCGTCGACCGCAGCCTGCAGCTGTTCCATCAGCTGGGCTTCTCTCTTTTTCGACCGGCGGCCTTTCGCCTCGTAGAGGACGGCCTCCGCAAAGGCATCGTAGGAGACCCCAAAGTCGTCTTCCGAGGTGTGTGGGAAGAAGGCGGCCGCGGCCGTATAACGGATCTGGCCTGCCTCCGAGTCGGATGTGAGGGTCACCAGGGCGGCTCTGCGGGGCACGCCCGCGAAGGTGCATTCTGCTTCGAAATACTGGCGGTAAACGTCGATCGTCATAGTCTGGCCTCCCTTTCCTTAAGTTCTTCCATCCATTCGCTGCGGCTGCTGCAGGGCGCGTGACCCTTCAGACAGCGCTTAAAATCCAGCTGTTCCAATGCTTTCCGGTATTTTCTCAGACGCACCGGATCGTCGGGCATCCGTTCCATCGCAAGATCCGATGCCGCCTGGTCGTTCGGATCGTAGTCCCAGGGAATGCCGTACAGATCCTTGCCGGCGCTGTCCGCCAGAAAGACGAACTTCTCCTCCGATACATAGCAGACGACCGAATCTTCCGAATGGGGGCCGCCCACATGGATCAACTGTGCGGTGACCCCGCCAAGGTCCAGCGTCTTTGTCTCCTCGAAGAGGATGTCTGCTGTGCGGAACTGTGGGATTGCAGACAAATCGCCTTTGTATTCCTTGCGGATAAAGTCATCGCAGAAGAGGATATCTTCACCGGTCTGAAGTCTCCGCTGCATCGCTGTTTCCGTCCATTCCCAGGACGACACCTGCCCTAGGACCACATTGGTCTGCCGGCAGGCGATCACGGGGATCCCCTGTTTTTTCAACGCAGCCATCCCCAGCGCGTGATCCCAGTGCCAGTGGGAGAGCGCTGCCATCTTCGGCAGCGGCAGCCCATGCGCATTCAAAAGACCCATAAAATCGGAGACGTGTGCCGGCGATGCGCCGCAGTCAAACATCAGGGAGAGCTCATCTCCCTGTATGTATCCCAGATTCGGCCGGTCCGTGGCGTAGTCCAGGTCCATATACCAGATGCGCTCAGAGAGCTGGATCAGCTGATGCATGGGTCACCGGATATAGTGGACGCGCTCCGGCTTCCAGCGGTCCTCCTGCTTGCGGCTTTCCGCGGGATAGCCCAGGGGGAACAGCGCGAAGGCGTGCAGGTTTGCGGGCAGGCCGAGGATCTTGTCCACCGCTTCGATGCGGTCTTCCTGAGGCGCGATGCCCATCCAAACGCCGCCCAGTCCCTGGCTCGTCGTCTCCAGCCACAGGTTTTCCGTGGCGATGGCCAGATCGATTTGCGCCCATTCCGGTACCCAGATATTCTCCGTCATGTAACAGGGGACGATCACCACCGGGGCGTCCGCCGCGGTCACCGCATACTGGTGGACTTGGGACAGTTTCCGGATGATCTCCTTATCGGTGACCACATAGAACTCCCAGGGCTGCTGGTTGCCTGTGGAGGGCGCCGCCATGGCGGCCCGCAGGATGGCTTCGATCTTCTCCGGTTCCACCGGTCTGTCTTCGTATTTGCGGATGCTTACGCGTTCGAATATTTCTTTCATAACTTAAGCTGCCTTTCTATGACCCGATATGAAAAGAGATGCGCTCCGAAGAACGCATCTCTCCTCCCATTGAAATTCTTACTTGAAGTATCTGTCCAGCAGACCCTTCAGAGCCTTGCCGTGTCTCGCCTCGTCGCGGGCCATTTCGTGGACGGTGTCGTGGATGGCGTCGAGGTTGTTCTTCTTGGCGCACTTGGCCAGATCGAACTTGCCCTGAACGGCGCCGAATTCGCAGTCGACTCTCCAGGCCAGGTTCTTCTTGGTGGAGTCGGTCATGTTCGGTTCAAGCTCGGAGCCCAGCAGTTCCGCGAACTTTGCAGCGTGCTCTGCTTCTTCCCAGGCTGCCTTTTCCCAATAGAGGCCGATCTCGGGATAGCCTTCTCTGTGGGCAACTCTGGCCATGCACAGATACATGCCGACTTCGGAGCATTCGCCCTGGAAGTTGGCCTTCAGCTGTTCGATGATGTACTTCTTGTCTTCTTCGGGTACGCCGTCCAGATTCATGCCTACGCCGAATACGTGCTCAGCGGCAAGAGGAGCGGACTCGTCCATTTCCTTGAACTTGGTGCCGGGGCACTTGCACAGGGGGCATGCGTAACCTTCGGGGATAGCTTCGCCTTCATAGACGTAGCCGCAAACGGGGCATACAAATTTCTTCATCTTTTTTCTCCTTTTTAACACTTCGCTGGGAATGTGAATGGCTACTATGTTTGGTAACATTTCAATTATAATCAAACGGGGTGACCCCCGCAAGGGGTTGATAAAACCAGACCCACTGGCATATAATATAGTTTAGTGCGAAATCACCCATTCTATATAAATTTTGGAGGAAAAAGTTATGAACAGAACCTGGATCGAGCTGGATTCTACGGCTCTCAAGCACAACCTGGAAGAACTCAGCAAGGAGTTTGACCCGAAGACCGGCATTATGGGCGTGGTCAAAGCCAACGGCTACGGCCATGGCGCCACACAGATCGCGGCGAAGCTGAACGAATTCGGCGTCGACCATATCTGCGTCGCAGCTCTCTCCGAAGCCATCGAGCTCAGAGAAGCCGGCATCAAGGGCACCATCATCATCCTGGGCTACACCGCTCCCGGATTCGCCATGGAGCTGTACCGCAACCAGATCACCCAGACCCTCGTAAGCATCGAATACGCGAAGCAGCTGGACGAGGTCTTCGGCCAGATGATCGAAGCCACCATGCCCGAGAACAAGGACGCCAAACTGCTGGCCAACATGGCCATCGACACCGGCATGCACCGCATCGGCGTCGCCAAGGACGACTACGACACCATGGTCGAGTTCTATAACCTGAAGCATATCAACTGCACCGGCATGTTCACCCACCTGCCCGTTGCCGACACCGGCGAAGAGCAGCACGTGGAATTCACGAAGGGCCAGATCGAGGCATTCTTCAAGGCGAAGCACGAGCTGGAGAAGAGAGGGGTCAACCCCGGATACGTACACTGCCAGAACTCCCTGGGCAGCATCAACTACTCTCCGCTGCCCGAGGCGGATTACGCCCGCTTCGGCATCTGCATGTACGGCGCGCAGCAGGTCTATGAGGACTATACCAAGAGACCCGTTCATCTGGAGCCGGTCATGACCCTGAAAGCCCACATCGCCTCCGTCCGCGAGATCGCTCCCGGAGAGACCGTCGGCTACGGCCGCACCTTTACTGCGGAGAGACCCACCAAGATCGCGACCCTGTGCATCGGCTATGCGGACGGCGTGCCCCGCAACCTGTCCGGCGGCAAGCTGAAGGCCATCGTACACGGCCAGTACTGCCAGGGCGCAGGCCGCATCTGCATGGACCAGATGATGCTGGACGTTACGGACATCCCCGACGTCAAGATGGGCGACGTTGCCATCCTGCTGGGCAGAGACGGTGACAAGGCGATCTATGCGGAAGATTGGGCGAGAGATGCCGGCACCATCACCGACGAGATCTTCACCAGACTCAACAAGCGCATCGAGAACAACGGATTCGTAAAATAACCGAAGACCATATATCCGAAAGGGCATGCCGCAGGGCATGCCCTTTTTACGATTTTGCAGCCCGTTTTTACCGGAACTCCTTATAAAATATCAGTCAAAAACCAGCATCCCCCTGTGTTATAGTAATCGTGAGAACAACCGTATCATCGGCAAGGAGGCATACCATGATCAGCAATCTGAAACAGGAGATCGAAGCGGTCACCCCGGAGATCGTCGCGATCCGCAGAGATATCCATCAGCACGCGGAGACCGGATTTCAGGAGTTTCGCACATCGAAGATCATCAAGGAATATTTAAAGGAGCTGAACCTGGACAGCATTCAGGAATGCGCCGGGACCGGTGTGATCGCGACCCTCAAAGGCGGAAAGCCGGGAAAGCGCATCATGCTGCTGGCGGACATCGACGCGCTGCCCATGGAGGAGAAGAGCGGAGAACCGTTCTCCTCGGAGAGCAAGACAGCCGGACATTGCTGCGGTCACGATGCGCATGCTGCGATCCAGCTGGGCATCGCCAAAGTGCTGGCGAAGCACCGGGACGAAATCCCCGGCAGTGTCGTCTTCCTGTTCCAGCCCAACGAGGAGGATGCCGGCGCACAGATCATGATCGACAACGGTGCGGTGGAGATGGCGGGTCACCCGGATGCGATCTTCGGCAGCCACAACAGCCCGGCCCTGCGGCTCGGCCAGTTCGGCGTCGTACCCGGCCCTGCGATGGCCTCCAGCTATTACTATAAGATCGTGATCCGCGGCAAGGGCGGCCACGGAGGCAGACCCCACCAGGCGGTAAACCCTGTGGATGCCAGCGCTTTCGTGCTGCTAGCGATCAAGAACATGATCACAGCGGAGCAGTCGGCGCTGGAACCCACCGTTATTACGAACTGCATGATCCACGGCGGGGAGAAGGAGATCACGATCCCGGAGACTTGCGAGATGCAGGGGTCCATCCGCTGTCTGCATGCGGGTCACGAAGCGGTGCACGCCCGGTTCAAGGAAGTGGTCGCGGCAGCCTGCGCCATCAACGGCTGCACCTGCGAGATCGAGCTGAAGTGCGGCAATTCGCTGCTGTACAACGATCCGGATCTGGCGGAACTGTGCGCCGAGACCATCAAGGAGGCTTTCGGCGAGGACTGCATCGTAACGGAGGGCGTAAAGGCTATGGGTGGCGACGATTATGCGGAATTCCTGCCCTACATGCCAGGCAATTACATCTGGTATGGAACGGCGGATGACACCGGGGAGTGGCCGGGGCTGCATAATCCGGCCTACCGCTTTAACGAAAAGGCGATCCCGCTGTTTATGGAAGCACAGATCCGCTGCGTCATGAAGTATTTGGAGCAGTAATCGAATAGGATTATTAACAAAGTGTAGTTGTAAAATGTGATACAAACTACACTTTGTTTCTTGCTGGGCCTCTTTTGTTCCTGTAAAGTATAAGTGCAAAAACCTGTTCAAACATTTCCATCCATATACGAAAAGGAGCAATACTATGAGTTTCAAGACCGATCTTCTTCACGACAATCAAGTCCATCAGAAGCTGTGGGGCGATTATAAGAGCATCGCAGCCACCCATACCAGCCCGATCTATCAGACCACGACCTTCATCCTGGATGACTTCGACAGCGCTGTCTACCTCAATCAGCATGTGGACCAGGGCTTCGTCTACAGCCGTTTCGGCGGTCCGTCCAGCGACGAACTGGAGAGAAAAGTAGCCCATCTGGAGCACGCAGAAGCGGCGCTGGCGCTGGCTTCCGGCCTCGGTGCCATCTCCACGGCAGCTCTGTCCTGCCTGAAGGCCGGCGACCACGTGGTCTTCGGCGACGTCATCTACGGATGCACGTTTACGCTGTTTGCTAAGGTCCTGACCAATTTTGGGGTCACCTACACCAGAGTCGACACCACGGATCCCCAGAATGTTGCAGACGCCATCCAGCCCAATACGACGCTGGTCTATGTGGAGACCCCGGCCAACCCGACCCTGAAGATCTCCGACATCGAAGCGATCGCCAAGATCGTTCACGAGCATGAAGGCATGAAGCTGATCGTCGACAGCACCTTCGCTTCTCCCTATCTGCAGAACCCCATCGACCTGGGCGCGGATATGGTCGTTCACAGCGCGACGAAATATCTGTGCGGTCACGGCACAGCGACCGCCGGTATCATCGCAGGCCGCAAAGAGCTGATCGACCGCTGCCGTATGCCCTTTATGCAGTGCTTCGGCGCTGTTCTTGGACCGTTCGAAGCCTGGCTCGTGATGCAGGGCATGAAGACGCTGGCCGCCCGCATGGACGTCACCTGTGCCAATGCCATGAAGGTCGCAAAGTTCCTGGAGAACCATCCTAAGATCGACCGCGTGTACTATCCCGGTCTGGAGAGCCATCCCACCCACGCCATCGCGAAGAAGCAGATGCACAACGGTTTCGGCGGCATGATGAGCGCCGACATCAAGGGCGGCATGGACGCGGTCCGCACCGTGATGAACAACGTCAAGGTCTTCTCCCTGGCGACGTCTTTGGGCAACGTGGACTCCCTCATCCAGCACAGCCCCTCCATGTCTCACTTCGACATGAGCCCCGAGGAACGCTACGCTTCCGAGATCTACGACGGCCAGGTCCGCCTGTCCATCGGCATCGAGGATGCGGACGACCTGATCGCCGATCTCGATCAGGCGCTGGCCCTGATCTAAGCGAGAAGCAGACAAAGGACCCTCGGCCGGGCTCAAAAGCCCGGCCTTTTGAACTAACGGGGACGGTTCTCTTTCGATCAAAATGATCTTAAGAGAACCGTCCCCGTTAGTTCATGCTATAATACCTCTATGAATTACACAGTTTCCGACATGCTTCGTGACAATTTAGTGCCCGGCATCGAACAGCTGGCCTACGCCGGTGACCCGGCCAGCGCCGAGATCTCTGCCGTTACCGTGCAGGAATACCCAGCGGACGACTTCGTCCAGCCCGGGGATCTTGTGCTATCCACGGCAGAAGGGTGCACGGAGGACGAATCGCAGTTTTCCGCTTTTCTGCAGGAACTTGCGGCGAGCGGTGCCTGCGGCGTGCTGTTTGCGTTCCGCGACCCCGCCTACAAATTCCCGCTGGCTTTGCGGCTGCAGGCGCAGAAAAACGGCCTGCCCGTGTTCCGCATCCCCTGGAAAGTCCGGTTTGCCCAGGTCCAGACGGACCTCATCCGGCGCATCCACCGGCGCAACGTGGAATATCTGACGGAACGGAAGCTGAAGAACGACTTTGTTTGGAATCTGGCATCCGGCGGGGAAGATCTGCAGCAGATGGCGGTCCAGGGGCTCCGGCTGAAGTTCGACCTGAGTCTGAACTACGCCTGCATCCGTTTCCGGGCTGCGCTGCCGGAAGACGTGCCGGAATATTCCGCCCGGGCAGCGGAGGCAGCGGCCTTAGCGGAGAACGCGATCGAAAGCGCCTGCCGGCTCTGCGGGCTGCGGGGCATGTATGCGGCCATGTCGCTGGAGTTTCTGCTTTACGTGCAGGTCCGGCAGAGCAGGGAGGCGGAAGATCTGCAGCGCATAACGGAAGTGCTGCGCAGCAAACTGCAGGAGAACCTGGCGGATGCGGCGCTCACGTTTGGGATCTGTCCAGCGGGTGATGCGCCTGCGGACTTTCCGCTGCTGGCCCGTCAGGCTGCCATGGCGCTGGCGTACGCGGCGGATTCTCCCGGCGGGATGTATACGTATAAAGATGCGAAGGAAGCGGCGCTCATCGCGGCGCTGCTGAGGGACGAGCAGGCGGTCTCCATTGCCGCACAGACGCTGCAGCCCCTGCTTTCCGCGGACGGGAAGGGCAGCGAATATCTGAAGAGCCTCGCAGTGTATTTCCGCTGCTGCGGCAATGCCAGCAAGGCGGCGGAGGAACTGCACATCCACCGGATCTCACTTCTCCAGCGCCTGGAGAAGATCGAGGCGCTCACCGGGCTCTCCCTGAAGGATCACAGGGACCGTCTTCTGCTTCAGCTGTGCGTACGCATGATCCGGGACGAGTAGAGTAAAAAAATTATGGAAAAGAAGTACAAGATCGTTTTATTTGATATGGACGGCACCATCCTGGACACGCTCCGGGATCTGTCGGACTCCGTCAACTGGGCGCTGGCCGAATGCGGCCTGCCCCAGAGAACATTTGCCGAAAACCGCCGTTTTTTAGGCAACGGCATCATCAATCTCATCCACCGGGCCGTGCCGGAAGGAACGCCGGAAGATCTGGAACTGCAGGTCCGCACGGTGTACAAGCACCATTACGAGCAGCACTGCAACGACACGACGAAGCCCTTCGACGGCATTCCCGAAGCGCTTGCCGAACTGCGCCGCCGGGGCTACAAGCTGGCCTGCGTCTCCAACAAGCCGGATGACGACGTGGCCCGGCTGGCGGAGCGGTATTTCGGCGGCTTGCTGGACGACTGGAGCGGTCCGCTGCCCGGCATGCCCATCAAACCGGCGCCGGATCTGTGCGACCGTATTTTGGCGCGCCAGGGGCTGACCCGCGCAGAAGCCATCTACGTCGGAGATACGGAAGTGGATATCAAGACCGCAGAGAACGGCGGCATGGAATGCATCGTCTGCGCCTGGGGCTTCCGGGACGAGGACTGGCTCGTCGCCAGCGGTGCGAAGACCATCATCCACAGGCCGCAGGAACTACTGGAGTTGTTACCATGACGCAGCATATCATTCACCCGATCGCCCATATCCGCACGGACCTATCCTCCAAGTTCGGCATTCCCCGGCAGTCCGGGCTCGTGCCCGAGTTGGAAGGGACCATCGTGTTCGAGCCGGCGTACCGCAATCCCGACGCGCTGCGGGGGCTGGAGAACTATTCCCATATCTGGCTCATCTGGCACTTCTCCGAAGGATTCGCTTCGGCAAAGCAGGAAGGCCGCTACGACGGTCACGAAGAAGCCTCGGAATATCCCTCCTGGAGCCCCACGGTACGTCCGCCGAAGATGGACGGCAACACCCGGGTCGGCGTGTTCGCGACGCGCTCGCCCAACCGGCCCAATTCCCTGGGCCTGTCCGTGGTGAAGATCACCGGGATCGAACCGGTAAGCGAAGAAGGGCCCCTTATCCATGTGTCCGGCGCAGATCTGATGGACGGCACGCCCATCTTCGACATCAAACCCTATCTGCCCGCTACGGAATGCATCCCGGATGCGGACAAAGGAATCGGACGATTGCGCCATGTTGAAACGCTGGATGTAGAAATTCCCGATGAGTGGGTCAAAAAGCTGCCAGAGGGCAAATCAGAGGCTCTCAGACGCATCCTGGAACTGGACCCCAGGCCCGGCTATCAGGACGATCCTTCCCGCATCTACGGATTCCCCTTCGCCGGAAGAGAAGTAAAATTCCGGGTGGAAGAGGGCAAGGCCATCG
This sequence comes from uncultured Eubacteriales bacterium, assembly GCA_902773665.1. Taxonomy (GTDB): domain Bacteria; phylum Bacillota; class Clostridia; order Peptostreptococcales; family Anaerovoracaceae; genus RUG11894. The sequence continues at coordinate 36,257 of CACYFF010000010.1, read as the reverse complement.
TGGTTTCGATTGAGTAAAAAGTTGTGGAATTCAAGAATGTATCGTTTTTGACCGTTTCGGGGCATCTTGCGATACATGAGTTCGCTTTGAAGGGTTTGCATGTCGTCTGTATAAGAGAAGAATAACTATAAATGACAATTTAATTATTATGTATTGCCATATTTAGGTGACCGTTGTAAAGTTTACACCTTGCTTTTGCAGTATGTATCAAAAAAATGTATCGCAAAACGACTTTTACAAGGCCTTTGCGATACATTTTTCAAATCCGCGATTTTTGGGGTTGCATGGAGCACAGGAGGACCGTCCCGCTGCATTCTTCACAAGGGGACTGCCTCCCTATGCGCTTTAGAACTTATCTGCCAGGGCAGCTGCCTGTGCGCAGCAGTCTATGCCATTTCAGGGTGTTTCTTCAAATCGACGACGGGGTTTTTCAGAGGCTGCATTTCAAATCCGTCCGGTCCGACGATGCGGCATTCGGCGGTATCGCCGTCTGCCAGGGGGAAGGCTCTGGGCGTTCCCGTGGACAGCACGTCGCCCGCATACCAGCCCTGGATCGAGGAATGCAGGGAGACCAGGCGGGCAGGGCGGTGGGTCATGTTGGCGACCACGTTCTTCGCATAGACCTCGCCGTTGTGCACGCTCTGCACTTCCAGCTTCAGAACGTCCGGCACCTCGTCCGTGGTCACCAGCTGGGGCCCGAAGGAGAAGAACGTGGGGAAATTCTTGACGATCGTCAGGTAGCGGGGGTTGCCCTGCACGAATTCGTTGCCCTTCAGGATGGATTCCTCCGTCATGTCGAGGATGGTCGTGTAGCCGGCGACTACGTCCAGCCAGTTTTCTTCGGAAACGTCTCTGCAGTCTTTTCCGAGAATGACGCCCAGTTCCGCTTCCGCCGTCGTGCGGCAGGCTTCCTTCAGTTTCGGCAGACAGATGTCGTCTCCGGGGCCGACGAGGGTGTCTGCCATCTTGAAGAAGCTGCCGGGGAACCCCTGTGGCGCCGCCATACCGATGTCGCCGGCGTGATCCACGTAGTTCAGGCCGATGCCGAAGATGCGGCGGGGGTTGCGGTACAGGGGGCCGTAGACGACTTCCTCTTCGGGGATGACCCCCGGAATGCTCTCCAGCTCCTCTTTGCCGCCGTCGTTATACCACTTCGTGAGCGTCTTCAGCTGCTGGGTCTCGATCAGATCGAACAGGTCCTCTTTCCAAACTGTCCCTTTCGCTGCATTCAGGCAGGCGATGGGCAGAACGCCCTTTACTGTTACGATGCCGGCAGTTTCTCTGCCGTCAAGTTTTATGGTTGCCAGTCTCATTATTCTTTCCTCTTCATTGAGAAATACGTTCTTTTCTGTTACGATTTCAGTATAAAACCAATCAGAAAAAAGCAAAAGGAGAAATCTCCATGAATACCCACATGCTCATCGAAGCCGTCGGCTACCTGGGATCTTTGCTGGTCCTGGTGTCCATGCTGATGACCTCGGTCTTTAAACTCCGGGTCATCAACACCATCGGAAGCTGCATCTTTACGGTGTACGCTCTCATCATCCATTCCTATCCCACGGCGCTCATGAACTTCTGCCTCGTGCTCATCAACCTGCATTTTCTCTGGAAGATGAGTCGCATGGACAGGGATTTCGATCTGGTGAAGACGGGGAAGGGCGACGCGTTCCTGCGCTATTTCATCGACAGCCGCAGGGAGGATATCCGGGCGTGTTTCCCCGGCATCTCCCTGGACTTCTCCGATGCCACGGACGCCTACATCGTCTGCTGTAAGGGGCTGCCTGTGGGGGTCACCGTGGGCGAAACGAGCGGCGACGCTCTGAACCTTGTGCTGGACTACACCATTCCGGAGTACCGGGATTTCTCCGTGGGCCGCTTCCTGAACGCAGAATTAAAAAAACAGGGCATCCGCAAACTGTGTTACGGAGGCCCTGTGGAACATCATCTGCCCTATCTGCAGAAACTCGGCTACGAGAAGAACGGGGAACTGTACGAAAAATTACTTTAGCACCGCATCCAGCAGCGCTTTCGTATATTCGTGCTGCGGATGTTCGTAGACTTCGTCCACCGGTCCCTGCTCCACGATCTGACCCTTGTACATGACCAGCACGCGGTCGCAGATCGAATAGCAGAGATTCAGGTCGTGGGTGATGAACAGATAGCTCAGATCCAGCTCGTCGCGCAGGTTTAAAAGCAGCTGCAGGATCTGCCCCTGGATGGAGACATCCAGCGCGGAGACGGGTTCGTCCGCCACCACGAAGCGGGGCCTCTGGATGAGTGCCGTCGCGATGGAGACGCGCTGCTTCTGACCGCCGGACAGCTCCCGCGGCTTGTGGGTGACCAGCTCGTGGTCCAATCCTACGCGGGTCATCATATCCAGCACCCGGCGCTTGCGTTCGGGTGCGTCGTATTTCCCGAAGATGCGCAGCGGTTCCTCCAGGATCCAGCCCACCGTCCTGGCGGGGTTTAAGCTGCCGTGGGGGTCCTGAAATACCATCTGGGGACGCTTCGTGTAGTGCCGGATCTCTCCGGTGACCTTTGCATCGTCCAGCATGCCGAGGATCGCCTTGGACAGCGTGGATTTGCCGCAGCCGGATTCGCCCACCAGCCCGACGATCTCGCCGTGGTCGATGTGGAACGAAACATCCGTAAGCGCCTGGAAATTGCTCTTCTTTCCGAATACCGTCGAATCCTGATAGACGACGGACAGGTTATTCACTTCGAGAACGCGGTCACTCATGACGTCTCCTCTTGGGAATGGCAGCCATCAGCTGCTGCGTGTATTCGTCCTTGGGAGCGTTGAAGATGTCCAGCGTCTTTCCCTGCTCCACGATATTTCCTTTGTACATGACGGCGACGTTTTCGCACAGCTGCTTTACGACCATCAGGTCGTGGCTGATCAGCAGGATGCCGACTTTGTATTCGTCGCTCAGTTCCTTCAGCAGTTTTAAGATCTTTGCCTGCACGCTCACGTCCAGGGCTGTGGTCGGCTCATCGCAGATGAGCAGCTTCGGATGGATGACCATCGCAGCCGCGATCATGGCGCGCTGCCGCTGACCCCCGGACAGCTGGTGCGGGTATTTGCTGTAGATCTCGTCCGGATTGGGCAAGCCAACGCGGTCGAGGGCATCGATCGCCATTTTCCTGCGCTCTTCGGGCGTCTTTTTTGTATGGATGCGCAGCGTTTCTTCCACCTGATACCCCACCTTGATGAGGGGGTTGAGGGAGTTCATCGGCTCCTGGAACACGACGCCGATGCCCGGCCCCTGGAGGGAACGCAGTTCGCTGCGGCTGCAGCGGCGCAGATCCGTATCTTCAAAGAAGACGTCGCCGCTTATCGTAACGCGGCTTCTTTCGATGAGCCCGGAGATGGCCATGGCCGTTACGGTCTTGCCGGAGCCGGATTCGCCCACGAGGCCCAGCCGTTCGCCCTCCTGCATGGAGAAACTGATGCCATGGATCGCTTCTTTGTTGTTGTCGAGGAATGTGACCCTCAGATCTTTTACGGTAAGCATATCGCCCATGCTATTCACCTCCCATGCCTTCGGACAGCAGTCCGAATCCCAGGATGAGCAGGATGATGGCAAGACCCGTGCAGATCGCGTACCAGGGCGCCTGGAACAGGTAGCCCTGCGCTTCGGACAGCAGTCTTCCGAGGCTCGGATCGGGGGGCTGTACACCCACGCCCAGGTAGCTCATGGAAGCCTCCGACAGCACGGCGTTGTTAAAGCCGATGGCGACGGAAGACAGCAGCACCGGAACGATATTGGGCATGATGTGAAGGAACAGGATGCGCATGTTGCTGGCGCCCATCAGGCGCGCGTTGCGCACGTAGTCCGTATTCTTCTGCTTTGCCACCTCCGAACGCACGATGCGCGCGAAGCTGGGAATGAACAGGATGCCCAAAGCGATGATGATATTGTATTTGCCCTTGCCTAAGATGGCGATCATCACGAGGGCGAGCAGGATGCTGGGAAATGCCAGGATGGTGTCGGAGATGCGCATCAGGATCTCGTCCAGCACGCCGCCGTAATAGCCCGTAAGTCCGCCGATGATGAGCCCGATGACGAGGCCGATGGCGACCGCTGCCGCCGCGATGAGGAACGTGGCGCCCGCGCCCTGGATGACCCGCGAGAAGATGTCTCTTCCGAAGTTGTCCGTGCCGAACAGGTGGGTGGCGCTGGGCTTCAGCAGCTTTTCCGATCCGCTCATGGCATTGGGGTCGTAAGGCGTCCAGAGGAGGCCGATGAGGATGACGCACAGCATGATCCCCGTAATGAGCAGGCCGGCTCTGAAGTTCTTGTCTTTCAGATACTGTTTCATGTCAGCTCAGCCTCACTCTCGGATCGACGTACTGGGTGATGATGTCCGCCAGATAGTTCATGAACACGACGATGAACGCGATGATGACGACGATGCACTGCGCCACGGGGAAATCGCGGTTGCCGATGGCGGACAGCAGCAGTCTGCCCAGACCAGGCAGCGCGAATACCTGCTCCACGATGATGGAGCCCGCCACCGTATCCGCCAGGCTCATGGCCAGATAGGTGATGACCGGCAGCATGGCGTTGCGCAGCACGTGGTCGCGCAGGACGGCCCAGCGGGAGTTGCCGCGGCTGTAGGCCGTGCGCACGTAGTCCTTATTCATCTCGTTGAGGATGGAGGAACGCAGCAGCTTTGCAGTCTTGGCTGCTTTGGGAATGGCGATGGCCAGCGCCGGGAAGAACATGTAGCCGAGGGCGCCGGGCACGCTCTGGGAGAAGGGGATGTAGCCGCCCGGCATGAACCAGTGCAGCACCAGCCCGAACAGATACGTAAACAGCATGCCCAGGAAGAAGGGCGGCACCGCCATAAACACCTGGTTGAGCACGATGCCGGCGCGCTCGAAATGGCCGCCTTCGAAGCGGGCGAGCAGGATGCCCAAAGGGATGGAGAACAGCATAACAAGGACCCAGGACAGCAGAGAAAGGGCTGCCGTTACCTGGATCTTGCCGCTCATAACGTCTTTGACGGGCATAAAGTAGCTGTAGCTGATGCCGGGGTCCCCCTGCAGGAGCCCCTTCAGCCAGCTGAGATAGCGGGCGGGCAGCGGGTCGTTGAGGCCCAGCTGCTCGCGCAGCGCTTCCGCCCTTTCGGGCGTATAGTCGGTCCCCAGGATCTTCGTCGTGGGGTCGCCGGGAATGATCTGAAATGCCAGGAATGCAAGCAGGGAAATGAGGATCAGGGAGATGATCAGCACTCCGGTCTTCTTTAATACGTACGTCACTGCTTTTTCCCGGTGGAATTATTTCGTTCTGTAGATCGTAGACAGATCGAGGACGTAAAGCGGATAGAACTCCATGCCTTCCAGATCCGTTGCCATGGCGGTGAAGGAAGCGCCGTCCTGGATGTAGACGTTGGCTGCCTCTTCCGCGAGGATGGTCTCGCATTCCTTGAACAGTCTCGTCTGCTCCGCATCGTCCGTGGTGGATACGGCGGCCGCGAACGTCTCGTCGTATTTGGGAGAGTTGAAGTTGATGAAGTTCTTTGCGTGCGTGCTCTGGAATCTGGCCAGCATGTCGGAGGCAGCTACGCCGTGGGCATCCATGCCGACGACGGTCGCTTCGAACTGGCGGTTCTGATAGGCGTCGGAATACCAGGTCGCCCATTCCACCTGATCCACTTTGGCCGTTACGCCGATGGGGCGTAGCAGTTCGACGATCGTCTGTGCGACGTCCACGTGGGTCTGCATGGTGGAGGGTACGGTGATGGTGAATTCAAAGCCGTCGGGATAACCGGCTTCCGTCAGCAGTTCTTTCGCCTTGTCCAGGTCCTTGGTGTAGTAATCCGTGAGTTCGGGCATGAAGTATTTGCCAAAGGCGGGGAACATGCTGCTGCCGACAGGGCTGCCGTAGCCGTCGGATGCCAGATCGATGATCTCGTGCTTGTCCAGGGCATAGCACAGCGCCTGGCGCACGCGCACGTCGTCGAAGGGCTTTACGGCATTATTCAGATAGAGGGCCTGCACGATGTTGCTGCTTCCCTCCAGGACTTTCAGGTTGGTGAGGGTCTTGATCTGGTTGGCGTTGAGCCGGACAGCCATGTCCACGGCGCCGGAGCGCAGGCTCATCACCAGAGTTTCGGGGTTTTCGATGATCTTGAGGGTCACCTTGTCCAGATGTGCCGGTTCGCCCCAGTATTCGTCGAACTTCTCCAGAACGATCTCGCTCTGCACGACGCGGGACACGAACTTGAACGGGCCGGTGCCTACGACTTCGCTCAGCGGATCGATGCCTTCGGGGATGATTGCAGTGGTGATATGCGCAAGGAATTCGGTATCGGGCTTCTTCAGATCGATGACGATGGTGGTATCGTCCGTCTTTGTGACCGCGGCAATGTTCGCCACGTCGCCGACCAGGGGCTCGCCGGTCTCCAGACCTGCTGCTCTGGACAGGGACCAGACGACGTCGTCTGCCGTTACGTCCTTGCCGTTATGGAATTTAACGCCTTGCCGAAGCTTAAAGGTGTACTGATCGGCGCTGTCGTTGACGGAATAGCTTTCCGCGATGGCCGGCACCAGTTCACCGTCGCTGTTGGGCTTGACGAGGCCTTCAAAGATATTGAAAAGGATCTCGCGGGTTCCTGCCGACGATGAAGACATGTGCGGGTCAAGACTTGCGTCCAGATCGTTGTAGAGGCCGACGGTGATCTCTCCGCCTTCGACCATTCCACCTGTAGCCTCGGGAGTTTCCGTTCCGGGATCGTTTGCCGGAGTCTCGCTTGTGCACGCGCCCAATGCAAGCACCATTACGAATGCCAGTACCATTGCGATGAATCTTTTCTTCATGACAATTCTCCTTTGGTTTTTATGAAATTGGATATGTAAGGAACGGCAGGCGAGATTGCCTGCCGCTATAAACGGTGTTATTCTTTGATTTTCGTGAATCCGTAGACTTCATAGATGTCCGTCACTTCATCGCTCAGCATGTAGTTGACGAACTGCTCGGATTCGTAGGAAAGTGCGGTCGCGCGGCATACGGCGACGCTGTAGGTCGTGTTGTATACTTCGCCTTCCGCCAGTTCCATATCTTCGGGCATGTAGTCTTCGTTGCCCGGGCCGGTGACGAAATCGTGCCTCGTGGAGGAGACGATCTTGTCGTTCTTGTTCGGGTTGGCTTCCTCGTCGCATTCCGCGTCCAGCCAGTCCATAAAGCGCTTCTCATCGGCGACGAAAATGTCGCAGGGGGTGCCGGCTTCGATCTTTGCGGTCTGGATGACCCCGTCATCGAAGGTGATGCGCACGGATGCTCTCGGCGCCACGGTGGTGGAGTAGCGGTTGGCGACGTCGGTCATGACGGCCATCAGCTCGGAAGGGGCGTAGATCTCCAGGATAAACTCTTCGTTGGGGTTTGCGGGAACGTAGCTGGGTTCTTCGGACTCTTTCTTGCACCCGGCGGCAGCAAAAATAAGGCATGCGGCCATCAGCAGTGCGAGAACTTTCTTAAAATGCATATATGGAAACCTCCGGTAAATTCATATAATATATATATTTCGTGAAGACCCGACGCTTGTTCTTGTCTAAAAAAACAAGTCGCTGTAAAATGTTCAGGTAACTGTCACGTAAACGTACAACCTAATTTATACCATAAAATCCGAAAGGTGTTCAAGTCCTATGATAAAAAAACTGGCAGGATGTGTCCGGCAATATAAGCTGCTGACCTTCCTAACCCCAATTTGCATGGTACTGGAGGTGGTCATGGAAGTGCTCATCCCTTACCATATGGCAGACCTGGTAGACTACGGCATCGAATTGGGCGACATGGATTACATCCGCGCCGTGGGCATGCGTCTGGTCGTCTACGCGCTGCTCTCCCTGACGTTCGGCATCCTGGGCGGACTGTTCGCATCCCGGGCATCCGCCGGTTTTGCCAGCAATCTGCAGCACGACATGTATCATCATGTTCAGGGTTTTTCTTTCTCCAATATCGATAAGTTCAGCACGGCCGGTCTCGTGACCCGCATGACCACGGACGTCACAAATGTGCAGCAGGCCTTCATGATGCTCACCCGCATGGCGTTCCGCGCGCCTTGCACGCTGGTGTTTGCCCTGGTGATGGCCTTCCGGCAGAGCGCCCGGCTGTCGCTGGTGTTCCTGGCGGTGCTGCCCGTTCTGGGCTTCGGCATCGCCTATATCATGACCCACGCATTCCCCATCATGGAGAAGGTGTTCGGGATCTACGACCGCCTGAATGCCGTCGTGCAGGAAAACCTGCGCGGCATCCGGGTCGTAAAGGCGTTCGTCCGCGAAGAAGAGGAAAAAGAGAAGTTCCAGAACGTCTCCGGCGAACTGTACCGCAACTTCGTAAGAGGCGAGCGCATCATCGCGTTCAACGGCCCTCTGATGCAGACCTCCATGTACGTCTGCATGCTGCTGATCTCCTGGATCGGCGCGAAGATGGTCGTCTCCAAGACCATGACCACCGGCCAGCTGATGTCCGTCATGACGTACGTGCAGCAGATCCTGATGAGCCTGATGATGCTGTCCATGATCGTCATGATGCTGACGATCGCCAAAGCGGCGGCAGAGCGCATCTGCGCCGTTCTGGACGAACAGCCCGACATCGTGAGCCCGCAGGATCCTGTAACGGAAGTGAAGGACGGCAGCGTTTCGTTCGACAGCGTCTCCTTCGGGTACGGCAGCAACAAACATATCTTAAAAGATATCTCCTTCGAAGCAGCGCCGGGCGAGACCATCGGCATCATCGGCGGCACCGGCTCCGGAAAATCCAGCATGGTGCAGCTCATCCCCCGGCTTTACGACGTCCGCAAGGGCAGCGTAAAGGTGGGAGGCGTGGATGTAAGAGACTACGACTTGGAAGTCCTTCGCAGCAGCGTCGCTATGGTGCTGCAGAAGAACGTGCTGTTCGCGGGGACCATCAAGGAGAACCTGCGCTGGGGCAAACAGGACGCTACGGATGAGGAGATCCAAAGAGCCTGCGTGCTGGCCCAGGCGGAGGAGTTCATCAGCGGCTTCCCGGACGGCTGCGACACTTACATCGAACAGGGCGGCGCCAACGTATCCGGGGGGCAGCGGCAGAGGCTGTGCATTGCGCGGGCTCTCATCGCAAAGCCCAAGATCCTCATCCTCGACGACTCCACCAGCGCGGTGGACACCCATACGGAGAGCCTCATCCGGGCCGGTTTCGCCTCGGACATCCCCGACACGACGGTGTTCATCATCGCGCAGCGCATCAGCTCCGTAAAGGACGCGGACCGCATCATCGTGCTGGACGACGGCAGAGTCTCCGGCATCGGCACCCACGAAGAACTCATGGCAAGCAACGCCATTTACCAGGAAGTATACGAATCGCAGAACAAGGGAGGTGACTTCGATGAGCCAAGATAACAACAGAGATGCTCAGCAAGTCCGTCCCGCAGGCGGCAGAGGCCCCGGCGCGGGCCGCGGCGGCGCCACCGCCGGCCGCATCCGCATCCAGAAGGGAAGCGGCAAGACGGCTAAACGGCTGCTTTCGTACATTGGGAAGGGTCACACCCTGCCCTTCGTCCTCGCCCTGCTCTGCATCGGCGCAGACGCCTACATCAGCACCCGGGCCTCGCTGTTCCTGGGCGTGGTCATCGACGATTTCATCAAGCCTATGGAAGAGGCCGGCTCCCGGGATTTCTCCGGTCTGCTGCATGCCATCCTGACGATGGGCGCGCTGTATCTGGCCGGCGTGCTGTGCATCCTGGCCTACAGCCAGCTGATGGTGCGGGTGTCCCACGGCGTGCTGTTCTCTGTGCGAGGGGAACTGTTCTCCAAGATGCAGGAACTGCCGATCAAGTACTTCGACACGCATCCCTACGGCGACACGATGAGCCGGTTCACCAACGACACTGACTCCATGCGGCAGATGCTGTCCCAGACGATCCCTCAGGTGTTTTCGTCCATCCTGACGGTGACCTTCGTGTTTATCGCCATGCTGCGGCTGAGCCTGGCCCTGACGGGTGTGGAGATCGGCGTCATCGTCGTGATGTATCTGATCACGATGACGGTGGGCGGCCAATCGGCCAAATATTTCTCGACCCGGTCGAAATCTCTGGGCAGCATGAACGCCTATATCGAAGAGATGATCAACGGCCAGAAGGTCGTGAAGGTGTTCTGCCACGAGGACGAGGCCAAAGCCGGCTTCGACGTCAAGAACGAGGACCTGCGGGTGCAGACTACCCGGGCCAACAGCTATTCCAACATTCTGGGGCCGATCATGAACAATATCGGCAACCTGCAGTACGTGGTGATCGCCATCGTCGGCGGGGCCATCGCCATCCGGGGCACTTCGGGGCTTACCCTGGGCGATCTGGCGGCGTTCCTTACGCTGTCCAAGAACTTCGCGCGGCCCGTCTCCATGATCTCCCAGCAGATCAACTCCATCGTCATGGCACTGGCCGGCGCCCAGCGCGTGTTTGACCTGATGGACGAAAAGCCGGAGGTGGACGAGGGCAAGGTGACCCTGGTGAATGTCCGCATCGCGGAGGACGGCTCGATGGTGGAGACGGAAGAACGCACGGAGCACTGGGCATGGAAGCTGCCTTCGGAAGACGCGGCCGGCAAGCCCCGCTATGTAAAACTGGCGGGCGACGTGCGCATGAGCGGCGTGGATTTCGGCTACGTGGAGGGGAAGACCGTGCTGCACGACATTTCCCTGTTTGCGAAACCAGGACAGAAGATCGCTTTCGTCGGCTCCACCGGCGCGGGCAAGACGACCATCACGAACCTCATCAACCGCTTCTACGACATCGAAGACGGCAAGATCCGCTACGACGGCATCAATATCAACCATATAAAGAAGGACGACCTGCGCAGGTCCCTGGGCATGGTGCTGCAGGAGACTAATCTGTTTACAGGCACCATCATGGAGAACATCCGCTATGGCCGCCCCGATGCCACGGACGAGGAAGTCTACGCGGCGGCGAAGCTGGCCAACGCGGACTACTTCATCTCCCGTCTGCCGGAAGGGTACCAGACCGTCATTTCGGGTACGGGAAGCCAGCTCTCGCAGGGTCAGTGCCAGCTGCTGTCCATCGCCCGCTGCGCGGTAGCCGATCCCCCGGTGATGATCCTGGACGAAGCGACCAGCAGCGTCGACACCCGTACCGAGAGCCTCATCCAGAAGGGCATGGACCAGCTGATGGAGGGCCGCACGGTGTTCGTCATCGCCCACCGGCTGTCCACCATTCAGAACTCCAACGCCATCATGGTCATGGAGCACGGCCGCATCATCGAGCGCGGTGACCACGACGAGCTGATGGCCCTGAAGGGCCGGTATTACCAGCTGTATACCGGAAACCAGATCGCGGAGGCGTAGGAGGACGGGCCCTGAGCCTGTCGAAGGGCATTTTGAGACCGGCTGCGGGGCCAGCCTCGGCGCACGCTCAGGAATCTGGTGTTTCATCGATTTCTTTCGCGTGCCGTTTCGAGACCGCGAGCCGACCTCGGCCGGTTTCCTCTATGGGAAACTCGGCCTCAAGCAACGGCTCGCCGCGGCAGGCGCGCCCGAAACGGATTTCGCTCAGAAATCGGAAACACAGACGATTCCTTCGCAGTGCGCACGGATCCGGCCCCGGCAGGCCGGCCCCTGAGCCTGTCGAAGGGCATTTTGAGACCGGCTGCGGATCCAGCCCCGCAGCCTGCAGAAGGTCCTTTGCGACCCGGGTTATGCCAAAATGCCGGTTCGCAGCAAAAAGACTTAGAAAACCTAAGACAATTAGGCCATATAAACGAAACTGACTTAGAAATGCGTGCAAATCTAAGTCAGTTTTTCGTTAGTCCATGAAATGTCTTAGGATTTCTAAGACACTAATTTATTATTTAAAAAATGGCATAGGGCCATGTTTTGCAACTATTTTGGGTTCGTCTTGGAACCCTGTAGTCCGAGCATATAATCCGCAGTGACATGGAACACTTTGCAGATCGCTACGATATCTTCTAGCGTTGGTTCGCTGATACCCCGTTCGATATAAGAGACTTTGCGCTGTGTCGCATGGATTGCTATCCCCAACTGTGTCTGGGTCATATCGGCGTCTTCCCTTAAATTCTTTACTTTTTCCCCAAACGTCAGTTTCATAGAGACCTCTGCTTTATTGTATGGTAGACAATTTCTATCTATTGCGTTTTAGATAAAAATTGTCTAAACTCAAAGTGGAAGGACTATTTTCATATCGGAAAAATGCTGTGGAGGTGTTGAACGTTGGCGGAAGATAGAGAATATGCAGCAAGAGAAGTGCATCGGAAAGTATATCGGGACTTATACAAGAACTATTCCGATGACCAGCTGAAAATCAAGCGAGAAACGGCATATCAACAGACAATGACACTCACTGATCCCCGGGAGATCCGCGGTGTTGGCCAGATGCTTTTGGCAGAAATGGAAGTCTGCAATGAGATACTTGTAGGCCGCGCAAAGGTTGAGGAAGCGATTTTAGAAAAACGCGCTGGATGGGATGCGGTTTTAGAAAAAAGAAGGGAAGCGGCAGTCCTTAATTTACGAGCCTCAGCCACACCGAATGGCCAACTTGTCCTTTCAATTCTTGAAGATGAAGATCGTCTTGATGCGCAGGAATTGCATGGCTGGTGTGACGAATTATCTGAACTGCCAGAAGGAGTTTTTTCACAGCTTCTGGATGATCTGATCCATGATGGCTTTTTGGAACGAAACGAAGACGGAAAGTATCTTCTCCGCACCCCTTGTACAAAGGAACTCCAATACGATTTGCCAAATGCAAAAAAGTGCTGGGATCGCTTTTCTGTTGAGCAACTTGCTAACTTTCCGGATTGGGAAAGAGCTATGAAAAGCATTGGGCATGTAATTTTACAATTGATCGCAGACCATGGTGGGCCAATGTCGGGCTTCATGTGTGGATACTGTGCAGAGGAAGAAGGCTATCCGGAGGCGGATCCGGATTATTTCGACTCCGTGCGTCTTATGACCAGTATGCAAAAAAGAAATGCTTGGATGAATACGATGAAGTATCTGGTTGATGCAGGAATCCTGATGCATGCATATCCAACAAAAGAGTTTAGACGTATTGAAGGGGCTGAGTATTTTCAGAAATTCAATTTACACCTTTTAGATTGGTTCTGCGATTTTGCGGTCATTGGATATCAAGAACCGGAAGAGACGCGCGAAGAGGAGGATGACGAAGAATGAGATGCCGTTTCTGCGGAAGCACTTCGCTTCATGATGATACACAGGATAAGCGGTTCAGCACGGGAAAGGCGGTAGCCGGTACGATCGTATTCGGCCTTCCCGGAGCGGCTGCCGGTTTGATCGGGAAAAAGGTAAAGGGTTACCGCTGCAGTGCCTGCGGTAGCTTTATGGAAACTCCGATGGATGCATTCACGGAGGTTTCAATCGATACCGCGATTCGGAACGCCGAGTCCGGCCGGGACCGTTCCTCGTATGACTATTACAAAGGTCAGTATCCGAATATTCAGGCGAATCTGCCGGTTCAAGGCAGCGCACAGGTGACCCCGGCAAATTTCGAGATTCCCTTGCAGATCGCACAGCCCTCGCCTGATAGTGAAGAAACCATTAAGCGCAGTTATCGCTACGGTTTATGGCAATCTGATTGCCCGGTTTATGTGGAAGGAATCATTCTGAAGAGTACTCCTACCGGCGATAAATTGTCTCTGATTGCATGGAACAGCAGTGTCAAGACGATCCGTTCTGCTTATTTCCAGGCGAAAGTGCTGGATGATACAGGCGATGTCGTTTCAGAAGTGCCATTTGTTTATCAGGGTATTTCTGTGCGGCCGGGCATGGATGGGAAATTGCCAGAGAATAAAGAGTTTGACCTTAAAACAGACCTTGCCTACAAGGTGGAATTAATTTGCGACAAAGTCGCGTTTGAAGGTGATGAGGTCTGGCGCAACGACACAGGTAAGTTGCCGTTTGCACTTCCCGTACCGTCGACTATTGATGCGACGAATTTCCCGAGGTTTAAGTACATTACAACGAAATATATACAAGCAAAAGGTCACAATACGACAGGGGTATTTATGCCCATGAAGGAAGATGGTTATTGGTTGTGCGATTGCGGACAGCCGGTTCTGATCGGTCATACTTGCCCTCGCTGCGGTGACACCTGGGAAGATCTGGAGGTTGCTTTTTCACAGAAGCATCTGCAGGAACTGCAGCAGGTCGCGGTGAAAGAGCGGGCGGCGAAACGTGCGGAGGAGTTAGCTGCGTTTACGGAAACAGCCCGAGCAAACAAAGAAAAAGCCGATTTAGACTTCAAAGAAGCGACATACGCTGATGCTGTGAGACTGCAATTGGACGGTTCGGTCGAATCTCTCCGTTCTGCTGCGAAGGCCTTTGAGCTGATTCCTGGTTGGAGGGATGCTGATGAGCGGACTGCAACTTGTAAGAGGCTCGCTGATGAGAAGGAAGAAGCAGAAAGAATCACTGAAGAAAAGCGGAGGGAAGAAAGGCGGATCGCTGAAGAAACGCAGAGACGGAAAGAAAAAAAGATATTGGCTATTGTAATACCCATGATCATTGTTGCAGTAATTGCGGGAGTAATAATTGTCAGAGCGGTGGATGCTCGGAAATACGCTGCTGCACATGATTTTTCAGCTGCTTCTGTTGGAGATATTAGACTATTTGGGTCGTATGAGCAAGATAATGACAGTTCAAATGGGAAAGAGGAAATTGAGTGGATTGTGTTAGCAAAACAAGATAATAAAGCCTTGATTTTGAGCAAATATGCCCTTGATTGCAAACCTTTTTATGATGGGGAAACATCCAGATGGTGGAGCGATAGTTCCGTACGAGATTGGTTGCATACAGTTTTTGTTCCTGAGGCTTTTTCGAAGGAAGATCTTAAAAAAATAGTCGTTAGCAAAATTTCCACGGAGGCAAACCCTCAATATCCAAAACTCGGTAATGGGGGAACTAGTGAAGATTGGATATTTCTTTTAAGTATACAGGAAGTTGAGATATATTTCAGTAGCAACGACGAACGGCAATGTGAAGCGACAACATATGCAGTAAAACGAGGGGTTTCCACAAGTAAAGGACACTGTAAATGGTGGTTACGGTCTGCAGGAGATTTTAAGCAGTACGTTGCATATTCGGCTACTTCTTGGGGTATTTCTTATATGGGAGCGGCATATGTCTACGGAAATGGAGAAATCTCTTATAGTGGAGAAAAAGTTCAAGAGGATAGTATTGGTGTACGTCCCGCAATGTGGATCAGTTTTTAGGAGGTCATATGGGCGTTAGACATATGCAAGGCGTTCCAGCGCATCTTGAAATCTTGCATTCAAGCGATAGTGTTAGGCGCCATCCAGCGCACTGCATGTTTGCAGAGGGGAAAGGAAAGTCAAGGACATGCGTAAACCCGCATTGTGATTATTATCTTTTACCCTGTCATAGTGCCAAGTGATGTGACTATTACGAAGATAAGAGATTGTCTGGAAAGGAATGATAGAATGGGTAGGTATGGACATAGGTTCGTAAAAACTAAAACTGGTATTAGGTTTGAATTGTTGCCAAACAATAGCGTTGACCAGTATATTCTAAAATCCCCGGAGTATCCGTGCCTTGCGGAGTGTCAAAGGGCAATGGATGAATTAAAATATTTCATAATCCATGAAAAGGTTTCATCTATAAAATCTCCAAATGTGCGATACGAATACGATGGAAACTTGTCACATGGCTTCCGATACAGGAAACCGAATGGTGAACTGCTCCCATATGTATCCCGTACGTATTGGGCAAAGTCGAGTGTAAACAAAGCAATAGTGACCATATATTCGCATATAGATGAATACGTATCATATTGCAAAGGAACTGAAGAGTTGTAAAGTTGACATTAAATTGGGCTTTGTAAGCATACCTCCATAGGGAGTTGATTCCTCTAAGCTGAATTCTAAGGAGATGAATCGGCGCTTACCCACAGCGGCATTGAAAACATGCCGCTGTTTTTGTATAACCAAGTTGTTTGGAGGGACAGAAATAGGCGACCAGAAGATCAAGCAGGTCGTAGAGGCTTTCGCCGAAGAATCGAAAAGCTCTACGGGTCAAAACTGAATACGATCATTCTATATGAGCCGTGCGCCAGAGGCGATTACACGGATGACGGCGATATTGACATTCTGCTTTTGCTGAATGCGCCCGTGGAAGAACTCGGAAAGGAACGCAGACGTATTCTTGATGTTGCTGAAAACTGGATCTTGAATACGATGTTGTGCCGGCCCCTGAGTCTGTCGAAGGGGCGTTTATGACCCGGGTTATGCCAAAATGCTGGTTTGTAGCAAAAAGACTTAGAAAACCTAAGACAAATGGCCCATATAAACGAAACTGACTTAGAAATATGTGTTTTTCTAAGTCAGTTTTTCGTTAGTCCATGAAATGTCTTAGAATTTCTAAGACACTAATCGATAATTGCGAAAATGGCATAGATGCTGCAACGCGCAAATTATGAGACTTGCTAAAAGATTGCTTTCCTACGCACGCCGATTTCCCTTGCCAACTCGTTCCGCCCGCTCTATAATAAGATAAAAGATATCTTTTACCATCCCCGGAGGAACGACGATGCGGTACGAACAGTTTGCGGAGAAAACAGCGCAGGAATATCAGAAAAAGGGACTTGCGGAGGGCAGGAGCATTCCGGAGATCGAACTGTACATCGATCAGATGGTGAGCTGCCTCAACAGCGAACTTTCGCTGTACGCCAAGGATGGAGACGGACCTATCACCAAGGGCATGATCTCCAACTACACGAAGCATAAGATGATCCCCGGACCGGAAGGCAAGCGCTATACGAAGGACCACTGCATCTTTATGCTGCTGGTCTACTATCTGAAGGGCTGCTTCTCCATGGACCAGATCCAGCGCCTGATGAAACCGCTGCTCTCGAACTACAGCTCCGAGTGGGACGACAGTCTGGATATCCAGGCGTATTACGGCAAGATCATCGAAGAGGTTCGCAAGGCGGAGGAGAACTTTGCCGGCGAACTGCTCAGCGACATGAACGGCATTAAGAAGTTCCTGGCTGACCGCGGCAGCGACGACGATATCTCCGAGATCGTGCTGCTCATCACGACGCTCATCATGCGGTCCAACGAGGAGCGGTTCCTTGCGGAAAAACTGCTGGACGAATACTTCCCGGACAAGAAAAAATAGCGGCCCGGCGCAGTCTTAAGACCCGGCAGGCAGCTCCAAACCCCGATAAATTGTGTGCAAGCGGTGAATTTCCACCGCTTGCACTTTTCTATGCCCGCAACAGATGATATACTTACTATATATGCATTTTTGAGGGTCTGCCCGCACAAAATCTTGTGGGCAGGGGATAAGAGATCAGCTGTTTTAACAACCGGAGGATCACTATGAAGACCAGAAGATCTTGGATCATACTTCTCACCGCAGCGCTGCTTCTGGCAGCCAGCTGCTTCGCCGCCGTCTTCGCGGACGACGTCGTGCCCGGCACGGCAGCCGACCCCGTCGTCAGCAAGAGTTACATGGATGCCCAGGTCGCGATCCTGCAGACGCAGATCAAGACGCTGCAGGAACAGATCGACAAGCTGTCCGCAGGCCAGAGCGGTTCCGAGACGCCGAGCACCCCGGCAACGCCTGCCGAAGTGCCCAAGTTCGTCGTCGTAAAGGTCGATGCAGGCAAGAGCCTCATCGGTTCCGCCAGCGCGGAGATCATCCTGCGGAGCGGCACAGCCACGGCCATCGCCGGCGCATCCGGCGGCGTATCCGACCTCACCGGCGGCACGGACCTGTCCACCGGCACCGACGTGTCGAAGAACCATCTGCTCATCATCCCTGCGGATGACGGCAGAGGCATCCGCTGCACCACCACCTGTTACGTCATGGTAAAAGGGGATTACAAACTGCAGTAGCAGGATATTTTGAGAAAGGGTATTGAACTTACATGAAGGGGAAGAGACTTACACTGTTTCGCATTATGTGCCTGCTGGCCTGTCTTATGCTGCAGCCGGCCGCAGGCATTTGGGCAGCTTCCGGACTCGTAGAGCTGCGGTCGAAAAGCATAGAACTCAACGATCAGCTTACGCTGGTCACCACCACGAACTACAACACCGTTAACGGCAAAAATGCCGTCGAACACTATTTCGAATATACACCCGGAGGAAACGTAAAGCCCCTGGTCTGCTACGGTCCCGGAATCTACGGCGTCTCCTCTGCAAAGACGATCTTCCGCACGGAAGGGGAAGCGGGCAATCCGCTCGCCGGCCTTACGAACGCGGACTTTTTCGTCATGGCTACGGGCGTCTCTCTCGGACCTGTCATCCGGGACGGCATCGTCCGCACCGGAGGCTACAGCGAATCCGTCATCGCATTCGGCGAGGACGGCAGCGTCTATTTCGGTGACCCGTCCCTCAACATCGCACTGGCCTTCCCCGGCCTGAACGCAAAGTACGAAAAGGTGAACTACAACAAGGCGCTCACGAAGGCCAACGGCATCTGCGTCTTTACGACGGATTTCGGGACCACGAACGCGGCGACGATCCCGGCCTACAATGTGCTGCTGAAGATCGAACATGGCAGCGCAAAGCTCGGCGATACCATGGAATGCACCGTCGTGTCCGGCGCCGAAGCGGAGAGCCGCACGAACCTGGAAGAGGGCTTCGTCCTGCTGTCCATGGCGAAGGACACCTCCTACGAATATACGTTGGGTCAACTGCAGGGGCTGCAGCCGGGCGACCCGGTCACCCTCAGTTTTTCCGTTTCTCCGCAGTACGAAAACGTGCAGCACGCCGTGGGCTTCGAGAAATGGCTCATCAAGGACGGCCTCATCTGCAGCGGGCTGGACGCTTCCACCCGGGCCCCGAGAACGGCGGCAGGACTGAAGGCCGACGGCACCTTTATCCTCTACACCATGGACGGCCGCCAGTCGGACTATTCCATGGGGGTCACCGTAGGGGGACTTGCGCAGCACATGGAGGAACTGGGCTGCGTGCAGGCCGTCAACCTGGATGGCGGCGCTTCCACCCAGCTGTTTGCCGTGCTCCCCGGAGATACGCAAGAACAGCAGATCAACGTGGATTCCGAAGCGAGCGGCCTGCGCAGCTGCGCCAACTACATCGCGTTCGCGAATTATAACCAGCCTGGAGGGATCCCGGCTCATCTGCACATCTATCCCTACGGCGAATATCTGCTGTCCGGCGCCAGCCTCGAACTGACGGCCAAGGCCACGGATGCCGGCTATTTCGCGGCGGCTGTGCCCGAGAGTATCACCTACAGCTGCGACGATCTGGGCACGCTGGACGGAAACGTCTACACGGCGGGCAGCAAGGCCGGCACCGGCACGATCTCCGCACGGTCCGGCAAGGCCACCGGCTCTGTGCGGGTCAACATCGTGGCGGATCCCGACAGCATAACCGCCTACGTGGACGGCAAGGCGAAAACGACGCTGAGCGCAGGTCTCGACAAGACCTACCAGCTGTCCGCCAGCGCATTCTATAAGGGCGAGACCTTAAGATCCGACGCCGCCTGCTACACCTGGATGGTCACAGGCGATATCGGCACCATCGACGAGAACGGCGTGTTCACCGCGAAGGGCGAGCACGGCAACACCGGCACCATCCTCTGCAGCGCCGGCAATAAGACGAAGACCATCTCCGTGACCCTCCAGCAGACGCTTCCCACGGAAGACCTGCAAAGCTGGATCCGGGAGATCGTAGAAGACGTAAACGAGTAACCTTATGCGCATCATGCTCTTTGCAGCCGGCGGCGACATCGGCGGCGGAAAAACCCATATCCTCTCCCTGGCGAAGGAACTGGCGAAGGACAACGACCTGCGCCTGGTCTCCTTCCGCAAAGGCGTGCTTTCCGAAGAAGGCATGGAGATGGGGATCGACACGGTGGATACCGGCGGCAACAACGGCATCCTGCATTCGATCCGCCTGGCGTTCCGGCAGGCAAAGGATTTCCGCCCGGACGTCATCCACTGCCACGGTGCCAAGGGCAACATGATGGGCATTCTGGTCAAGTGGTTCCTGCACATTCCCGTCATGACCACGGTCCACTCCGATCCGGATCTGGACTATCTGGGCGCGCCCGTGCGCAACGCGCTCAACGGCAACATCAATAAGTTCTGCCTGCGCCGCATGGATTACCACGTGGCGGTGGCCGACCGCATGCGCGAGCTTCTGATCCAGCGGGGCTTCGATGCCCAGAACATCTTCGCGGTGTACAACGGGCTGGATTTCGAGGGGAGCGAAACGGGGCCCCGGCCGCCGAAACATGCGGATGACCCCATCACTGTCGGCATCGCTGCGCGGCTCAACCCGGTAAAAGATATCAAGACCCTTCTGAAGGCGTTTGCCAAAGCCTACGGGCAGGATAAGCGTCTCCGCCTCTCCATCGCCGGCAGCGGAGAAGAGGAACAGGAACTGAAAGGTCTTGCTAAAGAGCTGCAGATCGAGGACGTTACGACCTTCGAAGGGTGGATCAGCGACATCAAAGAATACTTCCGCGGAGTAGATATCAACGTGCTCTCGTCTCTGTCGGAGACGTTTCCGTACTCTTTGCTGGAGGGCGCCTACGTGCATTGCCCGGCGATCGCCAGCAACGTGGGCGGCATTCCCTATCTCATTCAGAACGAAAAGACCGGTCTGCTGTTCGAGGCCGGCGATGCGGATACCTTTGCGCAGCATATCCTGCGGCTCGCCGCAGACCCGGATCTGCGCACCAGGCTGGCGGAGAATCTCTACGAAAAAGCGCGTACCGAATTCTCCCTCGCCCGGATGAAGACCGATCAGGAGGCGATCTACCGCACGCTCATCCACCGCAGTCAGATGCTGCAGAAGGGCCGCTACGGCGCCATCCTCTGCGGCGCCTACGGCAAGGGCAACGCCGGTGACGACGCCATCCTGCGGGCCATCCTCACCCGGCTAAAGGCCATCGATCCGGACATGCCGTTCTACGTCATGTCCCGCAACCCGGTGGAGACCAGCATGAAGGAGCGGGTCGGCTCGTTCTATATCTTCAATCTGCGGAAATTCTTCAAATATCTGCGCAAGACCAGCCTGTTCGTGTCCGGCGGCGGCACGCTCATCCAGGACGTTACGTCCTCGCGGTCGCTGTATTTCTACCTGTTTACACTGCTGGCGGCGAAACTGTCCGGCAGCAAGGTCGTCATGTACGGCTGCGGCATCGGCCCCATCCACGGCAATGCCAACCGCAGATATACGGGCCGGGTGCTCAACAAGGCGGCGGACATCATTACGCTGCGCGATTCCATCTCCATGCAGCTGCTGCAGGATATCGGGGTCACGAAACCGGAGATCATCCTGTCGGCGGATCCGACGGTCAATCTGCCTGCGGTCAGCCGCGATGTGGTGGAAGAAGCGTTCCGTCTGGACGATATCCCCGCCGGTACGCCCAAGATCGCCTTCTGCCTGCGCAGCTGGGACGAATTTACGAATTACGAAGCGGTCGCAAAGGCGGCGGACCACGCCTGGGAGAAGCACGGCTTACTTCCCGTATTCCTGCCCATGGAATACCCGAGAGACGTGGCGATCGGCGAAAAGATCGGCGGCATGGTCTCCGTGCCCCACGCAGTCTGCAGCAGGCGGCACAGCGTCGAAGAACTGCGGGGCATGCTCTCCTCCATGGAGGTCGTATGCGGCATGCGTCTGCATTCTCTCATCTTCGCGTCGGCAGGCGGTACGCCCATCGTGGGCATCTCCTACGACGTTAAGGTGGACAGCTTTATCCGGGACAGCGGCGCCAAACGCTGCATCCAGCTGAAGGATCTGTCGGAGGAACAGCTTACCGCCTATATCGACGAAGCGGTCGCAGGCGGCAGAAGCCACGGCAACGAAACGAAACTGCGTCTGCAGGCAATGGAACTCAAAAACGGTGAGGCAGCGGAGAAACTCCTCGCCGGAAAGGCGGCATCATGAGAAAGATCCTCTGTCTTTCGACTTCGAACTATTACCCGTTTCCCACGCGGAAACAGAACATCATGAACCGGATGACGGACTGCACCATCCTGTACGTCGATCCGCCGGTCACCCTTATCGCCCCCCTCAAGGATCCGAAGGCGAAAGAGCGGCTATCGCTGTACAAAGAGGGGCCGAAACAGGCTCTGCCGAACCTGAAGGTCTACGCTCAGCCTCCGGTGCTGCCGTTCTTCAACAAGCGCCGGGACATCAACGAGCGCAATCAGAAGAAACTGGCGAAGTATCTGGCGAAGATCCTGCGCGAAAACGATTTCGGCGACGATTTCTGGGTCTGGTGCTACAGCCCCACCAGCTGCGACGTCATCGCCCCGCTGGCAAAAGAGATGGGCCTGGAACCTGCCTCGTTATGGAAGCGCACAGTGTACGACTGTGTGGACAGACATTCCGCCTATCCGGGTCACATCGATCCGAAAGTGGTCGATGAAATGGAGGAGGACCTGGCCAGGAGCTGCGGCTGCGTCTTCGCGACGGCACAGGGCCTGTATGAGCGGCTGAAGGAGTTCAACGAGAATACTCACCTCATCCCCAACGGCTGCGCCTTCGAACTGTTTCACACGGCTGCGGACATGGAGAAGGAGGGCATTTCGCCTCACTTCGGTTTCGTCGGCATGCTGCAGGAATGCCTGGACTACGACTGTATCCGGGCGGTGGCCGAGGCGTTCCCGGACGGAAAGGTGACCCTCATTGGCCGCACGCTGCCGGGCGTCGACATGACCTGGACGGACAGTTTTCCCAACGTCGAGATGAAGGGGCTCGTCCCCCAGCGGGAACTGCCCGGCTATATCAAGGATTTCGACGTCTGCCTCAACGTGTTTGCAGACAACGACCTGTCGAGGGACGTTAGCCCGCTGAAATTCTACGAATATCTCGCCACCGGAAAGCCCGTGGTGAGCACTCTCGTGCCGCTGCAGGTGCTGGATTACGCGGACTGCATCTATCTGGCGGAGACGCCGGATGAATTCGTGACGCGCTGCCGGGAAGCCCTGGAGGAAACGCCGGACAGTCCCAAGCGCACAGCGCGCATCGAAGCCGCCCGCCGCAATTCCTGGGACGAGAAAGTAAAGGAAATGAAGGAGATCCTGGCCTGGTAAGGCCTCAATCGAAACATAAAGGAGAAAGTGATGAAGATCATCAACGAAAAAGGAAAGCTGTTCGGGCTCATCAACGTCGTGGACCTCATCGTGCTGCTGCTGGTCATCGCTGTCATCGGCGTGCTGGCGACAAAGCTGCTGGGCAACCGCGTAACGGAAGCCGTCGTGCAGAAAGTGGACTGCTACGCCCAGGTGCGCATCATCGGCGCCCATCCCACCCTGGTGGAGGAAGTGCAGCGCCAGAATCTGGTCGGCCAGCGCATGGTGGCGGGCAGCGTCTACATCGACGGGACGATCGAGGACGTCTGGCTGGAGGACTATAAGGTCCAGGTGCAGACGGACGACGGCCGCATCGTGACCGCCACAGACCCCGACAAGAAGGACATCATCTTTGCGATCAAGTTCCCCATCGCCAAGGACACGCCGAACCCCAAACTGGGCAGCCAGGAAGTCCGCGCGGGCAGAACGCTCATCGTAAAGACCCAGACCTTCGAGACCAGCGGCACCATCCGCTACGTGCAGATCGGCGAATACGATCCCCCCGAGGCGTTCCAGAAGCCCTGATGACCTATGACTGAGATCGTAAAAAACAGTCTCGTCATCCGCTTCATCGTCTGCGTTTACGAGGGATTGCGGCGCTTCTGGCGCAGCAGTCTGCTGGGCAGAGGATGGAAAGGCTGGCACGAGAGCTGGTTACAATCGAATACGAAAGTCCATTGGGAGAACTGGTGCGGCATGGATGACCCTGCGGAACATTCCGTGTACGCGAAGTTCCTGCGCGCCCTGGAGAAACTGCTGCAGAAGGTGGGAGAATGGCTGCGCTGCAGCCTGTTCTACCGCATCGTCATTGCTGTGCGGGATTGGTATTTCCGCATCAGCGAAGGCAGCCGCATTTTGTCGGCGGTCAACCGATTGTCCCTGCGCCGCTGGCTGTTCCTGGCCTTTGCCCTGTATCTTCCCATCGAATACGCGCTGCGGGATGTGCTGCAGATCAGCATCCTGGCATCGGTATGGGAAGAGGTGTTCCTGATGGCCGGCGTCGCCCTGGTGCTCTGGCGGACGATGCTGAAACAGTCAGACGGATTCCGGCGGGCTACAGCCCTGGAAACCGCGCTTCTGCTCTACATGGCCGTCGGACTGCTGCTGATGATGCTCAACCGGCCGTTCCCCGGCATCGCCTGGGCGGGATACCGGGCCCAGGTGGAATACATCCTCTGGTTCTTCATCCTGCTGCGGCTGATCGACGATGAGCAGGACGCGAAGACGCTGCTCTTCGGCTTTGCCGCCGTCGTGCTTGTGCTGGCGCTGCACGGCATCTATCAGTATATCGCCGCCGTGCCCATTCCGGATTCCTGGGTCACTAAGACCGAGGCCGGCGTGCGCACCCGGGTCTTCTCCCTGACGGGAAGCCCCAACATCTTCGGATCGCTGCTGCTGATGGCAGCTCCCACCGCTGCGGCGGGCATCTACTATTTTAAGAATGGATGGATGAAGTTCCTGTCGCTGTGCGCGACGGGCGTCATCTGCCTGTCCATTCTCTTTACGTTTTCCCGGGGCTCCTGGGTCGGACTCATCGTCGCGATCGTGCTGTTCTCCCTGTTTATGGACAAGCGCCTCATCGGGCTGATGGGGATCGCCATGGCCGGCGTGGTGGCGCTGGTGCCGTCCATCACGAGTCGCCTTACCTATCTGATGACCCCGGAATACAAGGTCGCTTCGGAAGTGGGCGGAAGAGCGCTGCGCTGGGAGACCGGCCGGGCGCTGCTCCACGAGAACCACCCCTGGCTGGGCTTCGGTCTGGGCCGCTTCGGCGGCGCCGTCGCTATGAACAACCAGGTGCTGGACAAGACCGACGAGTTCGAATACTTCTACATGGACAATTATTACCTCAAAACCCTTGTGGAAATGGGGTATTTGGGCATAATATTCTATATAGTCGCTTTAATCGCTTTTGCGGTCATGGCGCTCCGGGCCATCCATGCCTGCAACGAAGGCAGGGCGTACGGCCTGGCGGACGATGCGCTCACGCGCAATGACGGCAATCTGAAGTGCCTGGCAGCAGGCCTGTTTGCCGGCATGGCGGGCGTCCTCGTCCACTGCTATTTTGAAAATATCTTCGAAGAGCCATACATGATGGCTTATTTCTGGGGCCTCGCCGCCTGTCTGCAGCGGTTGGGCGCCGTCAGCAAGGAAAGGAGCAGAACGTGAAGGTTTGCGTTATCGGGCTCGGCTACATCGGCCTGCCCACCGCCGCCATGTTTGCCAACGCAGGACACGAGGTCCTGGGCGTAGATAAAAAGCCTCAGATCGTGGAGGCGCTCAACAGAGGAGAGATCATCATCGAGGAGAATGGCCTGGCGGAATTCATCAAGGCCGTCGTGGACAAGGGGCATCTGCGTGCCGCGCTTGACCCCGAGACAAGCGATGCCTACATCATCTCCGTCCCCACGCCCATCACGGAGGACAAGAAGGCGGATATGCGCTTTGTGGAAAGCGCCACCCGCAGCGTCGTTCCTCTGCTGAAGAAGGGCGATCTCGTCATCCTGGAATCCACGTCCCCCGTGGGCACCGTGGACAGCCTGATGCTGCCCATCCTGGAGGAGAGCGGCTTAAAGGCGGGAAGGGACTTCGGTCTGGGGCATTCCCCTGAGCGGGTCATCCCCGGCAAGATCCTGTACGAGTTGGTGCACAACTCCCGCATCGCCGGCGGCATCGACAAGGAAAGCGCCCACCGCATCGCGGAGCTGTACAAGAGCTTCGTGGAGGGCGAGATCTACGAGACCGACGCCCGCACCGCGGAGATGTGCAAATTGTCCGAGAATACGTTCCGGGACGTCAACATCGCTTTCGCCAACGAGCTGGCGAAGATCTGCGAAGATCAGGGCATCAACGTCTGGGAACTCATCGAGATATGCAACAAGCATCCGAGAGTCAACATCCACCAGCCCGGCCCCGGCGTGGGCGGTCACTGCATCGCAGTGGACCCGTGGTTTATCGTGGAGAAGGAGCCCGGCCTGGCGCAGATCATCCGCAAGTCCCGGGAGACCAACGACTCCATGCCCGGCTACGTGGCAAAACGGGCGGAGGAGATCCTGGCGGGCGTAGCGGATCCGAAGATCTGCATCCTCGGCGCGACTTACAAGCCCGATGTGGACGACATGCGCGAAAGCCCCATCCTGCACCTGGTGGACGAGCTCCGGGCGAAGGGCATCGAGGTCGCGGTGCACGATCCCCATGCGGCGAAGCGTCCCGGCATCGAGGGCGATCTGCTGAAGGCCGCGGAAGGCGCGGACCTGGTCATCCTGGGCGTCAACCACAAGCAGTTCAAGGATCTGGATTACGCGGCGCTGGCAGGCGTTGTCCGCCGGAAGAACTTCCTGGATACGAGAAACTTTGCGGATAAGGCGGCTGTGGAAGCGGCTGGTTTCACCTACTATCTGCTGGGAAAATAGATGGCTTACGACGTAGTAAAGATCCTGGGCGTGCGGGTGGATAAGATCACCAAAGCCCAGGCGCTGGAAGAATTTCAGAAACTGCTGGAGGGGAACCGCTGCGAACTCATCGTGACTCCCAACGCGGAGATCGTGGAGAAGGCGTCCAAGACGCCGCAGCTGCGCCGCATCATCAACGAGGAGGCGGCGATCGTCACGCCCGACGGCGTAGGCCTCATCTACGCGTCGAAACTCAAGGGTGACCCCATCCAGGAGAAGGTCGCCGGCATCGATTTTGCCCATAGCGCCATCGAACTGTGCGCAAAGCTGGGCCGCAGCGTCTATCTGCTGGGAAGCAAGCCCGGCGTCGCGGAAGCGGCAGCGGCAAACCTGGAAAAGGAGATCCCGGGTCTGAAGATCGCGGGCTTCCGGGACGGCTACTTCAAGGATGAAGAAGAATCCGAAGTCGTGGCGGAGATCAATGCCAGCGGTGCGGATTTTCTGTGCGTGGCGCTCGGGTCTCCGAAGCAGGAATATTTTGTGATAAAGCATCGCGATGCTTTAAAAGTAAAGGCGGCGGCAGGCCTGGGCGGCAGTCTGGACATCTGGTCCGGTCAGCTCAACCGTGCCCCCAAGTTCTATATCGATCACGGCCTGGAATGGCTGTACCGGATGATCCAGGAGCCCAAGCGTTTAAAACGGCTCCCGGCTCTTCCCGTCTTTTTGATCAAAGCGGCAATACGGAGGTAATATGGAACACACGCAGCTGCAACAGATCGCAAAAACAGTAAGGCAGGATATCATCAGAGAAGTCTATTCCGCAGGGAGCGGACATCCCGGCGGCAGCCTTTCGGCGGCGGATCTGCTCACCGCGCTGTACTTCAGCGAGATGCGCATCGACCCGGCGCAGCCGGCCCTGGAAGACCGGGACAGATTCGTGCTCTCCAAAGGTCATGCGGCGCCGGCGTTGTACGCGTGCCTGGCGGAGCGGGGCTTCTTCCCCAAGGAGGATCTTGTGACCCTTCGCAAGATCGGCAGCCGTCTGCAGGGTCATCCCAGCATGAAGATGCTGCCCGGCGTGGAGATGTCCACCGGTTCTTTGGGCCAGGGGATCTCCGCGGCAGTCGGCATGGCGCTGGCCGGCAGACTGGACGGAGGCAGCGGGCGCGTCTACACGCTGCTCGGAGACGGCGAACTGCAGGAAGGCATCGTCTGGGAAGCTGCCATGGCGGCAGGGCATTACAAGCTGGATAACCTGTGCGCCATCGTGGACCACAACGGTCTGCAGATCGACGGACGTAACGAAGACGTCATGAACGTCATGCCCATCGCGGAGAAATTCGCGGTGTTCGGCTGGAACGTGCTGGAGATCGACGGACACGATTTCGAACAGATCCTGGACGCTCTGGAAATGGCGAGAAAGTGCAAGGGTATGCCCACTGTCATCGTGGCAGAGACCGTCAAGGGCAAGGGTGTTTCCTTCATGGAAGGTCAGGCCGGCTGGCACGGCAAGGCGCCGAACGAGGAACAGGCGAAGCAGGCAATGGCAGAACTGGGAGGTGAGCTGTAATGGCAGAAAGAATAGCAACGAGAGCCAGTTACGGCAAGGCTCTGGTGGAACTGGGCGCCGAAAACCCCGATATCGTCGTTCTGGACGCAGACCTGTCCGGATCCACGCAGACGAAGAAGTTTGCTGACGTCTATCCGGACCGCTTCTTCAACGCAGGCATCGCAGAAGCCAACATGATGGGCATGGCAGCAGGCCTCGCTGTTTCCGGCAAGACCGTGTTCGCCAGCAGCTTCGCCATGTTTGCTTCCGGAAGAGCGTATGAGATCATCCGCAATTCCATCGCCTATACAGGCGCCAACGTCAAGATCTGCGCGACCCATGCAGGGGTCACCGTGGGCGAAGACGGAGCCAGCCACCAGTGCGTCGAAGATCTGTCCCTGATGCGGACGATCCCCGGCATGACGGTGCTCAACCCGGCGGACGACGTGAGCGCCAGAGCGCTCATCAAGGCTGCAGCAGCCTACAAGGGTCCGGTCTACATCCGTCTGGGCCGTGCGGCCGTTCCCGTTATCTACGAGGAAGGCAAGACGTTTGAGATCGGCAAGGCGCTGCGCGTAAGAGAAGGCAAAGACGCCGCGATCCTGGCGACCGGCATCATGGTGAACGAAGCGCTGCAGGCGGCGGAAATGCTGGCAGCGGAAGGCATCGAGTGCCGCGTCGTGGACGTGCATACCATTAAGCCCCTGGATAAGGACGAAGTCGTCGCGGCTGCAAAGGAATGTGGATGCATCGTGACCGCAGAAGAGCACTCCGTCATCGGCGGTCTGGGCAGCGCCGTTGCAGAAACCGTTTGCAAAGAAGCCCCCTGCCGCATGGCCATGGTCGGCGTGCAGGATGTCTTCGGACAGTCCGGCAAACCCGGAGAACTGATGGAACAGTACGGACTGACGGCAACGGATATCGCAAAAGCCGTCAAAAACTGCCTGTAAATTCTTGACAATTCCATTGTGTTAATGTAAAATTCTCCCACAGATCCTCTGGCGGGAGAATTTTTATGCGGAAAAGAAAAAACGGACCTTCCCGGGGCAAGCGCATCGTTGCGGTCTGCAGCCCGCAGCGGGGCAGCGGCGTGACCCTCACAGCCCTCGCACTGGCCTGCGCGCTTTCGGAGGAGTGCTCCGTATGTTTTGCGGAGGCGGGGAAGCCCTACGTGTTCGACGCCTGCGGCATGGCGAAGACCTTTCTTCTGAGCGGCTTTACGGATTATTATCAGCTGTTCGCGGACGGCAAACCGTTTCCAGGACCCTCCAACCTCTGGCGCGGCGTCCATTGGGCAGTCCGGCCGGGTTCGCTTCCGCCCCTGCAGCCGGAACTGAACACCGCGGACGATATCCTGCGCTTTGCGGAAAAGCTGCCGGGCAGCGTCACCATGCTGGATTGCTCCGGCCTGGAAGACCTGCTGCTCGAAGGCGTGCTGGCAGGGGCGGACAAAGTCTATCTCGTCGTCGATCCGCTGCCCGGAAAACTGCTTCCGGCGTCGCCCCTCCTGCAGCGTTTGCGCTACGCGTTTCCTGCGGCGGTGCTCGTGGTCAACCGGATGAATCCCGGCGTGCATAAAAGAGAACTCGACGCCTACCTGGGGACATCTTCCTACCTGGCCCTGCCGGACATAGGCGCGGAGACGGTCTACCGTGCGGAATACGCCTGCGTGCTGCCCTGGGATATGCCCGAAGGCAGAAAACTGCTCGCTTCACTGAAAAAACATGAATAAAATGACGGCACAATTTGGCCTTCAATAGAATATATGGTATAATTAGATGTTAAATTGTACCTAAAACCACAAGAGGCCAGATTAGTGATCATATTCGATAACATTACCAAGCGGTACGGATCGAAGGTGGCCCTGGAAAACGCTACGATACACATAGACAAAGGGGACTTTGTGTTTCTCGTAGGGCCTTCCGGCGCAGGAAAATCCACCTTCATTAAACTGATCCTGAAAGAAATAGAGCCGGACGAAGGCAAGCTGATCGTTGCAGGCCGGGACATTACCCATCTCTCCAACCGGGAGATCCCCCAGCTGAGAAGATCGCTGGGCGTCGTGTTCCAGGACTTCCGCTTGCTGCCCAACAAGACGGTATTCGAAAACGTCGCCTTCGCCATGGAGGTGCTCCATCATAAACCCCGCGTCATCAAACGGCAGGTGCCCCAGGTGCTGGATCTGATGGGCATCGGCGAAGCGGCGGATAAATTCCCGGACGAGCTGTCCGGCGGCGAGCAGCAGAGAGTTGCCATCGCCAGAGCCATCATCAACAATCCGAAGGTGCTCATCGCGGACGAGCCCACCGGCAACCTGGACAAAGACACCGCATGGGAGATCATGCAGCTGCTCAACCAGGTCAACCTGCGGGGCACCACGGTGGTCATGGTCACCCACGCGTTCGACATCGTGGAAAGGATGGGCAAGCGCGAGGTGGAGATCGAGAGCGGACAGATCATCCGCGATACCAAAGGAGGGATAGCTGCCGATGTTTAAAGGTCTAGGTTATTCCCTCAAGCAGGCCATCGTCCAGATCTTCCGCAACAAGGGCATGACGGTCGCATCGCTGTTCGCGATCACGGCCATGCTGCTCATTCTGGGCCTGTTCTTCTTCCTGACGGTAAACGTCAACTTCATCACGGAGGAGATCAAGGACCAGTTCGATACGATCGAAGTGTTCCTGCAGGACGATCAGACGGAAGCCCAGGCGGAAGTCATCCGCAACAGCCTGTCCCAGCTGCAGGGCGTGGCAAACGTAGAATACATCTCAAAAGCCCAGGCTATGGAGGAGTTCAAGACCCGTTGGGGCGATAACGCCTACCTGCTGGACGGCCTGGCATCCAATCCGCTGCCCAATTCTCTGCGGGTCACCCTGGAGAATCTGGAGGACGGCGAACTGGTGGCGGAGGTCAGCCGGTCCATGTCCGGCGTCGAAGACGTCCGCTACTATCAGACGGAAGTCAACAAGATCCTGCGGATCTCGGAGGGCATCCAGAAGGGCGCTCTCGTGGTCATCGCCTTCCTGATCATCGTCTCCGTGGTCGTCGTGTCTAATACGGTAAAGCTCACCGTTATGGCGCGTCAGGAGGAGATCCGCATCATGAAATACGTAGGCGCGACGAACTGGTTCATCCGGGGACCGCTGCTGCTGGAAGGTATGTTCATCGGCCTCATCGCGGCGCTCATCGCACTGGGCTGCACCTGGGCCATCTACGCGCGGCTCATGGCGGCCATCGGCCAGCAGGCGGTCATTCTGCTGTCCACCAGTCTCGTGGAGACGAACTTCATGATGATCAACCTCACATGGATCTACATCGCGCTGGGCATCAGCATCGGTGCCTTCGGCAGCATCCTGTCCATGAGACGGTTCCTGCAGGCATAGCAAAGACACAAGGGGAAAAACGGGGGAATTCCATGAGAAGAGAGAAACTGACGAAAGGAAAGATACGGGCGAAGGTCGCTTTGTGGAGCATCGTAGTCGCGATGGCTGCCGCTGTTTTCGTGACCCCGTTCGCAGCGGGGGCGCAGACGATCGAGGACTACCAGAACCAGCTCAACCAGAAGAACAACCAGAAAGAGCAGGTGCAGAACCAGCTCAACCAGGAGAAAAAGAACCTGGAAGAGGTGCAGGCGGAGCTGAACGCCCTGGATCAGAAGATCTATCAGTCCCAGAAGGAACTCAACGGACTGGAAGCGGATCTCAACAAAACGAAGGAAGAGATCGCAGTCGCTCTGGAGGAACTGGAGCAGCTGCAGAAGGATATCGAAAAGCAGAACGACGACCTGAACGCGCGGCTGCGCAGCATGTACAAGAACGGCGACGTGGGTATGCTCTCCGTCCTGTTTGGCAGCAGCTCCATGTCGGATTTCATGACGAACATGGATATGGTGGAGCGCATCTACAACGCAGATGCGGAACTGCTGGCAGGCCTCGAAGACCAGTACGATGTAGTCGAGGAGCAGAAGAACAAACTGCAGGCCCTCAAAGACCAGCTCATCGTGCAGCAGGAAGCCGTCGCGGCGAAGAAGGCTTCTCTCGAAGCGGACCGTCAGGAAGTCGACGCCCGCAGAAAAGAAGTGGAAGCGGATGTCAACACGCTGTCTGCGCAGTACGATGCCGTCAAGAAAGAAGCCGACGCCATCAGCGAGACCATCAAGGTGCTGCAGAGCGCCAACACGCAGTACATCGGCGGCGCCATGTGCTGGCCCTCCCAGGCGAGCACGCGCATCACGTCTCCCTTCGGCTGGCGTTATCTGTCGCTGCTGGGCGGCCGCAACTACCACACCGGCGTGGACATCGGCGCAGCGGGTGGCACGAACATTCTGGCTGCCAACTCCGGTACGGTCATCAAAGCCGGTTGGAACAACTCCTACGGCTATATGGTGATGGTCGACCACGGCGGCGGCATCGTCACGCTGTACGCGCACTCCAGCAAGCTGCTGGTAAAGACGGGCGACGTGGTGGCAAGAGGCCAGGCGATCGCGCTCATCGGCTCCACCGGCATGTCCACCGGCAATCACCTGCATTTTGAGGTACGGGTCAACGGCAAATACCAGAACCCGCTGAATTACATTACGCCATCTGTACGCAATTAATGAGTACCTGGATATACGAACAGACAAATACGATACCGGCATGGGGACCCGAAGGGGTCCCTGCTTCGGTTATGGGCATTTTGCAGCGCAGGGGCATCCGCACGGGGGAAGAGGCTGAGGATTTCCTCGCGCCGGCGCCGAAACGGACCTACGATCCGGAACTTCTGCCGGATCTGCCTGCGGCGGCGGACAAACTGCTGCAGGCAGCGGCGGACGGACTGTCCATCTGGATCTACGGAGACTACGACGCGGACGGCGTAACGGCTACGGCGCTGCTCTACACCGTGTTGCAGAAACTGACGGACCGGGTGAACTTTTACGTTCCTTCGCGGTTCACCGACGGGTACGGGCTTAACAAGGACGCCGTGCGGCGCATCGCGGAGAAGGGCGCGCAGCTGCTCGTTACCGTGGACTGCGGCAGCACGAACCGCGAGGAAGTGGCCTACGCGAAAGAACTGGGCCTGGATGTGATCGTTACGGATCACCACGAACTGGAGGCGGGTGCGATGCCGGACTGCCTGCTGGTGAACGCCCACAGGGAGGACAGCCGCTATCCGTTCCCGGGGCTGTCGGGCTGCGGCGTCGCCTTTAAGCTGGCCCAAGCCATCCAGAGGAGGCTGACCGCAGCAGGAGATGACAGGTTTACCCGGCAGGACATCACGGATCTGCTGGATCTGGTGGCGATCTCCACCGTGGCGGACGTGGTGCCTCTGCTGGATGAGAACCGAAGTCTTGTCAAGTACGGTCTGCGGGTCATCAATTCGAGAAAGCGCAGAGGCCTCCGCATTCTTCTCGACATGGTAGGGCTCGAACGCAAAGAGGTGGATGCGGACGACATCGGGTTCATCCTGGCGCCCCACATCAATTCCTGCGGCCGCATGGCTACGGCGGACAGAGCCGTCCGACTGCTGGCTGGGCTGGAAGACGATGGGCCTCTGGAAGACAAAGCCGCCTTCATGGTGGAATGCAACCGCAATCGCCGGTTTGCCCAGGATCGTACGAGAGACATCTGCATGGAAGCGATCGCTGCCGGAGACTGCGGCGATCTGTTCTCCGTCATCGAAGCGCCTGGCGCCCACGAAGGAGTGGCGGGCATCGTGGCGGGATCGCTCAAGGAGCAGTTCCACCGGCCGGTCTGCATCGTAACACCCAGCGAGAACGGGTTGCTGAAAGGCACCGGACGTTGCATCCCGGGACTGGACCTACACGGTATGCTCTCCACCTGCGGCGAGCTGTTCGAGCGCTATGGGGGTCACGCGGGGGCCTGCGGTTTCTCCCTGCCGAAGGAGAATCTGGAGGCGCTGCGCAGCCGCATGGACGATCTGATGCGCAGCATCCTGGCGGAACGGCCCGACGCGCTGGACGAAAAGCTTTCCATCGAAAAGATGTTGGAGCCTTCCGAAAAGACACTGGAATTCGCGAACGCGCTCAAGCTGCTGGAGCCCTTCGGCGAGGCGAACCCGAAACCGCTGTTTGCCATCGGCGGCGCAGACGTGTACAATGTCCAGTATATGGGCAGTGAAGGCCAGCACGTGCGCTTTACCGCGGCCGGCAGCGACGGCGTGGAAGTTTCCTGCGTCCTGTTCCGCAGGGCGGCGGACTTCGCGGATCTGCTGCGTTCCGGTGCAAAGCTGGACGTGGCGAGCGAGCTGGGCATCAACGAATTCAACGGTCACCGCAAACTGCAGCTGACCGTAAAAGATATCAAGAGGAGCGGATCCTTATGATCAAGATCAAGAAATCAACACTTATCATCTTACTGATCCTGGCCGTCGTGTGCGGCGGCGCAGGGCTGCTGACCCTGCAGATGAGCGGCGTGCTCGGCCAGCTGGGCATCGCGTCGTCTCACATGCTCAACGAAGAGCAATACCAGGAATACCGGCACATGACGCAGACCTACGGCAAGCTGGACGAGCTGCGGGACTACGTCATGAAGCGTTTCTACATCGATGTGGATGAAGACGCCCTGGAGACCGGCATGCTGAAGGGCCTGTTCGAAGGCCTGGGCGATGTCTATTCCTACTACATGACGCCCTCCGAATACGAGCAGACCATGATCTCCCTCACCGGCGTGTATTCCGGTGTGGGGGTCACGATCTCCGCAGGCGACTCCGGCTATGTCGAGGTGGTGACGCCCACCAAGGGCAGCCCCGCCGAAGAGGCGGGCATCCGCAAGGGCGACCTTGTCCTGGCGGTGGACGGCACCGAGTACGTGGGCGCAGACCTGGATACCTGCGCGGCAGCGATCCGCGGCGACGAGGGCACGAAAGTGACCCTTACGATCCGCCGGGGCGAGGAGATCTTCGACGTTACGCTCACCCGGCGCACGATCGTGGCGCAGACGGTGGACCATAAGATGCTGGAGGACGGCATCGGCTATATCGCGGTAAGCGGATTCGAAGAAAAGACCGTAGAAGCCTTCGAAGAAGCGATGGCCGATATCCAAGCGCAGGGCGCCAAGTCCTTTATCCTGGATCTGCGCGACAACGGCGGCGGTCTGGTGGATTCCGCAGTAGGCATTGCGGATATCCTGCTGGATCAGGGCGTCGTGGCCTATACGGAAGATCATGACGGCAACCGGGATTACTACCGCACGAAAGCCGGCAAGACGGATCTGCCCTACGTTGTGCTCGTCAATGAGGGCTCCGCATCTTCCTCCGAGATCCTTTCCGCAGGCATCAAGGATAACAACGGCGGGCCGCTGGTGGGAGTCACGACCTATGGCAAGGGCATCATCCAGACCGTCGAGCAGCTTACGGACGGCTCCGGCATCAAGCTTACGATCCTGCAGTACTACTCTCCGAACGGCAGCGTCATCCACAAGCAGGGCATCGAACCCGATTACGTGGTGGAGCTCACGGAGGACTGCTACGATGAAGAGGGCAATCTCGTGAACGACCTGCAGCTGCAGAAGGCACTGGAGCTGCTGAAATAGAAGACAGATATAGATAGTGCGGATGAGCATATGAGCAAAAAGATCGTAGCAGTCAACGCAAGCCCCCGGAAAGGCTGGAACACGGATACCATCGTAACGGAAGCTGCAAAGGGCGCAGAGATGGGCAGAGAATAGCAGGAAGAGAAAGGCAGGTAGCTCCATGAATTTTTTGATCGTCGCATACGACGGAAAGGATGAAAACGCGCTTGAGCGGCGCATGAGCGTCCGGGAGAAGCATTTCGCCAACGTCATGAAGATCCAGGAGAAGGGCCACGTGCACTGCGCCGGCGGCATCACGAATGAGGCCGGGCAGCTGGTCGGGTCCATGCTGGTCGTCTCGTTTGACACCAGAGAGCAGCTGGACGAGTACCTGAAGACCGAACCCTATGTCGTCAACAACGTCTGGCAGGATATCCGCATCGATACCTGCAACGTGGCGATCAAGGACGATGTGTTGATCTCAAAATAAATGGAAACGAAAAGGGCGAAGCCGGAGCTTCGTCCTTTTTTAGATGCTTGGTCTGCCGGCAATAGGTAATCATTCAGCGATGCAGTATAATGGAGATGTCAGCAAATCGTAATTTATAGTGGAGGGATCTATATGAAATGCCCATACTGTGAAAAAGAAATGGAACAGGGATTTATTCAAAGTCCGCATGAGATATCATGGAAGAAAGG